>NZ_CP019082.1:6485965-6823158 GCF_001956985.1 Paludisphaera borealis
CTGCTCGTCGCTCCTGCTGCTGCCCGAAGGGGCGCTCGTGGCCCACGTCGGCGATTCCCGCGTCTACCGGGTTCGCGACCGCCGCATCGATCAACTCTCGTTCGATCACAGCCTGGTCTGGGAGTTGGTCCGGCGGAACCACCTGACGCCCGAGCAGGCGAACCACTCGATCCCCAAGAACGTCATCACCCGCAGCCTGGGCCCCGAGGTCGACATTGAGGTCGACGTCGAGGGACCGCTGGCCGTCAAGATCGGCGACGTGTTCCTGCTTTGCTCCGACGGCCTTTCCGGACCGGTGACCGACCCCGAGCTGGGCGCGTTCGCGGGGCACTTCCACCCGCGCGACGCCTGCCGCTATCTCATCAGCCTCGCCAACCTCCGCGGCGGCTACGACAACATCACCGTCCTGGTCGTGCGGATCGGCCCCTGGGTCGATCCGGAGAGCGGCGAGACCTCCCATCAAGACCTGGCCGCCAACCACGCCGAACATCAGCACAACCGCAATGGCCGCCCCAAGGTCTCGTGGAAGAATCGGATTCTCGATCGTCTCACGGCGCCCAAGCCCCCCCAGGCGTTGGCTCCCGACGAGGAACATCGCTACCGTTCGTGCGAGAGCGGCATCGACGAGGCCTTGCTCGACGATCTCGCCCAGCTCGTCGACAACGCCCGCGAGACGGCGATCGCCCAGGCGTGGTCGGTCGACTGGACGGAGCTCTCGGTCCACCGCAAGAAAATGACGGAAGCCCGCGCCGCCCGCAACCTCTGGGTGACCCTCCGCGAGCTTGGCGAGCTGATCTCGTTGCTCGGCCAGGCCGGCCGGTTCCATCGCCGGAGCGGCGGGTCGTGAGAATCGCGGCTCAACCGCCGTCGCCGCGCCCGACAGTCATGCCCTGTCACGCCCGCCGTTCTCGTACTGGAAAAGGACGATCGCGACGATGAGCAGCCAAGAACCGGTCGCCGATTCGACGCTCTGCGCCCGGGCGCCCGAAATTCCTCCCTCCGCGAGCGAGCCCGTCGCCCCCAACATCGCGCTCAGCTCGGTCTACCGCGTCAAGAACCTCGACGATATCGACGCCCTCAACGAAGGCCGGCTGAGCGGGTTCTTCTACGCCCGCGACGGCCACCCCAACGCCGTTCAGCTCGGCGACAAGCTGGCGCGGCTCGAACGCGCCGAGGCCGGCGTGGTCTGCGCCTCGGGCATGGCCGCCGTCGCCGCCTCGTTGCTGGCTCTTCTGGATCAGGCCGACCACGTCGCGATCTCCGACGGCCTGTACGGCAAGACCACGACCCTGGCGACCCGCGAGCTGTCGCGGTTCGGCGTCCTTCATGACGCCTTCGACCCCTCGCGACTCGAATCGCTCGAATCGGCGATCACGCCCCGCACTCGCCTGATCGTCGCCGAAACGGTCTCCAACCCGTTGCTCCGCGTCTGCGACGTCGAGCGGGTCGGCGAGGCGGCGCGCAAGGCGGGCGTCCCGTTCCTGATCGATCATACGTTCGCTCCGCTGTTGTGCCGCCCGCTCGAACTCGGCGCGACGATCGTCGTCCACTCGCTGACCAAGCTGATCGGCGGCCACAGCGACGTGACCCTCGGCGCGGCCCTGGGACCGAAGTCGCTGATCGACCGGATCAAGAGCGTCGCCTCGACCTTCGGCCAGACGGGCGGCCCGTTCGACAGTTGGCTGTCGCTCCGGGGCATGGCGACCCTGAGCCTGCGAGTTGAGCGGACCTCCCAGACCGCGCTCGAGCTGGCCCACCGGCTCGAATCCCACGCCAAGGTCCGGCGCGTCTTCTATCTCGGGCTCGCGTCCCACCCCGACGCCGACCTCGCACGGCGGATCTTCGTGCGCGGCTTCGGAGCCATGATCACGTTCGACGTCGGCGGCCGCGACCAGGCCGACCGCCTGATCCGGTCGCTCCGCGAGATCCCCTTCGCCCCCAGCCTCGGCGACGTCCAGACGACCCTCAGCCACCCGTGCAGCACGAGCCACCGAGGGCAAGATCCGGCGGTCCTCGCACGGCTGGGGATCACGCCGGGACTCGTCCGCCTCTCCGTCGGCCTCGAAGACGTCAACGACCTCTGGGACGACCTCGGTCAAGCCCTTCACGCCCTCTGATCGAATCTAGAGCGGTTTGCGTATGTGTTGCACACGTAGGGGCGTCCCTTGTGGGCGCCCGATCGGCGTCGGCAACCGCGGCGGCCTTGGCGACTCGGGCGCCCACAAGGGGCGCCCTACAACTCTACTCGGGATCGCTCAGCAGTTCGCAGCGGAGCACGGTCGTCGCCTGGCCGATCAGCGCGACGCGCGATCCGCTCATGCGCACCTTGATCACGCCCCCCCGGGCCGAGACCTGATGAGCTGTCAGCTCGCTCCGGCCGAGCCGCGACGCCCAGAACGGCCCGGAACAGCAGTGGGCTGAGCCGCACACCGGGTCCTCGTCGACACCCACCCGAGGGGCGAAGAACCGCGAGACGAAATCGAACGCCGGATCGGCCGAGCGGCTGGTGGCGATCACCCCGCGCGCGAGGATTGCTTTCACCTTGCCAAAGTCGGGACGTAAACCGACCACGGCGGCCTCGTCGGGCAACTCGACCAGCAGATCGAACCGGTTGCGACCGGCGAAGAGTACAGGCCCGCCGATCGCCGAGGCGATCCGGTCGAGATCCTGGGGATCGACGATCACGGTCTCGATCGGCTCGGCCGGGAAATCGAGCTCGATCCAGTCGTCGCGCCGGCGGGCGGTCAGGAGGCCGCTCCGGGTCTCGAACTCGGCGATCGAGTCGGCGTCGAGATGACCTTCCCGCCAGAGGACGTGGGCCGCGGCAAGCGTCGCGTGGCCGCAGAGATCGACCTCGACCGCCGGCGTGAACCAGCGAAGCCGATACCGTGGACCGCCGTCGACCCGGTGGAGAAAGGCCGTTTCCGACAGGTTCATCTCGGAGGCGACGCGCTGCATCCAGCCGTCGGACGCCGGCGCGTCCAGGACGCAGACCGCCGCCGGATTGCCCGCGAACGGGCGATTCGTGAAAGAGTCGACCTGAATGATCGTGGTGCTCACGACGCGTGTCCTCCCATGCGGACGGATTCGCCGCGACGACTCAGCCGTTGGCCGGGAGGTCGCGGGTTGCGAAGACGAGGTAGGCCAGACCGATGCACGCCGCGCCGACGCCGCACAGCACGGCGACGTCGAAGGAGAAGAACTCGCGCGTCGTCACGGCGTCGACGGGGTTGTAAAGCTTGAAGATCGACGCTTGATCGACCCAAGGCCGCCAGCTCGCCTCCTTGAACACGGGGATGACCGCGACCACCCGAGCGATGAACCCGGCGAGCGTCAGCATCGAGCCGATCATCGTGGCGCGCCAGCGGACGTGATCAATCGCCGAGAAGAACAGCGTGTAGCCGTAGATCGGCAGCCCAAGCGCCGCGAGATTCAACGCCGGCCTCGACAAGACGCCGATCCCTGGCGGCGAACTCAGCACATTGTAATGGGTGGCGACGACGGCGCCCGCGGCCAAGGACAAGGCGATCAGCAGCAGCCCCACGAGCGACGTGACGATCTGGGACGTCAGGTAGCTCGTCCGCGAGATCGGCCGGGAAAGCACCAGGTCGAGCGTGCCGCGCTCGATCTCCGCGCCCACGGCGCTGGACCCCCGGCCAATGGCCCAGATCGCGATGACCAGGACGATGAACGGATGGTTCCAGGACCCCATCATGATGGCGACCGACGCCGACTCCTCCGTCATCCCCATTTCGCGCATCATGTCGGCGCGGCGGTTCTGACCCGGCGGCGCCGCCAGATCCTTGCGAATCTTGCTCTCGTTGAGCGACGTGACGTACACGAACAGCCATCCCAGCGCGAACAGCGAAGCCACGGAGAACAGCAGGCTCCAGCGAACGTCCCGAAACAACTTGGCGACCAGGGTCAGGAACGGATTCATGAGAGGGCGTCCTCGTTCACAACCACGTCGGGTCCGTGATACTGATTGTACAAGCTGTGAAGATCCTCGGTCCCGATCGCCACGTCCTCGACGTCGACGGTCGCCAGCCAGCGGAGCAGGGGCCCGAGCGGGCCTCGATGCTCCAGGAGCACGGCCGCGCCTTGCGGCTCGCGAACCGTCAGCTCCAGTTCCTCGGGGAACGTCGCGGGCGGATCGCCGGCGAACCGGATCAGGAGCATCCGCAGTCGGCGGCGGGCGTGCATGTCCTCGACGTGCACGAGCCGCCCTAGCCGGAGGATCGCCACCCGATCGCAGACCGCTTCGATCTCCGACAGGACGTGCCCCGAGAAGATGACCGTCTGCCCCTGGCCGCGAGCCTCGCGGATCAGTGTCAGGACGTCGGCGCGGGCCGACGGGTCGAGCGCCGAGGTCGGCTCGTCGAGGATCAGGATGTCGACCGGGTCGGCGAACGCCTGGGCGAGCGCCAGCTTCTGCTTCATGCCGGTCGAATACTTGCGGACGCTCCGCCTGAGATTCAGCTTCATCACCTGCTCGGCGATCGCCACGGCCCGATCGAGCGACTCGTCCTCGCGAAGCCCGCTGAGGTACTTGAGAACCCCGAGCCCGGACATCGACCCCGTCATCCGAAGTTCGCCCGGGAGATACGAAACCAGCCGGCGGACCTGGAGACTCTGCCGCCAGCAGTCGAAACCCACAACTGTCGCCCGGCCTTCCGACGGCCTTAACAGGCCGAGCAAGAGCCGGATCGTCGTCGTCTTGCCCGACCCGTTCGGGCCGAGCAAGCCGAACACTTCGCCCTGGCGAACGTTCAAACTCAGATCACGAAGCGCGAAGAATCCGCCGTAAGCCTTGCTGAGATTCTCCGTGGCGATCAAAGCGGGTGCATCCATGAGGCGTGCTCGGTTCCTGAGTGTGGAAGAAATACGGCCGGACCTCGCCCCGCCCCGATGGATCGGCGGACGATCCGACAGGCTCGTCGTCGAATCGAAAACCAGGCCCATCCTCGGTCGCGCGACCGACGATCTTGAATCGATCCCGAAAAAACCTTGCGGCTCGTTCCCGTCGTCCCGATCAACGCAGGCATGCCTTCATGACAGCAAGGACACGTGCTCTTCTTCCCTTGCCGATAGTCTTATTAGGCGCATACTTAAAGTGGCACCTAAAAAAGCCAAGTGCCGATTCCTCATTGGCAGGGCGGTTCGTCGTTGAGCTGTTCCGCCTGATCTAGACCAGCAATTCGCCCAAGCAGTCTCCGATCACTCACATCGTTCCGAGAATGAAGAGTTCGAACGCGCAGCCATCCATTCCAAACAGCCGAAATTACCCCGCACTGGTCTTCGCGGTCAACGCAAAGCCGCCGATGCAGGAGGAAACCCTCGTGCACAAAATTCACAGCGTCAACGACTCGTCCGCCCCCCGCGCGTTTCTCCACGTCAAGTATCGGCCCATGAAACGGACTCCGCCGGCCGCCGGTTGGCGGATCAACGGCTACGCCGCGCGGCTTGTGATCTGGTCGCCGGAAGAGTGGGAGAAGTTGGAAGTCCGGCCGCTGGACGCCCAGTATCATCCTTTCGGAGTGTGGTGCGCGCTGCGGCTCGAATGAATTCGCGGCGGCGGCGAGGCGTGGGCGGCCCGGTCGACGTTCAGGGCGTCTTCTCGACTTTCGGTTTCGGCGGTCGTGGGCTGAGGATCAACTGGACCTCGGTCCCGAGCGGAGGAAGCTGTGCGGTATTGGCGATGAAGACGCGGCTGGAGTCGTCGGCCGAACTGGCGATCGGCAGGTCGAGGATCGAGCTGCCGAAATTGGCCACGGTGATCAGATCGCCTTCCTCGGCGGCGTAGATCATCTTTTTCGAGACCGGGTCTTCGTAGAGCAAGCTGCCGGCGAACACCCAATCGACGTCCAGCTCCTTCTTGGTCTTCTCGTCCTTCACCCAGTGGCGGGCGTCGACCTCCTGGATCTTGCCGCCGTTCTTCCAGCGGACCGTGATGTCGATCGTCGATCCCGCCGGGGGCTCGAACTTGGGTTTGAATCGGACGGGGTGGCCCGGCTCGGCCCCGGTCAGCAGCAGGCCGGCGTGGATCTGTCTGGGATCGGCGTCGGTCGCCACGATTGCCTCGTGTTCCTTCGTCCCCTTGAGACAGAGGAAGTGCTCGAGCGCGCCTTCACGGAGCACGACCCGGGCGCGGACGATCAGCCGTTTGGGCTTGGACTGGGCGTCGAACCAGAGGCTGCGGCCCGCCGGTTTCCAGTCCGGCGACGGCTCGACGGCGGCGGCGGCGGCGGGTGTGGGGGAACGGCCGTCGTCGGCGGGTTGCTGGGGCAAGAGGGCCAGCAGCGTCACGGGCAGGATCAAGACGTTCATGTGGTTTCTCCCTTTCCGGAGCGACGAGCCCCGCGCGGACGTGCGACGGACGGCCCGGGATTCAGCATGATCCGATTCTCCGTCCGGTTCAAGCCGCCTCGCGGAATCCCAGGGACGAAAAAAAAGAACCGCCGGGGAGGTCGTCCCGGCGGTTCCTGATTGGTTACGACGATCGGTCGGATCGACCGAGATCACATGGCGACCGACGGGATGCCCAGCTTCTCTTCCTCTTCTTCGAGGATGATGATCCGCGGGGTCACCATGAGCATGAGGCTCGAGGTGTTCCGACCGATTCCGACGTTGCGGAACAGGCGGTCGATCCAGGGGGTCTTCGAGAGCACGGGCACGCCGTACTCTTTCCGTTCTTCCTGGAGCAGCTTGACGCCGCCGAGGAGGACGGTGCCGCCGTCGGGGACCGTGACGGTGGTGTTCACCGTGGTGTTGGTGATGTTCGGCAACTGGATCGTGCCGTTGATCGCGGCCGAGGCACCGCCGAGACCGGCTCCACCGACGGCCGCGGGGACCGAGATCGTCGTGAAGTTGTTGATGGTCGTGAAGCTTGGCGTGAGGCTCAAGCGGACGTAGCGGCGGTCGGCGGTGACCACCGGCGTGACCAGGAGGTTGACGCCGTTGTTCAACTGCCCGATCGACGGCACGAACGCCACCGAGCCGGGACCGACGACCGGGAACAAGCTCTGAACGTAGAACTGCTGCTGGCCGTTGACCAGGGTCGCCGCGGCGCCGTTGAACGTGGTCACCTTGGGCGCCTGGAGGATGTTGTTGCGAGTGTCGCCCTGAGCGGCCGTCATGAAGAAGTACACTTCAAGGTCGCTCAGGAACGCCAGGCCCAGCGAGGCGCCGGCGCCGGCCACCGTGTTGAACGGGGCGATCAGGCTGCCCGTCGTGTTCGTGAACGGAACCTGCAAGGTCGGCGAGAAGTTGTAGAGTCCGCCTCCCTGGGTGCCCACGACCATCGGCGACTGTCCGCCGGGGTAGTAGTTGGAGTAGTCGCGGATCGGGTTGATGAGGTAGGCGGGCGAGGAGGTCCCGGTGCCGCCGCCGGTGCTGCCGCCGCCGGTGCTGCCGCCGCCGAGGCCGCCGCTGCTGCCGCCGCCGGAGGCCGCCGCTGCTGCCGCCGCCGAGGCCGCCGCTGCTGCCGCCGCTGCTGCCGCCGCCGAGGCCGCCGGTGCTGCCGCCGCTGCTGCCGCCGCCGAGGCCGCCGGTGCTGCCGCCGGTGCCGCCGGCCGTCGTGCCGCCGGTGCCGCCGGCCGTCGTGCCGCCGGTGGTGCCGCCGGTCTGGCCGGTGATCAGGTTATTGGGGAACGCCCAGGTGCTCTTCTTGCCCACGCTCTTGGAGTTGATGGCGAAGTCGAAGTCGACGCCGATCTGCTCGAAGAACTGGTCGTTCACCGTGATGAACCGAACCTCGATCGACACCTGGAGGTCCTGGAGCCGCCGGAGCTGGCGGAGCAGGTCGGCGATCTGCTCGTGGACTTCCGCCGTGTGGCGGATGATCAGGCTGATGCTCAGGAAGAACGGCGTGATCGAGCCCGGGGGCCGATTGTCGTCGATCCCTCCAGCGCCACCCGCACCGCCGCCGCCGAAGCCGCCGGCCAATCCATAACCCGCGGAGATGTCCTGGCCGGTGCTGTCGGTGATCCGCCAGGTGCCTGGAGCGACCGAGTTGGAGATGAGCTGGATCAGCGGCGTCAGATCCATCTCGGGACGGCCCTCCTTGGTGACGGAGATTCCGTTCGGACCAGCCGTCGATCCCAGCAACGCGGCGGGCGTCCCGGCCGCGACCGCAGCGCTGGCGGCGTCGGGCGTCGGAGTGCTGCCCGGCGTGCTAGCGGCGTTCTTGTTCGTGGGCATAATCAAGTCGCCCACATAGTACGTCTGGGGATAGGTGTTCTGATCCTTCGCCTGCGGGCTTGTGATCAAGAGCACTTCGTCCTCGGGCACGCACGTCAGGCCCAGGGGCCGGAGCATCAGCTTGAGCACGGTCTTGAGCTGAACGTTCGTCAGGTTCAGGCTGACCGGGCTCGACGACGTCAGGCCTTCGTCGCTGAGGGCCTTGGGGTCGATGGTGATGTTCAGCCCCGAGTAGTTGGCGATGAACGTGATCGCCTCGCTCAGCGGCTGCTTGTCGAAATTGACGGAGATCGGCTCGCGAAGCTTGGCCTCGGTCACCAGGACGTGAGGATCCTTCTTGGGCGCCAGCCTGGCGTTCATCTCCAGCCGGTTCTTGGTCAGGTCCTTGAAGTTCTTGGGGAACTTCAAGCCGTTGATCTGGACCTCGGGATCGGCGATCGAAGCGATGTCCACTTCCTGGAAGGCGTGGACGGCACCGTCTTCCTTGGCCGCTTTCGTCTCCACGTCCTGCTTGTAACGGCGTTCGTACTTGGACTTGAAGACGAGCAACGACGCGGCCACCTCGGTCGGATCGACCTCCATGGCCCGCTTGGCGTAGGCTTCGGCCTGCTCGAAATTGCTCTCGGCGTAGGCCGCCTGGGCTTTGTCCATGAACTCCTTGAGACGGGCCTTCTTGGCGTTGTCAGCCTCGAGAATCCGCAGCCGCTTGATCTCGATCTCGGCCCGGGCGGTCTTGTCTTTCATCTTCTCTTCGAAGATGAGCTTGTCCTTCTTCGTCAGCTCGATGGCCACTTCCAGGCGACGGACCATCGGCCGGGCCAGGTTGGCCGAGAGTTCCGAAGCCTTGACGGCCTTCAAGGTCTGGTCGTAGATGGCCAGGGCCTTGTCGGGGTCGGTCTCCTGGAGGCGACGCGCCTCGGCGATCTTGGTGCCGACCTCGGCGTTGAGCTTCTGAGCGGCGAGGGCCTCGGCGTCGTTCGCGTGCTGGAGCCGATCGTTGACCACCGCGCGCCCCTTGGGACCGCCCGGCTCGCCGTCGATCGGCAGGTTCTTGAGCAGCTCCTGGACCTTGGCCTGAAGGCTTTCGTCGAGCACCGAGCCCGCCGACGCGACGTCGGTCAACAGGCTGCGGGCGCGGGAGACTTCACCCTTTCGCATGGCCGCGAGGGCCGACTCGTAGAGGCTCAGCGCCCCCCCTTGCTCGGCCAGACCGATCTGCGCGAGCAGCTCGTCGGCCTTGCCTTCGATGCCGAACTTGCCGGCCTTCGCCTCGCCGGCCAATTGCTTGGCTGCGGGGTAGTTGCCGCTCGTATAAAGGGCTCGGGCTTGCTCAAGCATCTGCTCGCCGCGATTGGCCGGCGCGTCCGCGACCGGCGCGGAGTCGAGCTTCGGCGCGTCGACCGGCGCGAGCGCCGCGGCCGGAGCCGGGGCGGCGTCTGCGGGAGCCAGTTCGAGCGTCGGCGCGGCGGCCTGCGAATCGTTCTTGTCGGCGTCGCCCGGAGCGGCGAGCGCCGGTTCGTCGGCCGAGCTCTTCTCGACGTGAGGGTCGAGGATCGGTTTCGAGGTCGCGACCGCCAGCGTCGGCAGGCCGGACTCTTGCGACCGGAGGCGGTCGACCTCGGCGAACTTGGCGACGGCCTTGGCCTGGTCGCCCTTCTCAAGCAAGGCGTTGGCCTCGCGTTCGACCACGTTGCTGGCGGGCTCGGCGATCTCGGCCGGAGAGCCGGGCGCAGCGCCCTTCGCCTTGGCCCGGTTCATGGCGATGTCGTGGAGCACCGCTTCAGCCCGATCGTCCGTGAGCGAGGGCACGACGTTCATCCGCTGAGCCTGCCGCGCCTTGGCCTCGGCGTCGTCGATCCGGCCGATCTTCATCAACTGCCGCGATTCTTGAACCAGCACGTCGTAGACGCCCTGGCTGGCCTGCTCCTTCGCAGGCGTGTTGCGGATGCCGTCGCGCTTGCGGAGCGCCCGGGCCGCGGCGGCCACCTTGTCGGGGTTGTCCTCGAACATGCCGTAGGACAGGTTCCAGTTCTTGACTTCCAGGGCGATGGCCTCGGCCTGCTCGAACTGGCGATCCGCCAGCGCGGCGCGGGCGTCCTTGAGCTTGGCCTTGGCGGTCTTGTGATCGCCGACCTTGCTCGTCTTGACGTCCGCCCCGGCCTTGGGCTTGGCCTTGACTAGCGCCGCGCGGGCCTTGGCGGGGGTGTCGTCGAAGAGGCCCCACTTGACGTCGATCGCCTCGGCGTCGCTGATCTTCTTCTCAGCGTGGTCGTACTCGCCGAGCAACATCTGCTCGCGAGCCTCATGCAGCAGCCAACGGGCCCGCTGCTTGCCGTCGGAGGTCGACGCCGCGTCGATCGCCGGCTTCGCAACCGGCGTGGCCTCGACGGCCGCCGCCGGCCGAGCCGGCGCGGAGGACGTCGGATCAACCACCGCCGTCGTCGGCTCGGCGGCCGAACCGATCCCTCGGACCTTGCCCAACTCCTTGACGTAGGCGTCGAGCGACGTCCGCTCGTCCTCTTGAAGTTGATCGCGATACATTGCGGCCGCGTCGAGATACTTCGCGGCGAGATCGAATTGGCCGCTGTTGAACAGCCGCGACCCCGCCTCCAAATACTTGATCGGCGGAACGGGCGACGGCTTGCGGGTCGCCGGCGCCTGCGACGGCGAAGCCGCCGCGTCGTCGGGGGACGCACCTTCCGTGGACGCCCCCGTCCCTGCGCCGAGGATCATGATGACAGTGAGCGTTCTGAGCCTTCCCAACGCGACCTCCTTTCGCCGCCAGTGGACGACCGCCGACTTCCCTGAGAGCGGCCTCGTTCGAGTCCTCACGGCGATACACGATTGTGCGATACCTGCGCCCGAACCATTCCGACCGAGCGGAACAGCGCCTTCACCCAGGTGAAAGGTCCTGCGGCGTGTTGTTCGAGGTGTAAGTGATGATGAGCGCCGAGAACGGGAGAAGTTGCGAGGCTGTGTACCCCTTGTCGCACGTCAGGTCAAGGGGAAGTACTCCGCTTTGTCGAAATCTCGACTCCAAACAACCGAATCAACCCTCCCAACCCGCCCAAATACGTTTTTTAAGCCGCCTCAAGCCACACAAAGCCTATCGTGTCTCGGCCCGCTCCGTCCCTCAACAAAAACACCCCCTCATATGAACGAGGGGGTGTCGCGTGTCGTCGAGATCGGCCGAAAGTCGGCGAGGGCGATGCGGGTTAACGACCGCGGCCTCGCGCGCCGCCGCCGCCCATCATTCCGCCCATCATGCTGCCCATCATTCCGCCGTAGCCGCTGCCCATGCCGTTCTCGCGTTCCTTGTTCGACTCTTTGAGTTCTCGTTTGTAATTCGTGTCGATGTCTTTGCGCACCGCGTCGAGGCGGTCGTCGGCCTCGTCGCGGACGATGACGGCGCCGTCGGCTCGCAACAGCAGGGCCGTGGCGGGTCGGGGGAGGCCGCCGCCGGCGAACCCCGTCGGCATGGGCTGCCAGCCGCCGTCGACGTCGAGGACGATCTGGCGGGTGTTGAAATCGATGAGCTTGAGTTTCTTGCCGGTGCCGTCGGAGACGGGGACGTCCCGGCGCAACGGTTCGCCGATGATCTCGCCCGGCGAGGCTTCAAAGTTCTGGGGGACGGTGACGCCGTCCTCGGGGTTGAACCTGATGACCTGGAAGACGACCTTCATGTCCGACTTGGCACCGGCGGGCAGGACGCCCATGGCGTAGGCCGAGACGTCCGAGGGCATGTGCACCTCGTTGGACGGCTCGCTCCACGGGCCGGTCAGTTCCTTGGACTTGTTGTCGTGGCCCGGGGTGACGTCGTCACGCTTGTAATTGGGGTTCACGACGACGATGCGGAGGCGGTAGTGATAGGTGGCGTCGGGCTCGGCCGTGAAGTCGAGGGCCCGGACCATGACCTTCTTCTCTTCCGATTTCCAGAAATCGGTGAGGGAATCCACGCCCGCGACTCCTCCTCCTCCCATTCCCATCCCGCCCATGAAACCGGCTTCACCATCCATCATGCCGCCCATTCCGCCCATCATCGAGCTGCCGCCCATCATGCCGCGGCCACCCCGCCCTCCCATCATCCGGCTCATCATTTCGGCACTGCCTCCTGGGCCGCCACCGGCCGAGCCAGGCCCCTGCATCATACTCCCCATGCTCCCCATCATCCCCATCATTCCCTCGCCGCCGCCGGGGATTGTGGCCGGGGCGACTTCCTTCTTCTCCTTGGGGACAAGGCTGGCGATATGAACCTTCTCCCAGAGGCCGGCCTTGAGGAACGGCAGCGGGTCGTTCAGGTTCTTGGGGCGTACGTCGTCGGGCGTGAGCTCCTCGTCTACCTCGGGCAGGTTGTCGAGGATGTCTAGGTTGCGCTTCGAGGCGACGTCTTCCCACTCGCCCCAGGCACCGTCCGACTGTTGCTCCTGGCGCTGGACGTCGAGCCGCGAATAGTACGGCTGCGCGGTCGACGGATTCTTGAGAGCGTCGCGGTAGTTGGCGAGCATCTGGGCGTGGTCGAGCGTGGCGGTCACGGCGACCCACCGCAGCCCCTTGGTGATCTCCTTGGGGGGCGGCCCCTTGTCCGCGAGCAGCCCGGCCGCTTCCTCGTCCTTGGCGGCGGGCTCGTCCTTGCCGGAGAGCCGCGCCTGCATCAGCTTACGACGGCGGGCTTCGTCTTCCTTGGCTTCCTTCTCCAGTTCAGCCTGGCTCTTGCCGCCCGACCCCTTGCGAGCCGCGCCGCCCATCATGCCCCCCATCATGCCGCCCATCATCGAGCCGCCGCCGCCCGCCGCTCCACGACGCCGACGACGACGCGCGGGCTCGGACTTGGGCGCTTCCTTCTTCTCCGCTTCGAGGATGCGATTCCCCTCGGAGTCCAGCGCGAAGACCAGGGCGCCGCCGCGGCCGGGATACGCATAGACGTTAGCCGGCGCGATCAGCTTCGGGTTGTCGCGGATCAGGCCCGCGCCGGGTTCGGGCGTGACCCACTCGCGCGCCGCCCGGAAATCGTCGGCGACCAGGAGGATCTTAGCCGACTCTTCCGCCTCCTTGGCGAAATTGGAATTCTTGAGCCCCTGGTCGACCAGGATCTTGAGGATCTCCTCAGGATCTTGGCGACGGGAGATGTTGGATTCCGACTGCTCCGCGTACTTCTTGATCTGTTCCGGCTTGATGTCGATGGTCGGGCGTTTGAAGGCCATCCCCAGACAGAGGACGAACACGACCGATGCCAAGGCCACGGCAATCTTGTCGCCGTATCGCAGACCGAAGTCTTTGAGCTTTTCCACTTTGGGGTTGGCCATGCGAGGGCCTCCTGGTTCTAGAGATGACCTCTCCGGGCGAGGAGAGACGGAATATCGAGGAGTCTGGGAACAGCCGCGCGGCCGACTGCGCGCGAAGCGGGATCGACGACGAATCGGGCGGCCGGGCTACGACTTGGGCGCCTCGGCCTTGGCATCAGGCGGCGCGGCTTTGGCATCGGCCGGCGCGGCCTTGGGCGTTTCCGTCTTCGGCGTCTCCGCCTTTGGTGCCACGTCCGGACTCTCGGCCTTCGGCGTTTCCGCCTTGGGAGCTTCCGCCTTCGGCGTCATGACCGGGCTCTCGGCCTTGGGCGTCTCCGTCTTGGGAGCTTCCGCATCGGCGGAGTCAGCCTTGGGGGCTTCAGCCTTGGCGGCTTCGCCCTTGGCCGGTTCGTCTCCCGTCGCCGTGGTCGGGGCGTCGGCGTCTCCCGGCGACGCGGGGGCCTCGATATCGGCGGGCGGCTGGTTGTAGAAGCGGGCCCGCCCGTAGACGGTCAGCTCGAGGATATTGAAATAGGGGTCGAACAGCGACGTTCCCTTGATTGATTCGATCGCCTTCTCGGCCTCCTGGCGTTCCTTGGCTCGGTCGACGCTCCGCTGGTCGGTGCCCTTCTTCTCGGCCACGGCCGCGCCTCCGGCCCCCCCCATCATGCTGCTCATCATGCTGCTCATGCCGCCCATCGAGTCGCCGCCCGGGCCGCCCCGCATGCCGCCGCCGCGAGCCATCATGCTGCTCATCATGCTGCTCATGCCGCCGTAGCCCATCGGGCCGGACCGCATGCCGCCGCGACCCATCATGCTACCCATCATGCCGCCCATCATGCCGCCGCTGTATCCCATGGGAGCGACCCCCTTCTCGGGCTTGACGACCCGGCTCTCCGGGCGTCGCAGCTCGAAGTCCATGACCTCGATCGCCATCGGCGAATTCTCAAGTTCGACCAGCAAATCCTGGACGTGGTCCTGGTCGATGAGGACGGTCATCATGATCGGCAGGATCTTGTACTGGGTGGCTCCCCCTTCCGGGGTCAGGAACATGACGTCCTCGGGCCCCTGTGAGGCACCGGCTCCACGGCCACCCATCCCGCCCCCCATCATGCTGGCCATGGCCATCATGCTGCCGCCGCCCATCCCGCCGGCTGGCACCTCTTCCTCCTCGGGCTCGTTGGGTGCCTTGATGGCCTCGGGCGCCGTGAGTTCGTCCCCCTTGGCGATCGACCGCTGGTCCTGGGCGGAGGCGTTGCCGACCTCCAGAACCTTGATCTCCTTCAAACGGGCCGAGTCCCAGTCGGTGGCGTTGCGATTGACGTTGGCGACGACTTCGAGGACGGTCCGCTGAGCCCAGAGCCGCTCCTGGGACGCCCAGACCTCGCCCAGCTTCGGCGCCTGCTTGTTAAGATCGAAGACCGAGGAACGAAGCAGGACAGCGGAAGGAGGGGAGGCGACGATTCCCTCGCCCGTGTCGTAGTCGAACGGATGGAAGGTCTTGAAGACCTCGTCGACGTATTTCTGGTAGGCCTCGGTGTAGTCGATGATCGCGATCTGCACCGCTCCATCAGCGGCCTCGGTGGGCCACTGGCGGCCCCACTTCTTGAACCGCTCTGCGACCGGCTCGGGCCAGGTCAAGAGCGGGGCCTGGCGGTCATAGAGTTCCTTCCACGCGGTATCGACGTCCTTGGTGAGGACGACGGTCTTCTCCTCGACGATCGGCTTGTAGGCGGGCGTGGGGACGGTCGGCGAGGCATACTGCTGCACCTCCTTGGCCGCGCTGGTGATCTTGGTGGTCTCGTCGGTCGTCTTCTTCTGGATCGGCCCCGACCCCAGGACGTACGCCCCCCCCGCGAACAGGGTCGCGGTGACGACCGAGATCCAGAACCGATATTTGACGACCTGGCGGAGGAATTCCTTGAGTTGATCCATGGTAGTCGGAACCTCGTGCAGAGAAGCCGTGTGAAGGTTGCGTATCCGTTTCGGGCCCAAGCGGACCGTGAGTGCGACGGCGGGTCCGACGGCGGCCGAGGAGGAACGGTTAATCCCCCTCACGGCCGACGTCGTCCTGGAGGCCTCGATCAGGACTTGGGCGCCGCGGGGACGGCCGGGCCCTTGGGAACGGCCGAGGCCTTGGGCGCCGGAACCTTGGCCGCCGGACCGCCGGGCGTGCCGACGGGCGCTCCCGGAGGAGCCGCCTGCGCCGGGGCGGCCGGACCGCTCAGGGCATTGTTGATCGCGTTCTCGATGTCGGCCGTCTTCTTGCTCGACAGCTTCTCGATCTCGTCGTCCTTGGGAACGGTGACGGCTGGGCTGTTCTTCTCGGCCTCGGACATATCCTCGCGGATCTTCTTGACTTTGGCCGTACGCTCTTCGATCTGGGCCTTCTCCTCCTCGGGCGTCGTGGGAGCCGCGCCGGGCTCCTCGGGCTTCCAGAGGAACTGGATCAGGAAGTCGGTCCGGGTGAGCTTGCGAAGCTTCTTCTGGGCTTCGGCGTCCATGGCGCCACCGCCCATGCCCATCCGGCCGCCCATCATCCCGGCCATCATCCCGGCCATCATTTCGCTCTGGCCGCGGCCACCGCCCATGCCCCCCATCATGCCGCCCATCGGGCCGCCCATGCCCCCCTTGCCGCCACCCTTCATGTTGGCCATCATGCTCTCCATCATGCCGCCCATGCCGCCGCCGCCCCCCTCACTGGATTCGGGAGGCGCGGCGCGGTCGAGCAGCGGGACGGTCTTGCTGGCCAGGTTGTTGGTGGCGCTCCCCTTCTCGCTGGTCCAGTTGCGGTCGCTGGTCTGCCAGGCGAGCGCGACGTGGCTGACCCCGTAGAGTCGCAGCGACGGATAGTTGAGCTTGCTCATGACCTTGCGCGTGAGGAACTCGAAGGGGCCGAATTCCATCCGCTTGGGGTCGTCGGGCTTCAGTTTCTGCTGTTCGGCCGACGGGTAAGGGTTGTAGTGGTGACCGACGATCTGGATGATCCAGCCCTCGCCGGTGGGGGGATTGGCCACGTCGTAGGGGTGCATCAGCCGCTTGAACGGGGGATCAAGCGTATCGAACCACTCGGTGGCCACGTCGGTCCGCCAGACCGGCTTGATGACGTCGATGTGGACCGTGAGCTTCTCGATCGCGTACTCGTCGGCCGGATCGTTGGCCTTCAAGCCGTATTCCCGGGTCGGATCGGGGAAGTACGAGCTGATCATCCGGAGGAACTGGGGCCACATCCCCCGGTTGGTGGGGTCGATGATGAGCGACTTGCCCTCCTCGTACTTGGCCTTGAAGGCACCCTGGGCGGTGGTAAGGCCGGACTTGATCTCGGCCCCGCGCTTGGAGACGCTGGTCGCCTGGTCGACGGCCTCCTTGAACTGGTGGGTCGACACCTTGGCAAAGGCCCGGTAGTCCCCCAGGACGAATAGCGAGCTGAGCCCGAGCATGATCAGGGCCGACGCGGCCAGCGCCCAGGGCTTCTTGGCACGGATCATCCGGATGCGCTCGATCTCCGGAGGGAGCAGGTTGGTGCTGAGGCCGCCGCGAGCCACCCCCTGAACACCCAGGCCGTAGGCGACGGCGAACGACGCCAGATTGTCCTGGAACTGCGGGGCCCCCTTGACCTCCTCGCCTTCGAGCCGGACGAAATCGTCGAGCTTCTCGACCTCCTGGCTGAGGTTCTGCTGGAGGAACTTCTGGAGGCCGGGGAGCTTGAAGCCGTTTCCCAGGCCGACGACCTTGCGGATCTTCGACGACCGGTTGATGCTCGAATAGAACCCGATCGAGCGGTTGACCTCGCTCGTGAAGTCGTTGAACACGCCCCGCATGGCCGTGAAGATGGCCCGGGGGTCGGGCGCCTTGGTGGCGTTCCGCTTCAGGTGCTCGGCCTTGGCGAAGGTGAGCTTCAGCTCCTTGGTCAGGGCGCGGGTGAAGTGGTTGCCGCCGATCGGCACGTTGCGCTGCCAGATCCGGGTGCCGTCGGTGATGATCAGGTCGGTGTTGTCGGCCCCGATGTCGATGAGGACCACCGAGTCCTTCGACCCACTCCCCTTGATCTGGTCGTAGGCGATGAAGTTGTAGAGCGCGATCGGGGCCATCTGGACGATGTCGACCTCGATGCCGGCGACCGCGAGGGGCAGAATGGCCCGGTTGATCTGGTCGCGCTTCATGGCGAACAGGCCGACCTCGGCCATCATGAACTCGTCGTCGCCCGTCTCGTCGTCGTCGTCGCCGATCTGCTGATAGGCCCAGACGACCTCGTCAAGCGCGAACGGGATCTGCTGCTTGGCCTCGAACTTGACGATGTCGGGAATCCGCTTCTTCTCAACCGGCGGCAGCTTGATGAACTTGACCAACCCCGCCTGGCCGGGGACCGCGATGGCCACCTTGCACCCCTTGAGGTCGTTGCGGTCGGTGAACGTCGCCAGCGCCTCGCGAACCAACTCCTCGGAGTCGGCGTCGGGCTGGCTGAGGATTTTGGGATACTCGATATAGTCGAACGCCTCGGCCACGACCTGTTCGGGAGTCGGCCCCGGAACCAATTTGAGCGCCTTGAGCGCGGCCTGACCGATGTCGATCGCCCAGACGGCCTGGATCTTCGCCATGCGGTGAAACTCCTCTTGAGTCAAAAGGGGCCGGCGGCCCACGAGCCGGGGGCGTTCGCCGTATCAATAATGTGAGTCGAGATTTCGGATCGAAAAGCGGACCATCGACGCGCCACGGCCCGACGCCGCGAACGGCGAAAACCAGCGGGGCGACGTTGATACCGAAGTCGATTCGAGCGAACGATTGGAACTTGAAAGGCCGAAACCCGGCCTGAACCTCGGGCGCTCAGGGGGCCTCGATCGCGATTCCACTAACTTGGATGCGGCGCAAGTGCGAAAAGTTCCGGCGGGTTCCGCCGATTCGGCCTCGATCGGGAATGTCGAGCCGGCTTGACCGACCCAGACCTCCCGATCGGAACCACCCTCGCCTACTGGTCAGTCTACCACACCCAGGTCACGGCGGATCGACTTCGGAATCAAGGTTCCAAAGTCCATCATCTTGAACGGATTCTGTCAACGACCTGGCCCCGCGAAGGGTCAAGAACGACGACCTCGGGCAACATCAAAACCTGGGAGACGTGCGGCCGCCCGGGCGGCAGTGCGCCGGGCGACTCTCCTTTTCAACGTCGGCGAGGGCGTTTTTGTTCAGGGGTCTCGGCGGAAACGGGGAGGCCGGGGTCGGGCTTCGGGGGTTGGCGCTCCGGTCGGGTTTCGGAGTCGTTGGCGAGGTTGCCGCCGGCGCGGCTCGACGGCCGGTCTTCTTCCACGAGCTCGACCCGGAAGTCGTCGAACTGGGCCTCACCGTAGCCGGCCAGGCCGAAGGTCACGGTGAACTCGCAGTCGGTCGGGGCCTTGCGGTAGAGGACCACCCGGCTGAACTGGGGGATGACGTCGGTGGTTCGGAACTGGAGCTGCTCGCCGCCGATCGAGTCGCGGACGATGATCCCTCCGCCGCCGGGCGTCCCCTCCATCGGCCGCTTCACGAGCACGGAGATCCGGATCAGGTTGCTGGCCTTGACCGCGACGGCCGGCGACCGGACGGCCGCCACGGGGAAGTCGAGGAACGCCGGAAGGGTCGTTTCGAGATCCGCGGGGTTCTTGGGATTCACGCTCAGCCGGATCATCCGGTTTGTCTTCGACTTGCCGCGCGGCACGACGGCCATTTTCGAGTCGATCCCTTCCATCTGGTAGCTCAGGTCCATCCAGCCGGCGTCGGTCATCTCCCGGGGGTCGTCGAACCCGCCGGATGAGACCCGGTTGTCGCCGAACCGATAACCCGGCTTGCCGATGATCCAGTCGAGCCAGATGTGCGCCTCGGGGAGCGTGCTGAACGAGACCAGCGGCGGGCAGCAGACCGGCTTGATCAGCACCGGCGGCTGGAGCGGCCTTTCGTCGTTGTCGGGGGGCTTGTTCCCCCAGGACGGGTCGTCGGGGGGCGCCCCGTCGAACCGGACCCTCGTGGACTTCTGGGCGAAGATGACGTAGGTCTTGACCCAGTGGGTGAACGCCAGAATCCGCAGGGGGCGCAACGCGCGGCGAGCCTCGGCCCAGGCCAGGGCGAAATCCTCGCGGTCGCGGGCGTCGCGGGCCGACTTGATGCTCGCCTCGGCCGTCGCCAGCAGTTGCTCAGCCTCGTTGATGGGCTTGGTCAGGCCGAGGGTCTTGTTCCGCAGCTCGTCCTCCTCGTTCACCATCGTCTGGCCGTCGGCGGCCAGCCGGCCGTTGGCCTCGGACGTCGCCTGGAGCATCAGTTCCGCCTGCTCGATCGCGAGCTGGACGGCCATCGGACGCGCCCGCTGGATGGCCTGTTCGAGGCGGTTCACCAGGGCCATGTCGGTCGTGCAGAGGATCATCGAGGTCACCCCGAACTCCGGGAGGGTGATTCGCGTCCCGCCGGGGCCGCGTTCCCGGTTCAGCGGCTGCACCCCTCCCGGACTGATCTCGAACGCCTGGGCGCTCTCGGGAAGGACGGCCCGGACGATGAGATTCCGGGTGGCCATCTGGTGGGGCTGGTACTGGGCGTAGGCGGTGTAGTCGGCCAGCAGGAGCAGGGCCCCTCGGCGGTCGACGGCGATCGCCGCCGCCTTGTGGTTGGGCTTGGGCTTGAACTCCGGGATCGGCTTCACCCGGGTGCCGGCGGTCGAGCCCGGGGGGGGACGTTCGGGGGATCGGGGTCGAAGACCGGGTAGAGCGGAATCGACACCCCGGCGTTGGCCAGGATCGACTCGACCAGGTCGATCTCCATGTTCAGGACGGCCATCTCGATCAGCAGGGGCCGACCGGCCGGCCGCGTCAGGTCGGCGTCGCCCTGGAAGCCCAGGCCCCGGTAGCCGGCCGAGAGCGCCAGGTAGGTCATCAGCCGGAGCTGTTCGGGGAGCACTCGAGGGACGCCCCAAGCCGGCGGCGGCTCGTCGCCCCAGATGTTCCGCCGCAACGACTCCGAGGCCGCGGTCGGAATCCAGGCCCAGAAGAGCTGGTTGGCGTTGGAGCGGGTGGTCAGCCGACGTCGCTGGAGCAGGTACTCGTAGAACTCCGCCTGGTCCTGAGCCGCCGCCCAGTGGTTAAGCTTTATACCAATTGTATCGAGATTGCCGGGCGCCCGAGCGTACAACGGGAGGTCGCCCTCGACGATCCCCGTCGTCAGCCTCGAGAACTTCTGCGGCATGCCGCGCAACGCCGTGATCAGCTTCCGCGTCCGGGCCAACTCGCCCTCGCGAACCTTCAACTCGCGGTTCCGCCCCAGACCCTCGCCGGCCATCCAGAACGACACCGCGTCCTTGAACTTGTACGACTCGATTTCCTTGATCTGCGCCGCAACATCTTCGTCTGTCTTGGCTTCCGTCAGCTTCGGCATGAGGGTGAACCCGCCGTTCACGGCCGTCTGGATGCGCTCGGGATCGGATTTCAGGTCGTCGGCCAGTATATCGAACCCGTATCTCCTCAACTCAGCCACGTCGGCGCCGTCGGCATCGATCGCCGTGGGGAACCAATCGTGGAGCTGCTGATCATCGCTCCGTTTCCGCAACCGATTGGAATCAAGGCGGATACGATCATACTTCGCGGTTTTCCCCTCGGCGGCCCCGATCGCTGGGGCGGCTGCCGCCGGCGGATCGCCGGCCGCTCCGGGAGGGCTCCAGGCCGCTAGGATTTCCGGGCTGACCGGGCTGACCGAGAGATCGTCGAGGAAGACTTCCGAAGACCCCACGCCTCCCATCAGGTTGACGACCACCTTATCGATGTACGCCCCTTCCAGGCTCACGGGCCGCCGCGACGACGCGCGGAGCACCCGCACTTGCTTCTCGATCGCCGGCACCATGTGGGCGACTTCCAGCCTCTGCCAGCGGTCGACCCGGTCGAAGATCGTCCCTGGCACCAGCACGAACGACGCAGCCCGGGTCTCGGGATCGACGTCCGAAGGCAGAACCACCCGGACGAAAAGCTGGACCCCGGCCCGGTTGGCCCGGGTGTTCAGGACGACCTCAAGCTTCTCCGTAACCCGAACCTTGGGAAGGGGATAGCTGACGAAGAACTGACTCCCCTGGTCGGCCTCGAACTGGAACCGCTCCGACAGCCGGCCGTCGTGCGCCGCGCGCTCCGACCGCTCTTGGGCCAGCAGGTTGATCGTCGTATCGGTGTGCTCGCGCTGCCAGACGACCCCGGGCGTCTCGAACCCGTCGTGCAGCACGGCGACTTCTTGCTTGGGAACATTGGGTTCGTTCGGCTCGTCGGCCGCATACCCGAGCATGGCGCCCGAGGCCGTGACGATCCCCAAAACCCACCCGATGCGCGATCGAAGCCAGCTTTCCATCGGCTCGAGACCTCCCTGTACTCGGGCCACCCCTTCGCGGATTGATTGAACCTCGGATCTTATCCCCACCTCCCCAAACCGAGAAGGTCAAACGAAATTGGCTTCCTTCGTCTCGCCGAATTCGCCCGAACCTATTATCCTCAAAAGGTTTGCCGCAAACCCACCTGGCTTCGCTCGACGAGATTCCGCCCCCGCCGTTCGTTTCAGGCTCACGACGATGCGGGACTTCCCCGAACGCCGATTGGCTTTGTTCGTCGCGGATTCGCCCCGATACTCGCCGATCGACCCGTCCGCGTCCGGACGCCCCCGATTGGCTTTGATTGGCGAAAAACCACCCTTCCAAACCCCGCCTTCACTTTGCCCACCTCGGTCCGACTCCGACTTCCCCGGCCCCTCGTCAATGGCTTCATTCGCCTCGGTCGGCCAGCTGCAACTAATTGATATAACGACACTTACAACTCAGCCAATTTGGCTTCGCTCGACGAAAAAAAACGCTCGTCCTTGACGGCGTCTCTCGCGCTTCGGCTCAGCCCGACCCGTTTCCATCGATCATCCGCCAATGGCTTCGTTTGTCGCGATCCACCCCAACCCGCCGCCCGGAACCGACGTTCCGGCCCGCCGCTCGAATTGGCTTCTTCTGAAAATCTTCCGGGCCATGTGTCAGGCTGCAGGGGCTGGTAGTTGGCGTTCGCGGTAGTCGGCCCCGTTCTTGAGCAGGTGCCAGATCACCACCAGGATCTTGTGCGCCACGGCGATCAGAGCCTTCTTTTTCCCGAGTCGTGGGACCCATCGACGGTAGCAGATGCTGAAGGCGGTGTTCTTGGCGTGGCTGGCCGACCACGCCGACTGCACCAGGAGCGAACGCAGCCACGGACTCCCCTTGGTCGTCTTGCCGCTGCGGCGTTTGCCGGCGCTTTGGTCGTTGCCCGGGCACAGCCCCGCCCAGGAGCAGAGGTGGCCCGCGGTCGGGAACGACTCCACGTCCGGCCCGATCTCCCCCACGATCACCTCCGCCGCCCGATCCCCCACTCCGGGGATCCCCTGGAGCCGGCCCGCCGCCTCGTCGAACGGCCTCATGGCCTCGTCGATCCGCTCGTCCAGCCGCTCGATCAGGCGTTCCAACGCGTCGATCTGATCCGTCAGCAGCCGGAGCACGAAGCGGTGGTGGTCGGTGACCCGGCCCAACAGCGCCCGCCTCAGCTCGGGGATCTTGCCCCGGAGCCGCTGCTTGGCCAGATCGGCCAGCTTCTCCGGGTCGTCCTGGCCGTCGATGATCGCCCGGATCATGGCGCGCCCCGAGGCCCCCAGGACGTCGCTGGCCACCGACCCCAGCTTGACGTTGGCGTCCTCCAGCGTCTTCTGGAGGCGATTGGCCACCGCGGCGCGGTCGCGGACCAACTCGGTGCGCTGCCGGGTCAGGTCGCGAAGCTCGCGGATCTCCGGCTTGGGGATGAAGCTGGGCGACAGCAGGCCGTGCTGGAGCAACTGGGCGATCCACTCGGCGTCCTTGACGTCGGTCTTGCGGCCGGGGACCTGCTTGAGCCGCCCGGCGTTGACCAGCATCACGTCGAATCGCCCTTCCAGGATGTGGAAGATCGGCTTCCAGTAGACGCCCGTGCTCTCCATGGCGACCTCGCGGACGCCGTGGGCGTCGAGCCAGTCGGCCAGGGCCAGCAAGTCCGCGGTCATCGTGCCGAAGGTGTGGACCACCGAGGCGACCGAGCCGTCGGGGTTGATGTGGCGGACGCAGGCGACGACGGTCTTCTTGTGGACGTCGAGCCCGGCGCAGCGATCGTGAACGATGTCCATGACGTCCCCTCCAACTCGAGTGGTCGGAAACGAAGCAGTCCGAGCCGGTGGGACGACCTCGGGGCGTAAAGCAGTTTCTTCTACGTGCTCCCCCGCTTCCGGGGGGCGACAGGACGGGGTTCGACATGAAGTCGAGCCGAGGCCGGGACCAAGTTCCTTCGCGGGTTCGCGACACCAAAGCCAATGACGGCCTCTCGCCCAGGGCCGGACATCCGCAGCATAACCCAACCCGACCCCATTTTCATGGGACGGGTTGAGCCAAAGGCTCATGACCGTTCCTTCGTCGCCGTTTCAACGCCCCGCGTACTCTGTCCGCCCGCCAAGATGTCAAAGAGCCGGAGAACACTGATCATCCATTCTGAGTTTACTCCATGGGGGACGCCTCCAACGCGATCGGGGACGTGTCTTGAGGAAATCCATCATACAATGCTCAGCCATAGCGGTTTCCACCTCCTTTCTAAACACCTTGCCCTTTTCAAGTTCATAACAATCTATTTATGCAAGATTTGTTTCTACTGAATTACGAATGTCTTATGACTTCACTCATTTATCAAGCTATTTTCTTTGAACGATTTCTGTCCGCGCTCCGTCAGAACTAGCGGGATGGCTTGGCGATTGCATCGCACATCCTCCAAGGCTTTCAAGGCTTTTCCAATTCGTGGCTTCAACATCCGAGGGGAGGATCAAGCATGACAGGCAATCGCGCCATCGCCTACATGGGGCCGAAGAAGCTCGAGATTCAAAACCTCGATTTCCCAAAACTCGTCGACCCTCGTGGCAACAAGTGCGATCACGGCGTCATCATCAAGCTGGTGACCACGAACATTTGCGGCAGTGACCAGCACATCTACCGAGGACGCTTCCCGGCACCTTCGGGGATGATCCTGGGACACGAGAACACAGGCGAAGTCGTCGAGGTCGGCCGCGACGTGCTGTTCATCAAGAAGGGCGACCTGGTCTCAGTCCCATTCAACGTCGCCTGCGGGCGATGCCGCAACTGCCGGGAGCAGCACACCGAGGTGTGCGAGACCACCAACCCCGAAGTCTCCTGCGGGGCCTACGGATTCAACCTCGGCGGCTGGCAGGGCGGGCAGGCCGACTACATGATGGTCCCCTACGCCGACTTCCAACTGCTGAAGTTCCCCGACAAGGCCCAGGCGATGGCGAAGATCAAGGATCTCACCTTGCTCTCGGACATCCTGCCGACCGGCTACCACGCGTGCGTCGAGGCGCGGGTCGGGACCGGCTCCACGGTATATATCGCCGGGGCCGGTCCGGTGGGCCGGTGCGCCGCGGCGAGCGCCCGCCTGCTGGGTGCGTCCTGCATCATCGTCGGCGACACCAACAAAGAGCGGCTGGCGCTGGTGAAGAAGGCCGGGTACGAGGTCGTGGACGTCTCCAAGAAGACACCGCTGCCCGACCAGATCGAGGCCATTCTCGGCAAGCGCGAAGTGGACTGCGGGGTCGACTGTGTGGGATTCGAGGCGCACGGCCATGGCCCGTCCGCCGAGGACGACCCTGCGGCGGTGCTCAACGCCCTGCTCGAGGTGGTCCGCGCGCCCGCCGGGATCGGCGCCGTGGGCGTCTACATCGCGGGAGACTCCCAGGCCAAGACCAAGGAGGCCAAGCAAGGGTTCTACGACATTGAATGGGGCAAGCAGTGGGTCAAGTCGCCGTCGCTGACGACGGGCCAGTGCCCGGTCATGAAGTACAACCGGGGGCTGATGATGGCGATCCTCTGGGGCCGGATGGACTACCTGGGCGAGGTCATGAACGTCGAGGTCATTCCGCTCGAAAAAGCAATCGAGGCGTACCACGTCTTCGACGAAGGCTCGCCCAAGAAGTTCGTCATCGACCCGCACGGCTCTGTCCGCGAGTAGCGGGTGCGAGACCTCGACTCGTCTAGCGATGGGAGAACGAACGCGAGCGGGTTCTCGTCCCGGGGGCGGTGGCGAGCCGCCTCGGGGTTACGAAGCGCATTACTGGCCGGGACGCCACGCGACCCGCCGGGTCCCGCCTCATTTGGAGACCGAAGGATTCAGCCATGAGTACCCAGAACACAAGTTTCGGCTTCGCGCATCCGACCGAAGCGCTCGCGCCCGACACGCCCGCGCCCGATTTCCGATTGCCAAGCACGCCCGACCAGTTCGTCGCGTTGAGCGAGTTCCGAGGCCGTCCGGTCATCCTCGCCTTTTACCCGGCCGACTGGAGTCCCGTGTGCGGCGATGAGATGGCACTATTCAACGAGTTGCTGCCGGAGTTTCACCGTTTTCGCGCGGAGCTGCTCGGCATTTCGGTCGACGGCGTCTGGTGCCACCTCGCGTTCGCCAAAGACCGCAAGCTGCGGTTTCCGCTGCTCGCGGACTTCGAGCCGAAAGGGGCCGTCGCCCACACCTACGGCGCGTATCGTCCGCACGAGGGCATCTGTGAACGCGCACTCTTCGTGATCGACTCGGCGGGAACCATCCGCTGGAGCTACGTGTCTCCTATCGGCGTCAACCCCGGCGCCGACGGCATCCTAGCGGCGCTCGAATCCCTCTCAACACAGGAGGCGTCAAAATGACTCGGCGATCGAGGGCGACACGCTCTGACGTCCCGGTCGGGGATCGCGACCACACGCAAGGGCCGGCGACGGCGCCCGCGACGTTGATGGAGTACGGAGACTTCGAGTGTCCCTACTGCGGCGAAGCCTACTCCATCGTCAAGGACATCCAACGGCGGCTCGGCAGTCGGTTGCGATTCGTCTTCCGCCACTTCCCGCTCGCGACGATCCACCCCCATGCCGAATACGCGGCGGAGGCTGCCGAGGCCGCCGGTGCCCAAGGCAAATTCTGGGAGATGCACGACGTATTGTACGAGAATCAAGAGGCGCTCGACGTCGTGTACCTTGTGCGGTATGCCACCGCTCTCGACCTCGACACGTCACGATTCATCGACGATCTCGACAGACACACCCATGCCGCCCGCGTGCGCGAGGACTTCCTGAGCGGCGCGCGCGGCGGCGTGAATGGCACGCCGACGTTCTTCATCAACGGCGTGCGCCATGACGGTTCCTACGATTTCGACACGTTGTTGGGTGCGCTCGAGGGAGCAATCGGTCGGCAGAATGGGGTCGACTAGAAAGGAGACAGCAGGCCGGAAGGGAAGGGGTCAGGCACGGTACTCAGTGAGGACGTCGCCCGACTGGGGCCGGTTGGCCTCGATTGCTTTATGGATGTCGGAGGTGATCTCGAACGAGCGAAGCCTTGCGGCGTGATCGAAGATCTGGCCGGTGAGGATCAACTCGTCGGCGTCGGTCGCGGCAATCACCGTTTCGAGCCCGCGCCGCACGGTCTCGGGCGAGCCGACGACGGAGACGCGGGTCATGCGGTCGACGTGGGCCCGCTCGACGTCGTTCCAATGGTCGTTCATGTCGTCGACCGGCGGGGGGAGCGGGCCGGGGCGGCCTCGGACCAGGTTGACGAACGCCTGCTGGAGCGAGGTGAACAGCCGCCGGGCCTCGTCGTCCGTCTCGGCCGCGACGACGTTGACGCCGACCATGGCGAGCGGCTTGTCGAGCGAACTGGACGGTCTGAAGTTCTTGCGGTACAGCTTGAGGGCCGCGAGCAGGAGGTCGGGCGCGAAGTGGGAGGCGAAGGCGAACGGCAGGCCAAGCTCGGCGGCGAGCCGGGCGCCGAAGTCGCTCGATCCCAGGATCCAGATCGGGACGTCGAGCCCTTCCCCGGGGATGGCACGGACCGCCTGGCCGGGCACCGCCCGGCGGAAGTAGGATCGAAGCTCCGACAGGTCGTCCGGGAAGGTGTCGCCGCTGCTCCCCAGCTTGCGCCGCAAGGCGTAGGCCGTGACCTGGTCGCCGCCGGGGGCGCGGCCCAGGCCTAGGTCGATCCGGCCGGGGTAGAGCGATTCGAGCGTGCCGAACTGTTCGGCGATGACCAGCGGCGCGTGGTTCGGCAGCATGATGCCGCCGGCGCCCACTCGGATGCTCTCGGTCCCGCCGGCGATGTAGCCGATCAAGACGGAGGTCGCGGCGCTGGCGATGCCAGGAATGTTGTGATGTTCAGCCACCCAGTACCGTTTATAGCCCCACCGCTCGGCATGCCGAGCAAGATCGAGCGTATTGCGAAACGCCTGGGCGGCGGTGCCTCCCTCCACGATCGGCGCGAGGTCGAGTACCGAGAACGGCGTGCCGACATGTTGCTTCATGGGTGTCTCGCGGATCGGGCGGGGCCTACCCGCCTCACGGCGACTTGCGGATGATTCAGGCCCAGGGAACCTTATGGCGAGGCGGGCGGGGGATCAAGCCCCGCCTTGAGAGAGCAAACCGTTCCCGACCCGAATAGCACGACGACCGGCGGTCAGGGAGCGCCGGGGCGCGGGGAAGCGCGGAGTCGGCGCCAGATCCAGAGTACGGAGACGGACGCGGCCAGGACGACCGTGGCGAGGAAGAAGAGGGCGTAGATGGTGGCGAACACCAGATTGTCGGCCTCGTAGTTGACGAACCGGTACAACAGCACTTCGGCGGAACGCCCGGGCGCGGCTTGCCCCGCCTGGCGGAGGGTGTCGCTGAGCAGCGTAACGCGCTGCGAGAGTTCCTCGGCCTGGATCGTGTCGCGGTCGGCCGAGTACGAGTAGTGGACCTTGTGGCCGATGATCAAGCAGTTGATCAGCACCGCCGCCGCCACGCCGCCGCCGAAGAACTGGACGACGTTCAAGAAGGGTCGAACCGTCTCCTCGCGATCCTGGTCGGGGCTGAATTGGAGGTCCATGACGACCATGAACAGGCCGATGCCCAGCCCCATCATGAACCGCCCCGGGGCCAGCTCCCACTGCCCCGGCGCGGGGAACCAGTTGAGGTCGACGACGTCGCGGATGTCCCAGTACGGCCATTCCAGCATCTGCTGGTAACACAAGTACAATCCGCCGGCCAGCAGCGCCAGACCGCCGACGGCGCCCGGCAGGCCGAAGATCACGCGGACGTGCCGCCATCGCAGCCGCGAGAGGGCGAGCGACGCGGCGATGCCGATCGGCATCGGCCAGATCAGCCAGGCGCGCTGCCAGGAGCTGAGATTGACGATCATCCCCCCATAGATGTTCATGATGTAGCCGTGAAAGAACTGGCAGAAGCCGCCGAACGAGAACAAGGCCAGCCGCACCCAGTTCTCGCGCAGAAGGATCCAGTCCAGGTGCGGCCAGGCCGTCCAGAGGGAGACGAGCAGGGCGCAGGCGCCAATGCCCAGGGCCGCCACGATGTCGTTGCTCTCCAGCCAGCCGTGCAATTGCCCCCAGTGCAACGCGTACATGAAGGCGGCCGAAGCCACGACCAGGCCGGGCAGATACGCCAGCGACCCGCGCGGCGCGCGCAGAGGCGACTCGTGGGTCTTCGCCATCGACAGCAGCGCGACCAGTCCGACCGCGGCCGCGCCCCCCTCGAACAAGAAGCCGTGCCGCCAGTCTGACGACTCGTACGTCATCGTGGCGATCGACACGACGCCCGGCCCGGCGACCGGGCAGAGGATCGCGGCCCAGGCGACCGCGATCCGCCAACTGTGATCGAGCAAGAGCGGCGCGAAGTAGATCACCATCCCGGCGCCGACACCGGCCATGGCGCGGCCGATGAGGAAGTCCGACAGCGGCTCCCAGATCTCGGTCACGTTCAGGACCGAGCCGACCACCGCCAGCACCAGTCCCACTTCCGTCAGGCGACGGCACGACCATCGCTGGCCCAACGCCGGGCACGCCAGCATCGCCAGGGCGAGGCTGATCAGATAACACGACTGGAGCGCGTAGACCTCGGCGGGCACCCACCCCTGGCTCACGCCCATCTCGCGCAGGTTCATCGTGTGGCCGCCGGTGGTGAGCAAGACCGCCACCAGAGCGACCATCGGCCGGCCCGCGAGCAGGTAGTCCACGGCCCGCGTCGGCTGGGCGGGCGTCGCGATCGGCTCAGTCGTCGCCATGCACGTTCTTCCCGCCCGGGTCGAGGCGATTGATCCAGGCGAGTTCCATCCCCTGCGGGGTCTGAACCGTGAGCGTCGGCTGAAGCGCCGGCTCGTGGTTCAGAGCCTGCAAACGCACCGCGATCTCGCGGTAGGCGAGCGCGACCGCCGCCTCTTTCTCCGCGAGCTTCAAGCTGTTCCAGCCCGGGCCCGTCGTGAAGATCACCGGCAACCGCACCTCTTGCTGGAAGACGCCGACCCCGTACGGCTGCACGATCGGCACGGGAGACAAGACCTCGGCGTGGCTGTACAGCGGCTTCTGGCCGTCGTCGGCCTGCTGGGAGGTCCAGGTCTGGACCTCCTCGGTGACGTCCAGGAGCGCGGGATCGGTGATCTGGTTCGAGGTGTACGCCGGCGGAAGCGGCCCCACGGGGGGCTTCGGAGGGTCGCAACCCGGGGAGACGAAGCTCAACAACGGCAGCGCCGCGAGCAAGGATCGCATCGAATGCGTCATCGCGTTCATTTGTGCTTCACCTTTCCGCCGGTCGGATCGGCGGCCGGATAGAGGATGGTTTGCCACTCGCGGGAGACCGGGCGATAGTCCGTGGTTCCCACGACGATCTCAAACGTGTCGCCCGGTTCGAGGTTGGCCTCGGTGCCGCGCTGGAAGCTGGCGTAGCCCATGCCGACGATGGCGCCGATCCCCATCGCTCCGCCGATGAAGGCCATGTTTCCACCCGCGTACTGCACCCCCACGCTGGCCCCCGTGCCGGCCCCTTCAAGCCCGAGCAAGGTCGACAGCATCACCCGGCGCATCCGGGTGGCAAACCGCCGGTCGGCCATGTCCATGCGCCAGGGAATCCACTCGGTCTTCCCTTGGTTGGTATGGACGAGCTGGGTCATCTTCATGCTGACGTATCCGGGACGGCCGAACCGGCCGGGGCCCGTGATCCTCGTCACGACGCCTCCCACCAGAGCGGGGTGAGGCGGGCAGGGATCGATCACCTCGGCCAGGAAGCGATCCCCCTCCTGAATCGCCGGGCGGCTGTTGAGCAGTCGCTCGCCCGCGCTGAAGCCGTCGGCCGGCAATACCTGGCAGATGCGCAGGGTCACGGTCAGGCCCGCCTTGAGCACGACGGGTTCGACCTTGGAGATCGGCCCGGTCGGCTCCGCGGCCATCGGCGGCGCCACCGCCGGCTTCGGCGGCAGCTTGTCGAAGTGGGACGACTTCGCGTCGCTCGACGACGCCGGCGGCAGCGGCAATGGGAGCGTCATATCCGGAACGATCAATGGGCCCGTCCCTGGGATTGGACGCAGGGGCGCGATCGGCGACGTCGACCTCGTCGGCGACTCGCCGGGACGCGGCGGCGTCGCTTCTCGTCTCGGCCCCGACGGCGGCGGCAGCGAGAACGATCCGCTGGTGCGCGGCAACGGCTGCGTGAACGGAGATTGCTGGGCAGTCGAAGTCGCGGTCAGGCTCAAGGCCGTCGCCAGGGCGCAGGCCCCGGCCGCCACGGCTCGGTTCAGACGACTCCCACGTGGTCCTTCACGGCCTTCCATCATGGCCCTCCTTCGGGACGCCCGGCGTCCGTTGACTCTCCTTCGACGCCAGCCAGGGCAGCCAGCGGCGGTGGTTCCCTTCCGGCGGCGGCTTCTGCCAGGCCGTCAACCGAGCGATCCGCTTCCGCTCGACGTAGTCGAGAAGTTGTTCGGTGGAGCGGAGGACGTTGAAGCGGGCGAGTTGCAAGTTGTACCACTGCGTCCAGCGGTTGGCGTCGGCCTGGAGCAGGTTGACCCGCGTCCCCAGCACCTCGAGCCAGATCGCCTGCTTCTGCTCGTACATCCGTTCCATCCGTTCCAGCAACTCGTGCCGAAGCGCCAGTTCGGCCTCGCTCAGTTCCCATTCGCGAATCGCCTGCTGCCAGCGATCCCAGGAATTGCCGGCGTCGGCGGCCACTTCGATGAGGGATTTCTCCAACTCCAGTTGCGACAGGACCACGTCGAGCCGCGCCTCTCGAATCCCGGACCAGAGCCCGACGTCGACGACCGGCAGGCCGTAGGACGAGCCGAAGATCGCTCCGAGCGTGATGCCGCCGTTCTTGGTGGGGGAGGTGTTCTTGAAGCCCAGTTCGGCGGGCAGTTGGCCCTCGCCGAACAGTCCCAAAACGCTCTTCTTCTGTTGCAGCCGAGCGATCCGCAGCCCCACGACGCGGATCCGCACGTCCACGCGCTGCTGCTTGGCGAGCTGGACGGCCTCGTCGCGCGAGCCGGGGAAATCGGGCATCCACCGCAGGTCCACCTCGTCGGGCTCGGCCAGGTCGAAGCCGTAGGCGTAGTCCAGCTTGACGGGTATGTTCTCTTTCTGCTGAGGGACGAGCAGCCGGCTCTGGTGCAGGACGAGGGCCAGATCGCGCTGGGTGATCCGCGACTCCTTTTCCAGTTCGGAGAGCAGGACCCGCGCCTTGCGGTCGTTGACCTCGACCTCGGTAAGCTCGACGTCGTGGACTTGCTGCTGATTGAGCTTGCGCTTCGTCAGCGCCACGGTCTCTCCCGTCAGCGCCACTCCCAGCCGGGCGGTGCGGATGCCATAGTCGATCTGCTTGGCCGTATAGTAACCCTGGATCGCCAGGATCATCTGCGACCGCCGCACCAGTTGCTCCATCAGCACCTTGGCGTGGATGCCTTCCTCGGCGATCGGCAGCGCGGTGATGTGGCCGGAGGGGGCCATGGGGAAGTAGAGGTTGGCCCGGTTGAGGGCGGCTTGCTGCAACCCGGGGCTTCCTTCCAGCAAGGCGCCTCCCGTGACGTCGGGCAAGATCATGACCTTACCGGGGCCGCCCAACTGGTTGAAGGCGACCTGCAACTGCGGCAGGTTGACCAGGGGGATGAACGCCTTCAACGCCTCGAATCGAGCGACCGTGGCCCGCTGCGTCGCGACGTTGGCCTGCACCGTATCCACGTTGGCCAGGCTCTGGCGAATGGCGTCGTCGAGGCTCAACGGGACCGACGGCGGCGCGGGCGGGGCAGGGGCTGTCGACGAGGGATCGGCCTCCTCGCCGACCGGCGGCGACGGAGGAGGCGGCGACGCGGCGGGCTGCGCTTGCAGGCTCGCCGGGACGCCGACCAGCACCAGGATCGCCAGGGTCGCCAGCAGCGCCGGCCGAGGACGAGGCGCCGCCGCGCTCGATTTGGAGACAGTCGATTTCATGGGCTCGCTTCTTGTCATACCGTTCACCATTCGTGCGTGCTCTTGCGCACGTAGCGCGTGGTATCGATCGTGATCCGAGTCGACATGCCGGGACGAATGCGGTTCTGAAAGTTTTCTTTATGCGCGAACCGGATGCGCACCGGCAGGCGCTGGACGACCCGGACGAAATTGCCCGTGGCGTTGTCCGGCGGGAACAGCGAGAACACCGCGCCCGATCCGCCCGCCACGCTCTCGACCCAGCCGTCGAACGCCTGCTCGGCGATGGCGTCGACCGTGACCTTCACGGCCTGGCCGACCCGGATGTTCGGCATCTGATTCTCGCGCATGTTGGCGACGATCCAGATGTTCTCGAAGTCGAGCGGCACGATGCTGAGGAACGGCTCGTGGGCCTCGACCGTCTTGCCGACCTGGATGGTGCGACGGCTGACGACGCCGGCCCTGGGGGCGCGGATCAGGGTGTTGCTCAGGTCGAGCTTGGCCTGGCGCAGCTTGGCTTCGGCGAGCGTCTGCTGGTTCCGCAGGCCCATCGCGGTGTCGGCGGCCACGGTGAGTTGCATCTGCTCGGCCTCCGCCCGGCCGACGGTGGCGTCGGTGTTGGCCAGCGCCTTGCGGCTCTGTTCGAGGCGGACGCTCGCCTCCTGGAGTTGCAGTTCGCTGGCCAGCACCTGGCGCTCGGCCCCCTTGATGTCGCTGCGTAGCGATTCGACCTTGGCGATCGCCGAGCGGTAGGCGGCCTCGCGGTTGTCGAACTCTTGGCCGGGAACGTCGCCGCTCTTGGCCAGGCTCTCGAAGCGCTGGTAATAGTACTGGGCGTTGCGTTGCAGCGCCACGAGCCCCGGCATCTGCGCCTGGAGCGCGCCGAGCACCTCTTTCTCCTTCTCGTGCAGCCGGGTGTGGGTTTGCACGGCCACGTTGGCGGCCTGAACCGCCTGCTCGGCCTCGGCGCGCTTGGCCTGCGCGGCGATCAACATCGATTTACGGTCGTCCGTCGTGTACCGCGTCGTCACGTCGGCGGCGTCGGCGGCGTGGCCGGCCTGCTGGTAGTCGGCCAGCGCCTGATCGACGGCGATCTGGAATTCCACCGGATTGATCTGGGCGATGGGGTCGCCCGGCTTGACGATCATGTTGTCGTCGACGAACAGGGCCACCACCTGGCCGGTGACGTCGGACGAGATGGGCGTGATGTTGCCGACGACGTACGCGTTGTCCGTGTACGCGTCGGTCCGCGTGCTCCACCACCAGTAGGCCGATTCCCCGCCAAACGCCAATCCCGCCAAAAGCAGGAGCAGACGGCGTCGGCCCGGGGTCCATAGACGTGGCATGAATCCTTATCCAATCGCATGTCAATGAAATTGCGTATTCCCCTTTCCCGTCAAGGGGTCCATGCGCAACTTCGTCAATAATCCCGAATGGCGCAGATGATCACGAGGGCGCCGGTCTTCACCGCGGAGGACGAGGCCGTCCAAGGACGACGACGGCGCGCAATCGCATCCGGGCTGCTGGGTCGCCCTGTTACAACCGATAGTCTTCGGCGTCGATTTGCGGCGTCGGACCGATGCTAAATATCGCCAGGATTGGCTAATTATTGCCAGGATTGGCTGTAGGCGAGCTGACACCCCGGCTGCTGAAGCTCTGGTAACCACATGCGCCATTTCGCATAGGGTGGACACGGTGGTTGCGACGGCTTCGTCACGAACTAACGTCGTCTTTACCGGGGAGCTTCGCTGATTGCCGGGAGGCGTCGGTGTTGCGAGAAGGCTTGCACACGTCAAGCTTCCCGTTGTTAGCTATCGGCAATTAGAGCCGATTATTCCATTTCTGTCACCTGCAGGGCCAAAATACACCACTCGATTCACGAAATTTCATTAATTGTAGTCAATCGCCACGAGGGCAGCGCGGCGGTCGGCGGCGAAAATCGGGGAAAAACCGCTCCGTCACCGCGGAAAGTGAGGAAACGCGCGGTCCGCACCCGTATCCTGAGTGAATCCCACTGGCCTGCCCGTTGCAGTCTGGTTGCGACACCGACGAGGAGCCACGCCATGCTGTCTCCCTTCAATAGACGATCCTTCGTGCAGGTCGGGATGCGACTCGCGACGACCGCGCTGGCGGTCGGGATGAGTTCCGCGAGTCGAGCCGGCGACGACGCCGAGCCGCCCCTCGCCGCGTACTTCCGGACCGAGACGGCTCGGCTCGCCGCGCATCCGCTGCTCGACGTCAAGACGGCCGAGGAATGGAAAGCGCGTCGCCCCGAACTACAGCGCCGGCTTCTGGAGATGCTCTGCCTCGACCCGGCCCCCGAACGGACCGACCTCCACGCCGAGGTCCGGGGCGTCGTCGAACGTCCCGACCTCGTCGTCGAGAAGATCGTCTTTCAGTCGTCGCCCGGCCTGTACGTCACCGGCGATCTGTACCGGCCGAAGACCGTAACGAAGCCGTTGCCGGCTGTTCTTTACGTCTGCGGGCACGCCAAGGTTGAGAAGAACGGCGTGATCTACGGCAACAAGGCCCATTACCAGCATCACGGGGCCTGGTTCGCGGCCAACGGCTACGTCTGCCTGGTCGTCGACACCCTTCAGCTCGGCGAGGCCCCCGGCCTCCACCACGGCACGTACCGCGAAGGGATGTGGTGGTGGTACTCGAAGGGCTATACGCCGGCCGGAGTCGAAGTCTGGAACGGAATCCGGGCGATCGATTACCTCGTCTCACGCCCCGAGGTCGATCCCTCGCGACTCGGCGTGACCGGCCGGTCCGGCGGGGGCGCGATGTCGTGGTACCTCGGAGCTGTCGACGACCGACTCAAGGTCGTCGTCCCCGTCGCCGGAATCACCGACCTCCACGACCATGTCGTCGCCGGCAACCCCAAGGTCGACCACCCCCACGGCGTCGTCGAAGGCCACTGCGACTGCATGTATTTCAACAATACATACCGCTGGGATCACGCGATGGTCGCCGCACTGGTCGCCCCCAAGGCGCTGCTGGTGGTCAACACCGACGTCGATCCCATCTTCCCCATATCCGGCGTGCGACGGATCTTCAAGAACCTCGAAACCGTCTACGACTGGTACGGCGATCGGAACCGGCTCGATCTGCTCGTCGGCAAGGGAGGGCATGAAGACACCGTGGAGATCCGCCACCCGTCGTTCGCCTGGTTCGAGCGCTGGCTGAAGAACGGAAAGGGACTCGCGCTCGCCGACGTCAAAGAGCCCGACCGCGCCATCCCGGTCGAAGCCCTCAAGGTGCTCGATCCCGGCCGCCCACTCCCCAGCAACGTCAACGACACCGTTCATGAGTCGTTCGCGCCCCCGCCTCCGCAGGTCGCGCCGCCGAAATCCATGTCGGACTGGGAGGCGCTCAAGGCGAAGTGGCGGGCGATGCTGGAAGAGAGGGTATTCGCCGGTTGGCCGTCGGAGCAAGACGGGGGCCGCGTCATCGTCCATCGCCCGTACGTGGCGCGTTCCCAGGACGGCTCGACCGAGATCGCCAAGGGGGGGCTCGGCGTCACGGCCTACGACTTCTGGTCCGACGACCACCCCGAATTGAAACTTCGGATCTGGATGTTCGCGACGCCCGGCCGGAACGCGAAGGTCGTCGATCGCGAGTTGGTCGTGCTCAACGCCGATGGCTGGAATCGATACGCCGGCCTGATCGCCGCGTTCGAATCCGAGACTGGCGATCCGACGGCTCACCCTGAGTTCGAGGCGATCAAGCGGAAGGTCGAGGGCGGGGCGTTGATCTCGCTCCTGGCTCCACGAGGCGTCGGCCCGACCGCCTGGCCCAAAGAGAAGGATGTGCAGATCCGCCGTCGGTTCGCCCTGCTCGGCCAGACCCTCGACGGCATGCGCGTCCTCGACGTCCGCCGCGCCTCGAAATGCGTGCAGCCCTCCGGCGAAGGCCCGCCGCTGACGCTCGTCGGCGACGGCGACGCCGCGCCTCTGGCCCTCTGGGCGGCGGTCTTCGAGCCGGAGGTCGGCAAGGTCGTCCTCTCCAACCCTCCCGCCACGGTCCGCGACGGCCCCGCGTTCCTCAACCTCGATCGCGTCCTGACCATGCCGCAGGCCGTCGCCTTGCTCTATCCAAGGTCCGTCGTGATCGAGAACTCCGCGCCCGAGCCCTGGGCCTGGCCCCGCGCCCTGGCCCGCTATCTCGGGGCGGCCTCCCCCTGGCCGGTCATAGAACCGCGGAGTCGGGCGTCCCGTTGAGAAGGCCCCGATGCGGAGCAAGCGGACGTTTGATTCTCTCTGGCTATCGCGCGCGCCCTTCGGCAGCCTATGATTCAACACTTGTCGATAAACTGGTCATGAACCCCGATATTGCAAGCGCACACCATGAAATCGATCGACGACGCGGCCGCCGCCTGGACCCCGACCGAGGAATCGATCGAGGCGACGAATTTATACGCCCTGATGCGCGAGCAGGGGATGAAGACGTTCCCTGAAATCCACGGCTGGTCCGTGCAAGATCCCATTGCCTTCTGGGATCGAACGATTCGAACCCTGGGCGTGGTGTTTCGCAAACCCTACAGCCGGATACTCGACTCGGCCGGGGGAGCCAGTCGCGCGCGGTGGCTGGAGGGGGCCGAGCTGAACATCGCGGAGAGCTGCTTTCAAGGCGCCGGCGACCGCGCGGCGATCGTCACGAAGCGGCTGGACGGGCGAATCGAAACCATCACGGTCGACGCGCTCGACGGCCTGAGCAACCGCGTCGCCAACGGACTGTCGGCCTTGGGTCTGGGCAAAGGCGATGCGGTGGCCGTCGATTCGTCGATGACGGCGGAAGCGGTCGCGCTCTATCTCGGCGCCCTGAAGATGGGCGGCGTGGTCGTTTCGATCCCCGACAGTTGCCCCCCCGCCGAGATCGCTAAGCGGCTGCGGATCGGCGAAGCCAAGGCGGTGTTCACGCAATTCGAGCTGGCGCGCGGCGGCAAGCGACTGCCGATGTATGAGAAGGTCCTCCAGGCGGAACCACCCACGACGATCGTGCTCGGCGATCGTGAGTCGGAACTCCGGCTCCGCAACGGCGACCTGGCCTGGGAGCGGTTCTTGAGCGCGAGCGAACGGTTCGAGAGCTTGAGCTGCTCGCCCCACGACGCCATCAACATTTTGTTCTCGTCCGGCACGACCCGCGATCCCAAGGCGGTCCCCTGGGACCACACGACGCCGATCAAGAGTGCGGCGGACGCGCTCTATCACCATGACGTTCGACCCGGCGACGTGGTGTGCTGGCCCACGAATCTCGGCTGGATGATGGGGCCGTGGCTGATCTTCGCCAGCCTGATGAACCGCGCGACGATCGCCCTGTACGAGGGCTCGCCCATTGAACGCGGCTTCTGCGAATTCGTTCAGGACGCCGGCGTGACCATGCTGGGTCTCGTCCCGAGCATCGTGAAAGGCTGGCGGAACGCGTCGTGCGCGGAGGGTCTGGACTGGAGCCGGGTTCGGGCGTTCAGCAGCAGCGGTGAAGCTTCGAATGCACACGACTACCACTGGTTGATGCACTTGAACCAGCGGGAAGGGGTCACGAAACCGATCGTCGAGTACTGCGGCGGAACCGAGGTCGGCGGCGGCTACCTGTCCAACAACCTGGTGACGCCCCAGCAGCCCTCCGAATTCAACGGAAAAACCATGGGCTGCGACTTCGTCGTGTTGGACGACCAGGGGCGGCCGTGCCCGCCGGCCGAATCGGGCGAGGTCTTCCTCGTCGCCCCCGCGCTCGGCCTGTCGACGCGTCTGCTCAACGGCGACAACGAGGCGATCTACTTCAACGACTGCCCGCGATGGGCCGGCAAAACGCTGCGCCGGCACGGCGACCAGATCCGCGTCCTGGGCGAGCATCGCTACCAGTCCGAGGGGCGGGCCGACAACACCATGAATCTCGGCGGAATCAAGGCGAGCTCGGCCGAGATCGAGCGCGTCGTGAGCGACCTGCCTGGCGTCTCGGAAGCCGCCGCGATCGGCGTACCGCCCGCCACCGGCGGCCCGGATCGACTGGTGATCTACGCCGTCGCCGTGGACGACGCGGATCGGCTGAAGGCCGCGTTCCAGAAGGCGATCAAGGAGCGGCTCAACCCGCTGTTCCACCTCCACGCCGTCGTTCGCGTCGAAGCCCTGCCGCGCACCGCGTCGAACAAGGTTATGCACAGAACCTTGCGTAGCCAGTTTCAGGCCTCCGAGGAGGAGTCGGGGCGCGACGGCCCATGACGGCGGGCCTTCGAAACGGTACAATACTAAAGAGGAGCGGCCCCACCCGGTGCGGACCGCTCCTTCGTTGAGGTTGTCTATCGGGCAACACTGCGACCGCCCCTCGCTGACACCGGGGGGCGGCCGTGCCGATGCTTAGCTGACGACAGCCGCGGTCGAGCAGCAAGCGGAATCGACGCAGCAGGCGGAATCTTCGCAGCACGCGCCTGGCTTCACGCCCGACGCGGTGCAGGCGGCGTCTTCGCAGCACGCGCCCGACTTCGCGGTCGACGCGGTGCAGCAAGCGGCGGCGCAGCAGCCTTCGCACGTCTCAGTCTTGTTCGCATCGCACTTGCAGGCCGAGCACGCACAGGCGTCGCCGCAGCAAGCGCAGGCCACTTTGGCCTTCGACAACGTATCCGAAGCGTTGACCAAAACACTCGTGAACCCGACAAGAGCCAACGCGGCGAACATTCCCATCATTCCACGGCGATTCATCATGCATCTCCTGTTCTAACACGTTTTCATGCCAGCGGGCCGCCCGGTGCGGACCGCTCCCGTCCCCCGTTTCCAGGGAGGGGGAGGACGCCCCGCCAAAGGCGCGGGCCGTCGTCCTCATCCCCGGCGTCGAGGCTCCAAGCTCGATGACTGCGCGACGTCGCGGCACCGGCCGATCACGGACGGAGAACGCAAGACGCACGGAGTCGTCGACGCGAAAGTGCCACGCCTAGGGGGCGGCGTTAGAATAGGAGACGAGCGTTCCGAAGATAGAGAGGGGTCTTCGGCGGGCTCAGAGCGGGCGTGCCCCGCGGAGCAAGCAGGTTGCGTGCGGCGGCTTCATCACCGAGGCAGACGAGCACCGAGGCTGGGCTCAGCTCGGAACGGCCCTCGGCCGTGCTCTGGGCCGGCTTGGGCGTGGGAGTGGCCGGCACCTGCGACCGACATGAGCAAGCCGCGCCGGGGGTCGACTGGCAGGTCATCGGCGTTTGCGGCAGGGTCGCGATTCGAGCCGTATCGAGGCGACTCGTCGAGGCCACACTCGTCCCTGGCGAGCAACAACCGCAGACCACGGTGCATGCCATCGGGCCCGACGTCATCGTCGAGCAGGCAGAGGCTTCGCTCGCCAACGAGGTCGCGAGAATCGCCGCGAGGGCGATCAGCGGGCGACAGAGTTGGCGGAGAGTCGTGGGCATTATGGGTCGCCTACTGGACCAGCGAAACGCAAGTGAAAAGGGTGTACGCCGGTTGTCGAAGTCTACGCTCCGAATCAGAACGAGTCAAGGCGGACACATCGTAACCCACCCCTCATCGATCGGCGTCGATCAAGTCGGGCGTTATGTTGATGTTCATTTAATGTTGTCCCTTGACTCCGTACCTAGATACAGGCTGTAGGATAGATGGAACGGGAGGATCAACCATGCAAAAGCCGAGTGTCGCACCGGGCCTCACCAGCGGAGCGCTGGCCGAATCCGCCGGGGTGAATGTCGAAACGCTCCGGTTCTACGAGCGGAAGGGGCTGCTCCCGACGCCGCCCCGACGGGCCTCGGGCTACCGCGAATATCCAACTGAAGACGTCCAGCGCATCCGGTTCATCAAGCGGGCCCAGGAGCTTGGGTTTTCGCTCGTAGAGATCAAGGAACTCCTCGCCCTGCGCGTCCGGCCCGGCGCGACACCGGCCGACGTCAAGACCCGCTCCGAGGAGAAGCTCGCCGACATCCGCCGGAAAATCGCCAGCCTGAAGGCCATGGAGAAGGCCCTGAAAAAGCTCAACGCAACCTGCTCGGGACACGGGCCGATGGCCGAGTGCCCCATCTTGCACCACCTGGAAGGGGACCTATGATGAACTCCCGAAACGAAGGCCAACGCCACGGCGGCCGCTCTCTCAAATCGGAGGTCGAGATGCTCGTCAAGGACCCGGTATGCGGCATGGACGTCGACCCCGATAAAGCGGCGGGCTCCTTCGAACACGCGGGGGAGACCTACTCTTTTTGCAGCAAGGGATGCCTCGCGAAATTCCGGGCCGAGCCGGCGAAGTATCTCGGCGACCAGACGCAGTCAGGAGGGCTCGACCATAACCCTAGCCACGCCCCCAAACCCACGCCGCGCGGCCTCGAAATCCTTTCAACGCACACGGTAAAAGACCCGGTCTGCGGCATGGACGTCGACCCGGAACACGCGGCGGGGTCCTTCGAGCACGCGGGTAAGACTTACCATTTTTGCAGCAAGGGATGCCTCGCGAGATTCCGCGCCAAGCCGGACCGATTTCTGAGCGGAGGGCCCGTGGGCATGTCTCACGGGAAAGCGGCCGAGCCGGCCCCGAGCGGGACGCTCTACACCTGCCCGATGCACCCAGAGATCGTGCAAGAGGGACCGGGGAGTTGCCCGAAGTGCGGCATGGCGCTTGAACCGCTCGTCCCCACGGCCGACGACGAGCCGAACCACGAACTCATCGACATGACACGCCGCTTCTGGGGGTGCCTCGTGATGACGCTGCCAGTCTTCGCCCTCGCGATGGGCGAGATGATCCCGGTCGTGCGTCGGCTCGTGTCCCCGCACGTCTCGATCTGGATCCAGCTCGCCCTCTCGACGCCGGTCGTCCTCTGGGGCGGGTGGCCGTTCTTCGAGCGCGGCTGGGCCTCGGTCGTGAATCGAAGCCTCAACATGTTCTCGCTCATCGCCCTGGGGACCGGCGTGGCTTACCTTTACAGCCTGGTCGCGACGCTGTTTCCAAGCCTCGTCCCGGCCTCGTTTCTCGGGCATGGCGGCTTGGCGCCGGTTTACTTCGAGGCCGCGGCGGTCATCACGACGCTCGTCCTCCTCGGGCAGGTTCTGGAGCTTCGCGCCCGCAGCCAGACGTCGAGCGCCATCAAAGCGCTGCTGGGGCTCGCTCCGAAGCACGCCCGGGTGCTTCTCGACGACGGACGGGAAGAAGACGTGGCCCTCGATCAGGTCCAGGTGGGCGATCGGCTGCGCGTCCGGCCCGGCGAGAAGGTGCCGGTCGACGGCGTCGTTCTCGAAGGCTCCAGCTTCGTTGATGAATCGATGGTCAGCGGCGAGCCGGTCCCCGTCGAGAAAACGGCGGGACAGCCGCTCATCGGTGGTACGGTGAACGGCGTGGGAAGTCTCGTCATGCGAGCCGAGCGTGTGGGCGCGGAGACCATGCTTGCTCAGATCGTTCGAATGGTCGGCGAAGCCCAGCGCACCCGGGCGCCGATCCAACGGCTGGCCGACGTCGTTGCGTCGTACTTCGTGCCGATCGTGCTCCTCGTCGCCCTGCTGACGTTCATCGCCTGGGCGAGCTTCGGTCCCGAGCCTCGGTTCGCGTACGCCCTGGTGAATGCGGTCGCGGTCCTCATCATCGCTTGCCCATGCGCCCTCGGTCTTGCGACGCCGATGTCGATCATGGTCGGGACCGGCCGAGGGGCGACGTCGGGAGTGCTCGTCAGGAACGCGGAGGCGCTCGAAACACTGGAGCGAGTCGATACGTTGGTCGTCGACAAGACGGGCACTCTCACCGAGGGAAAGCCGCGCCTGGTCTCCGTCGTCGCCGCGTCGGCGGAAGACGAATCCGAAATGCTGCGGCTCGCCGCAAGCCTGGAGCGGGCGAGCGAACACCCGCTAGCCGAGGCGATCGCGGCCGGCGCCGAAGATCGGGGCCTCAAGCTCACACAGGTCGAAGGCTTCCAATCGATCACCGGAAAGGGTGTGAAGGGGACGGTCGAAGGCCGGAACGTGGCGATCGGCAACAGCAGGTTCCTGGTAGAGTCGGGCGTGAACCCCGGCGAGTTGATCGCGCGGGCCGAAGCCCTTCGCGGCGAAGGTCAGACGGTGGTGTTCGTCGCGATCGACGGGCGTCCGGCGGGATTCCTCGGCATCGCCGACCCGATCAAGGAATCGGCGGCGTACGCAATCAAGGAGCTTCACGCCAGCGGCCTGCGCATCGTCATGTTGACGGGCGACAACCGGACGACCGCCGCGGCCGTGGCGAAGAAGCTCGGCCTCGACGACTTCCGGGCGGACGTGCTTCCGGAAGGGAAAGCGGAAGCGATCAAGGCGCTCCAGGATGAGGGTCGGACGGTCGCGATGGCGGGCGACGGCATCAACGACGCCCCGGCGATCGCCCAGGCACATGTCGGGATCGCGATGGGAACCGGCACGGACGTCGCGATGGAGAGCGCGGGGATCACGCTCATCAAGGGCGACCTCCGGGGGATCGAGCGAGCCCGAAAGCTCAGCGAGGCGACGATGCGCAACATCCGCCAGAACCTCGTCTTCGCCTTCCTCTACAACGTCCTCGGCGTCCCCATCGCCGCCGGAGTGCTTTATCCGTTCTTCGGGCTCCTGCTCAGCCCGATGATCGCGAGCGCCGCGATGACCTTCAGCTCGGTCTCCGTCATCACCAACGCCCTACGGCTTCGGAAGCTGGTTCTGAACTGAGCAAGGGACTTTGGGGCCCTCGCGATCGGCTGGGTCCGGATACAAACCGTCCTGACGCCGTCGGAACACCCGGCCTCATGAAAACGCGAGGGAGTTCCATGTCCGAATACGAGCCCGAAGCGCCAGCGAGTGAATCTCCGATCGGCGGGTCGAATCCATTCACTCGCTGGCGCTTCGAGCTTGTATTCGGGCCTGCCCTCGCGGAGCTATTTTCATGTCAGCAGCCCGATCGCAAACCGCGTCAGGAGCCGGATTTCATCTCAATAGTAGAACTGGAACCGGACCCAGAAGATGTCGCTGGTGGAGCGGAGGCCGCCGGTTTTATAGAAGACGGGCTCGGCATACATCGAATGTTGCCAGTCGATGTAGATCTTGGTCAGGCGGTTGAGGTACCAGTTGACGCCGACGTCGGTCATCTGGATGCGGTTGGTCCAGAGGTTGGGGTCGGCGAGGCCCTGGGTGAAGACCTCCTTGCCGACTTCGAGGAAGCTGTAGCGGGCGAAGGGCTCGAAGGCGCCAAGGCCGAACATGCCCTTGCGGAGGTCGAAGCGGTGGATCGGGTCGATCACCGTCCGCTCGTTCATGGTCTCGCCGGTCAACAGGTAGGCCATGGCGACGTGCCAGCCGTCGACCGAGAGCGGCACCGGCGCGGCACCCGACTTCTTTGACATGCTGTTGATGCCCGAGCCCCAAGCGCCGATCAGAGAGAACCCTTCGTAGAAGTACGCCAGGTGGAGGTCCCACAGCTCGCGCTTGCCGCGCTCGACGACGTCGTTGTTAAACGCCAGGAACGGGATGCCGACACTGGCCGCGGCGTCGGTCGCGTTGACGGCGTTGGCCGACGCGTTGATGTTCGACCGCAGCACCGCCGGATTGGCCGGGTTGTCTTGCATTCCATAATCGACCGAGCCGCCGAAGTTCAGGTTCTTGAGCACTCCGTCCTTCAGCATGAAGGGTCGGAAATTGAACAGTGCGGCGACGTCCTTCTGGGCGTTGTAGTCCTGGTCGGAGTTGCGAGGGCCGGCGAATACGCCCGCGGCGTACTCCATCCGGTCGTCGAACAACATTCCCCAGCCCATGATCCCTTCCATCCGGTTAAGTCCGAAGTTCTCGGCGTACAGCGGGCGCTCGGGGGTGATGAACCGGTAATTGTTGAGCTTGTACCATTCGTAGGTGAACGGCGGCTTGAACCGGCCGATGCGAAGCTGGAGACGCTTGTCGTAATTGAAGTTCAAGAAGGCGTTGAGGAAGCCGAATGAGGTGAAGCTGCGCTGGAACGAGAGCTGGTAGTCGATGGGCTTGGTGAAGTGCCCCTGAAAATAGTAACGGGCTCGTGAGAGGTAGACTCCGCCGTGGATGTATTGCTGGGCGGGGCCAGGGAAGACGAGGTTGTCAATCTGAATCTCGGACCGGAACTTGAGTTCGAACTCGTCGTCGTCGGTGGCGAAGCCGAGGCCGTCCTTGGCGTAATCGAAATAGGCCCGGAGCGGGATCTTGCCGAGGTAGCGGTTGCCGACGCCCTGGGGCTCGCTGGCTCGAGCCCCGCCTGAAGTCGCCGCGCTGCTGAGCAACTCCTCCCTGGGCGACTTGCCGGCCTCGCGATTCGCGCGTTCCTGCTCGATGGCCTTTTCCCAGGCGCCCTGGCCGGCGAGTCCGCTGCTCTTGGCCTTGGCGGCGGGCGCGGCGGGTTGCTTCACCTGCTTGGAGAGGTCGCGCACTTCTTTCGAAAGCTCGGTGTTCTCCTTGGAGAGCTGGTCGAGCTTCTCATTGAGCATTCGGTTGGTCTCTTCCATCTTCTGGAAGCGGTCGAGCAGGGCGTCGAGCTTGTCGGGCGCGGGCGGATCGTCGCCGTGCGCCGGGCTCGCGAAGATCACGAGCAGCGCCGCGATCCAGAGGAACCGAAGCTTCGATTTGCTGAAATAGCTTTGTGGCATCCTGCCTCGAACGATGATCTGACGGTGTGAAGTGGAGAGGATCGGGCGTCGAACTTGATTCTCACACGCCGGCTCAATCCATCGAGCCGACGCCGCGTCGAACCGATCCGCGCTCGCGCTGGGATTACTCATCGGTGGACGGCCGCCAGCGACTTGAGCCGTTTTCGCGATTCCGCGACGCCAGGGTGGAGCTGTTCCGATCGGGTCGACCTTTCGGAGGAGTCGAGCCGAGAATCAGCCCGAGCGGCGAACCGAAAGTCTTCGCAGCCCGCAATCTTTCACCAGAACGGCAATTCGTCGCGATCCGCCGACCTTCTCTGGTTTCGCATGTTAGAGTTGGTTCAGCACCACTTGGGAGTTGCACCAATGATCGCGACGAGTACAGAGAGAGCGAAGCCCGGCGCGGGCGTTCCGGCCGAGTTGTTCGCGTTACGGGAACGGATTCTGGCGTTGCCGGCGACGGCTCGCGCCGAGCTGGAGCCCTTGATCGACGACGTCCTCGAACAGGCGGAGTTCCGGGGCCGGGTGATGACGATCGCCCGCGACGCGCTGGAACGTTTCCGGCTCGACCTCGCGGCGACGCGGTTCGATCTGGAAGCGACGCGCCGCGAGCGTGAGTCGTTGCGAGCCCGGCTGGGCGAGTAGGGCGGGGCTCTCAGGAATTCGACGACGGGCTGCCGATGAGCTGAAGGAGGGTCGTCGGCTCGACCGGCTTGACCAGGTGATGGTTGAAGCCAGCCTCGCTGGAGCGGCGACGGTCGTTGATCTGCCCCCACCCGGTGACGGCGATCAGAGTGATCGCCCGCCCCCAGGGCTGTTTGCGGATCGCCCGGGCGAGCTCGTAGCCGTTCATGCCGGGCAGGCCGATGTCGAGCACGGCGAAGTCGGGCCGGAGCGAGCCGGCCAGGGCGAACGCCTTCTCACCGTCGTGAGCCAGGTGGACCTCGTGCCCCTTGAGCGAGAGGACGCGGCCTAGCGACTCGGCGATGTCCTCGCTGTCGTCGACGACCAGCACGCGCGAGTGAGGCCGATCGGCGTGCGACCCGTCGCCTGGGCCGGTCCGGGCGCCGCGTGCCGCGGTCGAGGCCGCGAGAGGCAGACGGACGAGGAATTCGCTGCCCGCGCCCAGGCCCGCGCTTCGAGCCTCGACGATCCCCTTGTGAAGCTCCACGAGGCCCTTGACGAGCGCCAGGCCGATGCCCAGACCGCCTTGCGTGCGATCGATCGACGGCGTGAACTGGGCGAACATCTCGAAGACGTGGGGCAGTTGCTCGGGATCGATTCCGATGCCCGAGTCCTTGACGGAAATCTCGACGACGTGCTCCCGCAGGCGGACGGAGAGGGCGATGACGCCGCCGCGGTCGGTGTACTTGGCCGCATTATTGAGTAGGCTGGCGAAAACCTGGACGAGCCGCGTGCGATCGGCCAGGAGAACGACGGGTTCCGTGGGAAGGTCGAGCTTCAGCTCATGCCCGAAGCTGTCAAGGAGTGGCCGGCTGGTCTCGACGGCGTCGCCGACGGCCGCGGCGAGGTCGACCCGGTCGAGCCGCAGCTCCAGCTTGTTGCGGGTGATCCGCGAGACGTCGAGCAGGTCGTCGATCAACCTCGACATGTGCCCGACCTGGCGTTCGATCACCTCGCGCGCCCACTGCGAGTCGGTGTCGGTCGAGCCTTTAAGGCGGAGGATGAGGACCGCGTTGCGGATCGGCGCCAGCGGGTTGCGCAGCTCGTGGGCGAGGGTCGCGAGGAACTCGTCCTTGCGGCGGTCGGTCTCGCGGAGGCGGTCGTAGAGCCGGACGTTTTCTATGGCCACCGCCGCGCGGCCGGCGAGCTCCATTGCCAGCTTGAGGTCTTTCGGATCGTAGCGCCGACCCGAGCTGGTCGTCGCAAACGACATCGCGCCCAGCACGCCGTCGCGGCCGATCAGCGGCACGCACAGGTACGAGCGCGGATTGAACGCGCGGAGCGCCTGAAGGTGCTCCTCGTTCTGGGCCACCGCAACCAGGATGTCGTCGGTGACGTCGGCGACCAAGTCCGGCTGCCTCGACTGGACGACGCCCAGAAGGCCGTGCGGCGCGCCAGTTCGAAAGCGATATCGGTGCGAAATGACGTCGACGACGTCCTCGGGAGTCGAGCCGTCGTATGTGACGGCGACCCTCCGCAGGTCGTGGTTCTCCTCAATGAGGTCGACCCCACACCAGTCTGCGAAGAATGGGACGGCCAGGCCGGCGATCTCTCGGAGCGTGGTCTCCTCGTCGACGACCGCCGCGAGTTTGGCCCCGACGTCGGCGAGGAACCGCGCGGACCGCTCGTCGCGCTTGCGATCATCGATGTCCGTGGCCGTGCCGAAGAACGAGACCGGCGAGCCCTGTTCGTCGCAGACCGGCACCCCGCGGCCGAGAAACCAGCGATAGACGCCGTCTCGTCCGCGAATCCGATACTCGACCTCGTACGAAGCGCACGCGGCCAGCGCCCGGCGCCTCGCTTCATGGACGGAGTCCAGGTCGTCGGGGTGAATGGCGGAACTCCACTCGTCCTGCGAATTCGTTGCTCCCGCCGACATTCCCGTATAATCGAACCAGCCGTTGTTGAGGAATTCCAGCGAGTCGTCGAAGTTGGATATCCAGACGATGTGGGGGATCGCGCCGGCGAGCCGTCGAAACCGGTTCTCGCTCTCCACAAGCGCGTCTTGACCGCGCCGCGCTTCGGTGACGTCGTCGAATGCGGTGACGGCGGCGACGATCCGGCCGGAGGCGTCGAGGACCGGCCCCGCGTTCACGCTGATCGTCTTGCTTACTCCCTCGGGAAAGCGCAACTCGATTTCCTCATTTTCGACGACTTCTCCGGTCCTCAAGCAACGCATGAGGGGCCAATCGTCGGGGTGATAGGGAACGCCGTCTGGGCGGAAGCCGACCGCCTCGATCCGTTCGACCGAATCCGTCACCGAACGACCCGGTTCGAGCGGGTCACGAGCGATCCGCTGGGCGACGTCGTTGCGGAACACCAACCCGCCGCTCGCGGCCTCGGCGGCGATGATCCCCGAGGGAACCTGGCGGAGGATCGCCTCCGTAAAGGCGCTTTTCTCCTGAAGCTCGTGGACCAGCTTCGCGAGCGTCGCCGACTGCCGCTCGGCCTGGGCCCGCATCAGACTCTGCTCGACCAGCAGCCGTTCCTTCTCGTCCTGAATGCCGCGGCGCTCGCCGAGCGCTTCATCGAGTCGTTCCTGACGCTCCCGAGCGGCGAGCCGCCCGACTTCGGCGGCGGCGAGCGCCGACCGCATCCGGCCGCCCAACCAGGCGACCCCGAAACCAGCGACCGAATAGAGGACGACCTCCGTTCGCGTCGGCTGGCCGCCGATCTGCAGGACTCCCGCCACGCCGGCGCGCGTGATGAGCAAGAACGAGAGAATCAGGGTCGCCAGCCCCGGTCCGAAGCCGCCGATCCAGGAGGCGGCGACCGCGGCCAGAAACCCGGTGGCCAGTATGAAATGGTCGTCGAGCCAGCGTGACAGCACGAACCGTCCAACAGCGGCGACGACGCTGAACGCCACCGCTATTCCATAGCGTTGAACATGCGAGGACGCGAACCCGCTTACACGCCGCGCCGATGATTGTCCGCTAGTAACCAAGGAAGGCTGCTCAGTGAATCCGGCCAGGGGAGCACGTCCCGAAAACACGCTCACGCGTTCATCTCGTCGTCCATCGGTGATCCTGTTGTTCTGTTGTTGATGAACGCTCGCTGCCCATAGGGAGGAGATCCGTTTCACCGACCCCAGCGGGTTGCGCCGATCAAGCCAGCCACAGAGGGCGGCATGGGAGCGGCCCCCCGGAGATCGGAGAATCGAGACCCCAGCGTGCCGGCATGGCGCCCTCGATGCAAGAACCATCAGTCAAAACAGAATGCGAATCCAAGCAAACCTAGCAATCGTCATGCCGAAAATCCATCCCTTCGCGACCCAATCGACGGATTCTTCCCAACGACTGATCGAGGGCGATTCAACGTGTCGCGAATCTCGCCTCCAAGCTCTCGATCGCAGGTCCGTTGTATCCAGCGTCGTGAACCTCGCTGCGCGGGTTGAAGCAGTCGGCTTCTCTCCGGCCTGGTTTCCGAAGAAAACGACCGGCACCCGCGCTCGGCGTTCTCACCTCGCGAGCCGGCCCGCCATCTTCCGGAATGAGAACGGGGCGTGAAACCGCCCGTCGATCCGGGCGGCCTCGGCGCTGATGGTCTTCGGCGTGAGCGCGTTCTCGGCCGTGGAGGCGACGACCACGAAGCCGTCGTAGCCGGTGAGGCGGAACACGTAGGTGTTCGCGAAGGCCTCCTTGATCGTGCGGATGTCTTCCTGCACGGACAGGTGGGGGTTGAGGTTGAAAACCACAACGCCGTCGGGATTGAGCCGCTTCTGGACCTCGCTGTAGAACTTGAGCGTCTTCAAATGAAGCGGAACCCCGACCTTGTCGGTTCCCCCGGACGGTCTGAGGAAGGCGTCCATATAGATGACGTCGTACTTGGCGTCCGCATGGGTCAGGTAGTCGAGACCGTCGGTGACGTTGATGTTCACGTTGCGGCCGGTCCGGACGCCGAAATAGCGGTCGGCGATGCTCACGATCGTCGGATCGATCTCGACGACGTCGACCTTCACCTTCGGGTCGTGTTGCTGGAGGAAGTGGACCATCGACCCGCCGCCGAGCCCCACGATCAGCACCTTCTCGGGATTCGGCCGAAAGACGTAGCTGAGGAACATGTACCGGGTGTATTCGACCAGCAGGTCGTTGAGACGCGCCAGGTCGACTCGGCTCTCGACGACTTCCTCGCCGTTGTCGCGAATGAACCAGAGGGTGCGCGTCGTGTTCTCGCGGGTCACCTTGATGCGAGAGTATTCCGACTTCACTTCGAGCATGACCTCGCCGGGCTGTTGGACGGCCGCCCAGACGGCCGGGAAAGGCCCACGGAACGTGCAAACCGAGGCCGCAATAAGGGCCGAGACGGCCAGGACCCAGGGTAGGCCGTTGCGGAACGCGCGGACTTGCGGCATGCGACTCTCCATCGGTTGCGACGACCTGCCCAATCCGAAGTCGCGGGCCCTCGCCGCGTCCGGCCGGCCGTGCGAGCGTCAACGATCCTCGATCGTAGAAACGCCCCGCGTCGCGGTCAAGCCGACACGCCCCGCGCCCGCCGTCCCTGCTTGAAAACCAACCGTCGCGCGGGAGCAAACGGCGGGGTGAGATCACGGAATGATTTCACTGGACAAACGTCATAGGCCGCGTCCATAATCCGGCTGTTCAACCCCGCGATTCCGTTGGGATTTGAAGGGTCGTTCGACCCACGGTCAACACGAAAAGTCGAGGGCTGTTTCATGTTCAAGTATGCTCTATCGTCGCGTCTGGTTGGTCGATCGGCGCTCGTGGCTACACTGGCTCTGGGTCTCGTCGCGTTCGCCCTGGGCAGCGAAACGCCGAAAGACGCCAAGAAGGGGGCTTCGGCCGCCAGTTGTTGCAGCGCCGGGGCGTTGTCGGGGATCTGGACCGGCGAGTACCGGTATCCCGAAAGCATGAGCCAGCGGCCGGTCACGTTCACCGTCTTCCTGTTCCAGGACGGCGACCGCGTCACCGCGGAAATCAAAGAACCCAACACATTCGGCGATCAGACTTCCCCCTGGCTCCATGCGACGGCCGACGGCCGATACGACAAGGAGGCCAAGACGCTGAGCTTCACCAAGTCGTACGACGGCACCGCCGGCGTCAGCCACGACGTCGTCTACAAGGGAACTCTGACCTCGGGCGCGACCGAGAACGTCTCCGGAACCTGGGACATCTCGGGCATCCAGGGTTCGTTCACGATGAAGCGCAAGAACTGCTGCAACTGAGGCCGTCGCGCGGCTTGCGTCCGATCGCGGGCTTTGCTTCAATGACTCCCGGGCTCGACCCGGCTGGCGGGTCGTCTCCAGGTTCGAGCCGCGGGAGCAATTCATCGATGCGCACTTCACGATTCGGTCGAAACGGCGTCGCCGGGCTGACGGCCGCCCTGGTGGGCCTGGCCCTGGCCGCCGCCACTGGCCGGGCCGCCTCGCAAGACGCTGCGACCACGGTCAAGGCCGAGCAACCGGCGGCCGTGCGAGCGAAGAGCGCGCTTCCGGTCATCCTGCTCACCGGCTTCGAGCCGTTCGGCAAGAAGAAGCCCCCCAATCCGTCATGGGAAGGGATCAAAAAGCTCGACGGCCAGGAGTGGAAGGGCTTCCGGCTGGTCGCCAAGCAACTTCCCGTCGTTTGGGGCTCGCCCTTGACCCAACTGGAAGGCTGGATCGCCGAGTACAAGCCGGTCGCGGTCTTCTCGCTCGGCCAGGGGGGCGAGGGGGGGTTCTCGATCGAGAGCTGGGCCTACAACCGTCGGGCCGCCGAAGCCGAGGACAACCTCAAGAACAAGCCGTCGGCCGCGGACATCGTCGCCGACGGCCCCAAGCGGTTCGACGCCACGATCGACTCGCTCAAGCTCGCCAAGGCGCTCGCCGAGAAGGGCTACCATGTCAACGTCTCGACCGACGCCGGCCGCTACCTTTGCGAAGAGACCCTCTACAGCCTCGAATACCTCAAATCGGCCCGCAAGATCGACGGCTCGGTCCTGTTCTGCCACGTTCCTCCCCTGGGCTCGAAACTCACCAAGACCAAGTTCGTCACCGAGGACTACGTGGAGAACTTCGCCAAGGACCTGCTCGAAACCTGGCGCGACGCCGACCAGAATCCCCAGGCTGCCGCTCCGGTGGCCGTGGCGGCGGTCGCGGCAGTCGCCGCCCAGCCGTCGCCGGCCGCCTCGGCCCGCGAGCAGGACGTGAAGTCGTTCATCGAGCACTACTTCAAGAGCTGGTCCGATCAGGACATGGACGCCTACGACGACTGTTTCATGGCAGACGCCTGCATCCAGTACATCGACACCCAGGGCCAGCTTTTCACGACGCCGCGCCAGCGGTTCGTCGCCGGCCAGCGCGAGGTTCATCGCCGCTCGTCGGTCCGGTCGATCGAGGTCCCTGAAAGCATCGAGATCCGGTTCGAACAGAAGATCGCCCGCGTCGTGGCCTACTGGCGGCTGAACGCCGGCGCTCGCGTCCAGAAGGGCTACGACCACTTCACGCTCAAGCAAGAGCGCGGCAAGTGGCGGATCGTCAACCTGCTGTTTTACTCAACGAGCGACAACGGGCAGGATTGACTGAGGCGCGGGTTCGCCACAATCGTCCTCGGATCGGGAGAGGCGACATGCGGAGGTGTGATGCACCGGATGCACTGGGGAACGTCGCGTTCCCGTATCGGGCCTTGATCTCACGCCGTCCTGGAGATTAGGGCTGGTCCGTCGCGATGATATCGCGCACGGCGTTCTCAAACTCATCGACCTGCCGTAGCTCGTCGACGACCGCCGCAAGGCGCAGATCATACTTGGCAAGCTGCAACAGCGGGGCAGCCGCATAGCCCAGGGCCTCATCCCTCATCCCCGGCATCTTCTTTTTCAGGTCGGCGAGCGTCCGGTCTCGGTCGATGCCTTCCGCGGCCAGGCGACACATCACTTCGATCGCGTTGCCCTGCGTCCAATCATATTCCCCGAACGCGACCTTCCGGAGCATCGGAAGAGCCTGTTCCCGAAAGTTGTAGACGATCTCGAAGATCGCGAACTGCCAGTAGGACATCCAGGCGGTCAGCCCGCGCTCTCGGATCGTGAAGCCGGGCGGAGCGGCGGTTGATCGATGGAATCGCCACCTCAGCTTGGGTATGGCCGACGATCCGAGCCGCTCCGCGACCTCCCGTGCTTTGGCTCGGAACGCGGCCTCGTCGTCAACCAGGAGAGCCACCGACATGACGGCGCGGTCGACGTCCCCCCCCAGGGGAATGTAGCGCCATGACCGCCCTTTCCTGAAAAAGTCGAGCAAGTTCATCCGTCGGCCCCCCTTCGATGCACAGCGAAGAGTGCGACCTACTTCATGAAGTTGGGGTGTGCGGCGAGCAATTCGGCCAGACGTTCCATCGGCAGGCCGACGACGTTCGAGAAACTGCCCCCGGCGACGGTCACGAACGGGTCGTGGTCCTGCACGCCGTAGCCTCCCGACTTGCCCTCCCACCGGCCCGAGTCGAGGTAGGAGCGGCGCTCGGAGTCGGAAAGAGGTCGGAACCGGACGACGCTGATCTCGACCGCGCCCAGCCATTCCGGGCGGTCGGCGCGATAGAGGCAAAGACCGGTGATGACCTCGGTGTCGTGGCCTTCCTGCAACCGGATCATCCGTTCAGCGTCGTCGCGGTCGATTGGCTTGTTGAGGATCTCGGCCCCCACGGCGCAGACGGTGTCGGCGGCGAGGATGAGGCCGGTCTTGCGCCGGTCGGCGACCGCCCGAGCCTTGCGCCAGGCGAGGTCGGCGGCGTACTCGGCTGGTGCAACACCGGCAAGAGGTTCCGACTCGATCAGGTCGGACGGATCGACCTCGAAGCTGTAGCCGGCCTCGGCGAGAAGCTGGCGGCGGCGAGGCGAAGCGCTCGCCAGGATGAAAGTGTGCGTCATGAGGTGGGCCGCCCTGGCGTCTCGCGAATCTCCGGCGTCACGTTCCGACGCCCCACGTCGCATCGATCGTAAGGGACCAGCCTCTTGCCAGCAAGCTGGAAACCGACCACCTTGAGGGGGCCGGCCGATCCCACCGCCCGACCGCCCTGGAGCCTCGTCATGTCGACCCGCCGCCGCCTCGGATTCGTATTCGCACTTCTTCTGGCCCTCCCGGCCGCGTCGACCGCCGGGCCGCCGATCGAGAATCGGCCGTCGTACGCATTCGAGGCCGACCCGTATTATCCCCACAAGGACTTCCCCAAGCTGACCACCCCGCAGTGGGTCGGCGAGGAGGGGGTCGAAGGGGTCGTGGTCCTGGCGGTCGACGACATGAGCAAGCCGGCGATCTATGAAACGTTCCTCCGGCCGATCCTCGACCGGCTGAAGACGATCGACGGCCGTGCGCCGGTGAGCATCATGACCAACCAGGTCGACCCCACCGATCCCCGGCTTCAGGGCTGGCTGAAAGAGGGTCTGTCGATCGAAATCCACACGATCGGCCATCCCTGCCCGTTCTTCCACGGCGGCGACTTCGACGCGTCGAGCCGGGCCTATCACGACTGCGTCGATCTCATCGGTAAGATCCCCAACAACCGGCCCGTCGCCTTCCGGATGCCGTGCTGCGATTCGATCAACTCGCCCGGCCCTCGGTTCTTCGCCGAGCTGTTCAACAAGACCAGCCCGAGCGGGAACTTCCTGACGATCGACACCTCGGTCTTCAACATCTCGACGCCCGACGACCCGAGCCTGCCGCGCTCGCTGGTCGTCGATCCCGACGGCCGCGAGAAGTTCCGCAAGTACCTGCCGTTCAAGTCGTTCGTCAACACGATCGAGAACTACCCCTATCCCTACGTGATCGGCGGCCGATGCTGGGAGTTCCCCTGCGCCGTGCCCAGCGACTGGGAAGGGCAGAACATTCACAAGCCGAATAACCCGAAAACGCTTGAAGACATGAAGGCGGCGCTCGATATCGCCGTGCTCAAGAAGGGTGTCTACAACCTCGTCTTCCACCCGCACAACTGGATTCAGAACAGCCAGGTCGTCGAGCTGATCGACCATGCGGTCAAGACGCACGGCAAGAAGGTGAAGTTCCTCAACTTCCGCGAAGCGCAGGAGCGGCTCGACAAGAATTTGCTCGCCGGAAACCCGATCCGCGGCCCCAAGGGGAACGACAACGGCGTCGAACTGGTGGATCTGAACAACGACGGCTTCCTCGACGTCGTCCGGTCGCATGATGGCAAGGTTGAAGGACGCGTCTGGAAGCCCGAGAGCCGGACGTGGGAGACACTCGCCGACGCGGCTGAGGCGCTCCGCGCCGCCCGCCCGGCGGTCGAAAACGGCCCGGCGCTCCCACCGCACGCGAGCCGCCTGGACCACCAGGGCCGCGACGCCGGCCTGCGGTTCGTCGACGTCGACGAGGACGGCCACCTCGACGTCGTTTTCTCGAACGACGCGCACTATGGACTTTACCTCTTCGATCCCACGACCAAGGGCTGGACGCGCGAGGTGATCGCCGGCAATGCGGGCGAGCCCGGGGCGCTGCCGAAGATCGTCAAGAACGGCGCGAACAACGGGTTCTTCGTCCACTCGCGGTCGCTCTGGTGGCAGAACGAAGATACCGACAAGCTGCCCGACATCGTCGACCGCCGGTCGTTCAACGACTTGCTCAAGGACGTTTCGCCGCAAGGCAAAACGCCCGCCGCGGCCCTACGTTCGTTCCGCGTCGCGCCGGGGTTCCGGATCGAGCTGGCGGCGAGTGAACCGCAGGTCGAAGACCCGATCGCAATCGAGTGGGGCGCGGACGGTCGGCTCTGGGTGCTCGAAATGGGCGATTACCCGCTCGGCGTTGGCGGCAGGGCCGGGGGCGTCGTCCGGATTCTCGACGACGCGGACGGCGACGGCCGATACGAGCGGTCGACGACGTTCCTCGACGGCCTGGCGTATCCCTCGGCGATCATGCCGTGGCGGAACGGCGTGCTGATCGGCTGCGCGCCCGACCTGTTCTACGCCGAGGACCGCGACGGCGACGGTAAGGCCGACCACCGCGAGGTCTTGTTCACGGGCTTCGGCGAAGGCAACCAGCAGCACCGGTTCAACGGCTTCGAGCTAGGGCTCGACGGCTGGGTCTACGGCGCGAACGGCGACAGCAACGGGGTCGTCCGGTCGCTCAAGACGGGTCAAACCGTGAACATCCAGGGTCGCGATTTCCGGTTCCAACCCGACACGGGCGCGTTCGAGACCGAGAGCGGCCAGACTCAATACGGCCGCCGCCGCGACGACTGGGGCGATTGGTTCGGCAACAACAATCCCAACTGGGCCTGGCGATTCCTGCTCGCCGAGTCGGACCTCAGGCGCAATCCGCACTTCGCCGCGCCCGACCCGCGCGAGATGCTCGAAGCCGATACGTTGCTCCATCCCCTCAGCCGCACGCTGGCCCGATTCAACGAGCCGGGGTCGGTCAATCACGTGACCTCGGCGAACAGCCCGACGCCCTATCGCGACGACCTGTTCGGCGACCACTTCCGCACCAGCCTGTTCGTCAGCGAGCCGGTTCACAACCTCGTTCACCGCATGGTGGTCGAGCCCGACGGCTCGGCGTCGAAGGGCGTTCGAGCGCCGGGCGAGGCCGATCGTGAATTTCTGGCGTCGAGCGACAACTGGTTCCGGCCGACGCAGATGAAGACCGGCCCCGACGGCGCGCTCTGGATCGCCGACATGTACCGCGCGGTCATCGAACATCCTCAGTGGATTCCCCCCGAAATCCAAAGAACCATCGACCTGCGAGCCGGCAGTAAGGAAGGGCGGATCTACCGCGTCGTCCCCGTCGATCGCAAGCCCCGGGCGATCGAACGGCTCGACCGGCTCGACGTCGCCGGTCTCGTCGCCGCCCTCGAAAGCCCCAACGGCTGGCGTCGCGACACCGCCCAGCGCCTGCTCCTGCACAGGCAAGACCCGTCCGCCGTCGATCCCCTGCGCAAACTGATCGCCGCGAGTCGATCCGAGAAGACGCGAGTTCAGGCCGTCTGGACGCTCTCGCTGCTGGAAGGACTCGACGACGCGACCGCATCAGCGCTCCTCAAAGACCCGAGCGCCTACGTCCGGGCGGCCGTCGTCCAGGCGACGCGGGGAACCTTGAAAGACCGGCCGCTCACGACGGAAGCCCTGCTGACGCTCGACGACTCGGCCTCACCTCGGCTGCGGTTTCAGCGAGCCCTGGCCCTCGGCGACTGCCCCGACGCCCGATCCGCCCACGCCCTGGCGGATATCGTCCGGAGCGATCCTCAAGATCCGTGGCTCCGCGCCGCGGTCCTCAGTTCGGCCGCGCCGCATGTCGGACCGCTGCTGGTCGATCTTCTGAGCAAGGGGGAGGGGCCGATCCCCGATGAGGTCGTCGAACCCCTGGTGGCGATGGCCGGCGCGATCCCGGATCGCGCGGTCCTCGACTCGGTCATCCAATCCGTCGCCAAGCCGGACGGGGCAGGGGAGGCGTTCGCCTCCTGGCGGTTCTCGGCCCTCGCCGGATTGCTCCATGCTTCCGCGCGCGTCGGCAAGCCGATCGAGGCGACGCGGGCGAACGGGCTGCTGGACGTCCTCGAAGCCGCGCGAAAGTCGGCCCTCGACGGCGCGGGCGATGAAGCCGATCGGCGCCGGGCGGTCGCTCTGCTCGGGTGTTCGGCCGTCAAATCGAAGACCGACCGCGACCTCCTCGTCGGCCTGCTCGCGCCGCGCGAGGCGATCGGCGTTCAGGAATCGGCGATCGCAGCCCTCGGCCGATCGTCCGAACCGAGCTTGCCGAAGGCGCTCTTGAAGGGCTGGAAAAGCTTCTCGCCCCAGGTCCGCTCATCGGCGCTCGACCTCGTCGTCAGCCGCGACGCCTGGGTGAACGCCCTGCTGGATCTGATTGAAGCCGACGCGATTCCCAAGGGCGAGATCGACTCGGCCCACCGCGCGGCGCTCCTCGCCACCCGCGAAGCCACGACCCGCACGCGCGCCGAGGCTCTGTTCGCCAAAGCCGAAGCATCGCGGAAAGCGGTCCTCGACGGTTACCGGCCGGCGCTCGCGCAAAAGGGCGACGCGACGGCGGGCCGAGCGGTCTTTCAGCGCGTCTGCGCGACCTGCCACAAGGTCGGCGACCTGGGCGCGAACGTTGGCCCGGACCTCGCAGCGCTCAAGGACCGATCGCCCGAGGCCCTCTTGACCGCGATCTTCGATCCCAACAGCGCATTCGAAGCCAAGTACACGAATTTCAACGCCGCCACGAATGACGGCCGCGTCTTCTCCGGCCTGATCGCCAGCGAGACCGCCAGTTCAGTCGTGCTGCGGCGTGCGGAAGGCAAGGAAGACGTCCTCCTCCGCGCCGACATCGACGAGCTGACCTCGTCGGGCAAGTCGATGATGACCGAGGGCCTCGAAAAAGACCTCTCCCCGCGCGACCTGGCCGACCTCGTCGCGTTCGTCGCCTCGCTCGGCAAGCAGCCGTAAGCCGACCCCCTCGCCCAATCGAAAAAAATAGAGAGTCCCTTGACCTCTCAGACAGGTTGTCTTACAATCCGCCCAGACAGTTTGTCTGAGAGCGAGGAGCGAGATGAAACTGAATCCGATGGATGTGACGGAAGCCGAGCTGGCGTTGCTCTCGGCGCTCTGGGATCACGGGCCGGCGACGATCCGACAGCTTGTGGATCGAGTGTACGGCCAGGGAGGGGCTTCGGTGTACGCGACGGTACAGAAGCTGCTCGAACGGCTTGAGCAGAAGGGCTGCGTGGACCGCGATCGGAGCGAAAGCGTTCATGTGTTCACGGCTTCGGTCGATCGCTCGGAGCTGATCGGCCGCCGCCTCCGCGCGGTGGCCGACGCGCTGTGCGGCGGGTCGCTGACGCCGCTGTTGACCCATCTGGTCGAGGGCGAGGGGATGTCGCAGGCGGAGCGCAAGGAGCTTCGCTCGCTGATCGACCGGCTCGACCGCAAGAAACGGTGACCGTCCAGGCGCGCTTTCCAGTCTCCGGGAGATCCAACCGTGGAAGTCTTGATGCGCACGGCTCTGACGAACGCCTTGTCCGCCTCGATGCTGGCGATGGCTGTCGCGGCGGTCGGGCTGATCTTATCGCGACGGCCGGCGATCCTCCATTGCCTTTGGCTGATCGTGCTGGTGAAACTGCTGGCGCCTCCCATGCTGGAGGTGCCGCTCATGAATCCCGATACGGCCGAGCCCTTGCTCGAAGCGGAGGCCGCTTCGCTCATGATCGCCTTCGACCCGGCCGATCAGGCGTCGGAGGCTTACCCGCCGCTGATCTTCGCGGCCGAGCCGTTTGAGACGGATGAGCCGATCGAGATCGTTCCGGACGAACCGGCGGCCTCGGCCCCGTGGGTCGAGCCGGCGACGCTCTGGGGTTTGCTGGGGGTCGCCTGGCTGGTCGGTTCGCTGACGACGTCGACCCTGGCCGTGGTGCGCGTCCGGCGGTTCCAGCGGCTGCTTCGCAGCGCCGAGCCGGCCGAGCCGGAAGTTGAAGACGAAGTCGCCGCGCTGGCTTACCGCATGGGGATTCACAGGCCGCCGGCGGTTGTCTTCATCGACGGCAGGCTCACGCCGTTGCTCTGGGCGGTCGGCCGCCCCCGGCTTGTGATCCCTCGCGAACTCTGGAAGGGGCTCGACGCCCGCCGCCGCACGCTGCTGCTGACGCACGAGCTGGCGCACCTGAAACGGGGCGATCACTGGCTGCGGCTCTTCGAGCTGGCCGTGACGATCGCCTACTGGTGGCTGCCGGTCGTCTGGTGGGTGCGTCGGGCGCTTCGCGACGTGGAAGAACAGTGCTGCGACGCGTGGGTCGTCTGGATGTTCCCGGACGAGGCGCGGACGTACGCCGAAACGCTGCTCGACACAGTGGATTTTCTGAACCCTGTCGCCCAATCCGAGCCGCTCCTGGCGAGCGGATTCGGCAAGGTGCATCATCTCCGAAGGAGGCTGACGATGGTCATGCTGGGAACGACGCCGCGCACGCTGGGATGGTCGGGAACGCTGGGCGCCCTCGCCCTCGCCGGCGTCCTCCTGCCGATGAGCCCGACCTGGGCCCAGAAGGCCGACGCGCCGCCAGAAGCAAATGACGCCAAGCCGACGACGAGCGACGACTTCTTCATCACGGTATCCGCCGACGAGGCTGCCGAGGGCGCGCTGATCGGCAAGCTCGACGCGAATCGCAACGGGCAGGACGATCGCAAGGACGCCCTCGTGCTGTCCGAGTACCTGGGCGATCTGTTCCTGGCGGAATCGGACGACGACAAGAAGTCGGACGACGCGAAACCGGGCGAAGCGAAGAAGACCGAAGAGATTCGCGTCATCGTCCGAGGCTCGGATTCACCGAAGCAGCGAGCCGAGGCGATCCAAAAGACGATCGAGAGGCTGACGGTCCGGATCAAGGAGATCGAGAGCAAGCAACCTGACAACGAAGCGACCGAGCGCCAGATCAAGGCCTTGAAGTCCGCCGTCGAGCGGCTCCAGAAGGTCGCGAAGGTCCCGGTGCAGGCGAAGGCCCACGCCGTTTCGGTGGACGTCAAGCCCATCGAGCGGGTCATCGTCGCCCGACGGCCCGACATCGTGACCGGACGACGGGAAATCATCACCGACAACGTCAAAGGCGGAACGGTAACGATCCGGGAAGACGGAGGCGATGGCAAGCCGTCGGAAGTGACGATCGTATCGGACGATGGGACAGTCAAAGCCGACAGCTTCGACATCGAGTTCAAGGCGAAAGGCGACCCCAAACAGACCGAGGAAGCCCGCAAGCAGATCGAGGAAGCCCGCAAGCACGTCGCCGAGCTGAGCAAGGAAGTTGCGGCGAAGCAGAAACAACTGGGCGAGGCTCATCGCAAGCTTGCCGAACTTCAGGGCTTCGGCCGACCTAGCGCAATCACTTTCAGGGCTGACCCCCGCCTCCAGGGCAAGCCGCTGGGACGGATCAATCTGAGCCGTCCTGACAGGCCGGAGCAGAAGGACGACGCTCGCCTCGATTCGCTCGAACAGAAGCTGACGAAGGTGCTCGACGAACTTCAGAGCCTCAAGAAGCAGAAGGCCGAGCGGGAAGAGCACGGCGAGAGGAGATGACCCGTCCCGGCTCGATCGCGAGTGAGTGAGACGCATCAACGCCTCAAGCGCCCGGGGAATCCTCGGGTGCTTGAGGCGGTTTGCTTTCGAAAGCAGCGGTCACGAATCGCCGGTGGCGCGGCTGGCGGACTCGAACTCAGCGAGGTAAGCGAGGGTGCGGTCGAGCTGGTTCTTGAGATGACGGACGCGCAGCAGGCTGCGGATGCGGCAGAGCAGTTCGACCTTGTTGACCGGCTTGGTCAGGAAGTCGTCGGTCCCGGCCTGAACGCCGCGCTCGAAGTCGGACGCCTCGTTAAGCGCGGTGACCATCAAGATGAGCAGATCCTTGGTCGCGGGGTTGGACCGGATCTTGCGACAGACCTCGAAGCCCGAGAGCCGGGGCATCATGATATCAAGCAGCAGGAGGTCGGGCTTGAACTCCTCGACCACCTGGAGCGTTTCCTCACCGTCGCGCGCGGTGCGAAGTTCGCATTCGACGTCGCTCAGGTAGGCTTCCAAGAGCTCGACGTTCTGGGCGTTGTCGTCGGCGATCACGATCTTGGGGTGATTTTTCTTTTCTTCCAAGGCAAACCTCGCAGAGGGACGATGCCGTCGCCGAAAACGCCCCCAAGAGGGACGAGGCGCCAAAAACGAGCGGAGCGGAATTCCACGGCGAGGCGCCCGAGTCATCCTATCTATCGGCACGCGAATCCCTGTGGAACGACCGTCGATGTCGCCCCGAGCGGAGAAATCACGTGATCATTCAGGTTGAAGCATGAATTCTAACAGGTCGGCCGCGTCGCCGGAATCGGAATCATCTCCGCGACCCACAAGCCCAAAGTCGAGTCGCTCCGAGACTGCCGATGTTGCGGGTTGGCCGTGGGAGACCCGGAAAAGCCGCCGAGGGGCGGATTGCCGTTGTCGCCCGACGTGCTACAATTGTACCAATTCCGCGTACGGTTTGAAGTTCGGCGTGATCCTCTTCCCCTCGTGAGCCTTCTTCATTCTGAGGAGGCAGCCCCGTGCCCCTGAGCGACGTTGATCGGAAACTCATCGAACGGTGCCTGGGGAAGGAGCCCGGCGCATGGAATGACTTCGTCGACCGATACCTCGGCCTGATCTACCACGTGATCCATCACGTGGCGCATTCACGCAGTCGATTACTCAGCTCCGCCGATATGGAGGACATCGCCTCCGAGGTCTTGCTGGCGATCGTCGACGACGACTACGACGTTTTGCGACGCTATAAAGGCATCAGTTCGCTGCCGACCTACCTGACGTTGATCGCCCGCCGGATCTGCGTCAAGGAGATCATCCGGCGGCACCGCGAGGCCGAACTCGGCCACGCCAAGGCCCACCGCGAGACCGTCAGCGACCTCTCGGGCGAAGCCGAAGCCATCGCCTCAGCCGAAGAGGTCGAACGGATGCTGGACGAACTTCCCGAGAAGGAAGCCGAGGTCGTCCGGCTCTATCACCTCAAGTACATGAATTACCGCCAGATCGCCAAGAAGCTCGGCATGTCCGAGAACTCCGTCGGCCCGATCCTGGCGAGGGCCCGCAAACGCATGCGAGCCGCCGCCGAGCAGAACAAGGTGGGCTGAGATTCACCCCCGAGGTCGGCCGGCGCTCAGCGTTCGAGCGCCAGGCCGCCCGAGAGGTCGCCCGCGGCGGCGGTCTGGTAAGGCGAGCCGGGCGGCCGGGGAGTCACCGCACCGACGACGTCGTCATTGATGGGCAACAATGTCGGCTCGATCACCGCGGCGGGCTTCGGCGCGGGGTGCCTGGCCGGCGGCTTCGCGCGTGCGGGCGTGGCGATCGCCCGCGTTCCCGAATTAGGCTCGGCGCCGTGGATTTCCACGGACGGACCAAGCCGGCCGCGGCTGCGCGGCTCGGGGGCCGGCAAAGTCTCGCGCACGGCGGTTTCCTCGCCTCTCGCTCGGGGATGATTGCGAGTCGCCTGGGCGAGGTCCAAAGGTGTGTAGCCCCTGGGCTTGGGCTCGACGAAGTTGGCTTTCATCTTGTCCGAGAACGGCTCGTTAACCACGAGATCCTTCAACAAGATGTCGAGCGAAAGCTTCTCGTCCATCCATTCCAGCGCGATTCCACTGGCGATGTGACAGGTTCGCGGGGCGGCCGGCGCGTCGTCGTCGTCGTTGTTCTTGAGTGTGACGTCGCTGTACTGCTTGACCGTCGCCCTTCCGATCAACTTCTTTCCGGCACGGTCGAGAACGCGATACTCTACCAGCCGTCTGGATTTGTCCGAGACGATCATGACCCGCTCATAGGAGGAGCGCTCGGCCGTCGCGGGAAACGTGAGCATGGTCGTCTCGGGCTTCGCTCCGGGAGCGACACGAATCGTAGCGGCCTCGTCCGGCGTGATCGCCTTCAAGCCTAGGGCGTCGACGATCCAGTCGGGCTGATAGGTCCCGGCCAGGTTGGCGGTCGGCAGATCCGCGTAGTCGCAGTAATAAACGTGCTTGTTCTCTTCGCCCTTGCTCTGGACCCAGAACCAGAAGCGCTCCTCATTCGAGCCGATGTCCGCGACCGAATTCTGGTAATGAGAAAGATCAAGCTGGAAATTCTTGGGACGGAGAAGCGACAGGCGGCCGCTGACGACCCCCTTGGTGGGGTCGGCTGATCCGGGAGTGTCCATTGACGCCGTAATCGTCGCCTTGGCTCGCAGGCTCTCAACCCGCTCGGCGTTCCGGTTGTGCTCGTCGACGAATTCGTCGAGGTGGAACGTGACCTTGGGCTCGGGGACGACCGTGGGAGTCGGTCGCGCCGACGGCGAGAGACCGGCGGTTCGACAACCCGACGCCCCGAAGGTTGCGATCAGCGCAAGCGTCAGGCGGAACGCAGCCTTCATGGGCCTTTTCCCCGAAACCATCGTGGCTGTCACTCGCAAGACTGCGGGATCAACCACGATCAAATAGAAATCGGCACTCGAAGAGAGATGAGGTCGCGAAGGGGGCCGCACCTTAACCCAAGGCCGACAAGAGCACAAGCGCGAATGGTCGGCCCATTCGCGCCGCGCCTCCCTTCGGCGACGGACCGACGATCCGCCGTCTCTCATTTCATCGGCCGATCGGCCCGTCAACTTGCGACGAATCGCTCGAGAGCGTCGAATCCCTTTTCGAGGGTCTCCAGGTTCGTCGCGAACGACATCCGGGCGTACCCCTCGGCCCCGAAGGCCGAGCCCATCACCAGCGCCACGTTCGCCTCGCTGAGCGCCGCCATGCAGAACGACGTAGAATCGATGATCTTCTTGCCCCCCAGCGTCTTGCCGAAGTGCGACGAGACGTTCATGAACGCGTAGAATGCACCCCCTGGAGGCGTGCAAGTCACGCCCGGCAGCCGCTCAATCCGCTCCAGCACGTACTCGCGACGCCGCGCGAACTGGGCCTTCATCTCCACGACCGTCTCCTGCGGGCCGGTGATCGCTTCAAGCGCCGCCCACTGGCTGATCGAGCAGGGATTGCTGGTCTCCTGGCTCTGGAGGTCGCCGATGAATTTGGAAACGGCCGTCGGCGCCACGCTCCAGCCGATCCGCCATCCCGTCATCGCGTACGTCTTGCTGACGCCCGAGATCGTGATCGTCCGGGCCGGCAGCGCGGGGTCGAGGCTGGCAAAACAGGTCGGCTTCGCGTCACGGTACGTCAGTTGCTCGTAGATCTCATCCGACAGAACTCCGACGTCGGTCTTGAGGACAGCTTCGGCCAGCGCAGCGAGTTCCGAACGCTCGTAAACCACTCCCGTGGGATTGGACGGACTGTTGATCATCAAGAGCCGGGTGCGAGGCGTGACCACGCCCAGAAATTGGTCCGGAGTCATCTTGAATCCGGCCGACTCTGGTGCCTGGACGACCACCGGCTTCGCGCCGGTCAGCTTGACCAGGTCGGCGTAGCTGACCCAGTACGGCGACGGGATGATGACCTCGTCGCCAGGCCCGCAAACCGCCATGAGTGCATTGTGAATCGCGTGCTTCGCGCCATTGGAAACGACCACTTGGGCCGGATCAGTCGCCACGCCGTGATGATCGGTGTACAGCTTGGCCACCGCTTGCCGGAGTTCGGGAATTCCCGCCGGCGGCGTATAGTGAGTTTGGCCGTCCCGCATCGCGCGTATGGCGGCCTCCTGGATGTTGGCCGGCGTATTGAAATCGGGCTCGCCGAGCGCGAAATCGAGGATCTGCCGTCCCTGGACCTTCAACCTCTTGGCCTCGGCGCCCATGGCCAGGGTCGCGGAGGGTTCGATCAAACTTGCCCGTTCCGCCAGTGAGAGAGGCATTCTCCGCCCTTTCGCATGAGGAATGATCATGACTTGCTCAATCGGTCGAAGCGACGAAAACGGAGTCGAGGGTCCCGAACTTCGGGTTTCCCCCCACGGCCGTCACCGCTCAACGTCCGATAGGTTCAGACGACTATGCCGCCAACTCGGTTCGCCGACAAGTTCCACCGACTCACGGAACCCAATCGTTGCGCAAAACCCCTTGCCCACTCCCGGCAAAACGCTCAAAAGACTCGACAGAAAGCCTCCGCGCATTCTTCCTAGTCGTCTTTATTCTCCCCAGATTGCGGTCCAAGTTTGCATGAGCCCCCGAGGCGTGATAAGATGACACAGCAGGGCAAGCCGTATCGGCAACGAGACCGAGAGGCCTGTCTGGAGTTGAGTCGCACGCCCGGGGAGTGGGCGGGGACGACGGCTCCAGAGGGTTTTCGGGTCATGCCGAGACGCGTTGGTCTGAGTCGCCGGCCCGAGACGATCGCTTGGAACGACGTATCTCGGGATGGTGGACAGTTTATCGCTGAGTCGCCAGGAAGGACAGGATCGAGGGGCAGGAATCCCACACTGCACGTCAGGTTGGGCACCGCTTGAGGGTGGGGACTATGCACCGCGTGGTGATCACAGGAATCGGCGTCGTCGCGCCCAATGCAAGAGGGGCGCGCGATTTTGGTCAGGCGATTTGCGAGGGGCGTTCGGGTGTCAGTTACATCGAGAGTTTCGACACGACCGGCATCCCGATCAAGATCGCCGGTGAGGTCAAGGACTTCGACGTCCTCCCTTATCTGGGCGAGCACAAGAAGAACGCCAAGCTGATGAGCCGCGCCATGCGGTTCGCGGTGGGGGCGGCGGCGATGGCCGTCGAGGACTCGGGCGTCGATGAGAAGCCGCTCGACCCGACGCGGTTCGGCGTCTGCATGGGGACCGGGATCACGCCCGTCGACATCGGCGAGCTGGTGCCGCCGATCCTCGACAGCATCAACGACGACGGCAAGTTTGACATGGCGCGGTTCGCCAAAGCCCGATCGGAGTCGATCTTTCCGCTCTGGCTGTTGCAGCACCTACCGAACATGGCGGCCGCGCACATCTCGATCTTGCATCAGGCGATGGGGCCCAACAGCACGGTCGTGACGGCGTGCGCGGCGGGGACGCAAGCGGTGGGCGACGCCTTCCGCCTTATCGCCCGGGGCGACGCCGACGTGATGCTTGCGGGCGGCTGCGACAGCCGGCTCGATCCGCAACTGTTGGTGGCTTACTCCGCCATGAAGGCCGTCAGTTCGTCGGTTCGGCCTCCGTCGGAGGTCTCGCGACCGTTCGACGCCGACCGCGACGGCTTCGTTCTGGGCGAGGGGGCCGCGGTCCTCTTGCTCGAAAGCTACCGTAGGGCCAAGAGGCGGGGCGCCCGGATCTACGCCGAAATCACCGGTTACGGCTCGTCGTTCGACGCCTACGGCATCACCCGACCCGAGCCGGAAGGCAAAGGCGCGGCGCTGTCGATGACGTCGGCCTTGCGTGAAGCTCGACTCGACCCTGATCGGATCGATTACATCAATGCCCACGGAACGAGCACGCGACTCAACGATCTGATGGAGACCGTCGCGGTCAAGCGGGTGTTCGGACACCGCGCCCAGTCGATCCCCATGAGTTCGCAGAAGTCGATGATCGGGCATCTCATCGGTGCGTCGGGAGCCGTCGAAGCCGCGGCGACGGCCATGTCGCTGGAACGGGGCGTCATCCCCCCGACCATCAACCTGGCCACGCCGGACCCGAACTGCGACCTCGATTACGTCCCCAACACCGCCCGCGAAATGCCCGTCCGCGCCGCGATCTCCAACAGCTTCGGATTCGGAGGTCAGAACGCCAGTCTGGTGATGTGCCGGGTTTGAGGGCTCGCCCCGCGCCTTCGTTTTGACGCCGCCCGCTCCGCGAACTAGGGTTCTCCTGGAAAGCGACGACGAGCGAGCGGAATACGTCGAGAAGGCGCGTCGCGCGTCGCCGATGCCTCGGAAAGGACTGGCGGCCCCGTGGAGAGGTTCGAAGACTTGTGGCGGCGGAATCGTTCAACGCTCGGCAACGGACCAGGTCGGGGCGTGCGGGTCGTCCTCGGTTGGGACGTCCCGCATGATTCGGTGCGAGACCAGGCGGAGGCCTGGGATGCGCCGTTTCAGAGCAACGACCCTCGATATCTGCGGGCGGCGATGAAGCCCCCCGGTTTTGGAAGCCGTCGCCAGGTCGGATCGACGGCCTTGGCCCCCTCGACGAGCCGGCGACCCGCCGCGCTCCTCGACGACGAGTTCGATCCCCGACGCCTGGTCACACATCCCGTCACGGTGCTTGATCTGGCTCGAAACGGAATCCACCTCATCGTCGGCGCCAAGCCCGAGCGCGATCGAGACCACTGGATCGGAATCGAGGAAGGTTCCTCCTTCGTCTGGTCGAAGGTCGTGCTCCGCAGCCTGTCGGAGCCGAGTCTCGGCACGTTCCTGGCGCGGTACTCGTTCGTCGGGGCGTGTCCCTACGAGTTGATCCGCCGCGCCATCCTCGGGCGGCCCTCCGAGTCGGGCCGCGAGAAAGAACCCAACCGATCGTAGGATCGACGGCGACCCGGGCGGCGAGGCGATCGCGGCGTCTCTGCACCTCAATCGTCGGTCCGAAAGTCGCGCTCGAACTGTTCCTTCAACTCGCGGTTTCCCTTGGCGGCGACGACGCGCTCGATCCGTTCGGTCAGTCGTGCGTCGTGACAGTGGATCTTGAGCGCCGACAGCGCCATTCGTGAGTGCGGTTCGATCTCGCCGGCCACAAAGTCCAGAAGGCGATCAACGGCCTCGGGGGTGCGGAGCATCGCGACGGCCAGGAGGATCGCCTCTTGCAGCGGAGGAGACGAAGCCCGCCGCCAGCAGGCTTCGAGCGGCCCGAGCGCCTCGGGCAACCGCGACTTGCCGAGCGCCATTACGGCGGCCTCGCAACCCGCCTCGTTGTCAGGATCAAGAAACGACGCGACGAAATCGAGATGCTCCTGATGCGAGATCGTCAGCAGTCCGTGGAGACATTCGGAAATCACGTCCGGGTCGCGATCTCCGGCGCGGACTTTGAGACGCAACAGCAGGCCGGCCGCTTCCGACCCCTGGTAGCCGAGCGCCTGGGCGGCGGCGATGCGCACCACCCGCTCGGGATCGCCCTTGGAAACCTGAAGCAAGGGATCATGCAGGGCGTCGACCAGCAGCGTGAGGAGGCCGGACGCGTCGATTCGGGCCAGCGCAAGCAATGCCGATGCGCGGAGCGAAACGGCGGCGTCTTCGACCCCTCCCCAGATCGGTTCGAGCTGAATATGCCTGGCGGCGTTCTGGAACGTCTGCGGGCGGTCGTGCTCCATCTTGTCGAGCGCCTCCACGATCGCGACCTTGGCCCGGCAGAGCTTATCGTTCTTGATCGGGTCGATCAGAAACCGGTTGTAGGCTGCTTCGAGGTCTGGCGTCAGCTCGACGAGCCTCTTGTCGCCGGCGATCACGGCCGCGGCGGAGGCGAGGAAGTTCGACCTGTCCGCGATCGCCTTGCGCAGCTCGGCGACGAGCGCCGGCGAAGTCGGTTGATTGCGCAACAGGCGGACCGCCGCAAGTTTGTCGTCGAGCGAGGCTCGTTTCGCCATCCGTTTCTCTCCCGATGCATTCAGGCGGCTCGCTTCCGCCCCGTTGTGCGGTCGCGAAATTGGACCGGAGATTCGAACGGCGGTGGCCCGGCGCGGCGAGCGGCCTCCCGAACCTTCGCCGCCTCCTCGGGGAAGCCGTTGTCGCCGAAGCGGTCGACCGTCGATTCGGCCAAGTGATTCTCGACGGCGAGGACTGAGTAATTGACCCCGTCCACGAACAGGTAGCCGAGCGTCCGGTCAAAACGATCGGGTTTAGGCGCCCGGAGCAGCTCCAGCCGTTTCGCCCCCAGAATGACGCGCCGCGCGAACTCCTTCGCCTCGGGACCGTAGGGCTGTTCCTTGTGGTCAGGATAGCGAGCGTTGGCGACCTCGGGCGCGTCGATCCCGAGCACTCGGACCCGCTCGGCGGGCGCGTCGGGCCAGGAGATCCGAATCGTGTCGCCGTCGTCGACCCAGACCGTGCCGGGATCGACGACCACCCGAACCCGCGCCAGCCGCCCGACCTCGCCCCCTCGACCCCGTCGTTCCGACCCGCCCCGGCGTCCGTTCCCCGGGTGGGTCCGGTCGTAATAAACGAGCGACGCGATGGCGATCAGCAGCACGATGCGCGGCAGCCAGTAGAGGATTCGCCTCAGACGAGGAAACGGGCGCGACGCTCTCCGCTTCGAGAAATGCGACATCGCGCGGCTCCCTTGGCTTCGCGACGGCCGACCGCCGGCTCGCCGCGCTCTCATGATCTTGACGCTTAACCTGACTAGCTACTCTATACTACGCGTCCGTCATCGGGCGATGGATGCGCGCGACGTTGCAGGAGGCAACATGTTTGAACCGGAAGACGACGATCTCGGCCGCTTGCTTGGGCTTCTCCCTCTCCTTCATGGCGGCGTCTCCCCGCAGCCGGGCCGACGCTCGGATCGAGCTATTCGATCACGGATCTCGGCCAGTACATCCCCGTCGGGCTCAACGATCAGGGACAGGTGAACCTCGTTCCCGAAGGCGCCGGCGGCTTCATGGGCTACAGCGAGTTCTATTCGGCGGTCCCCGAGGGGCAGCGAAACCAGAGCGCGCAGTACACCTACAGCAGTCTCGGCACTCAGGCCGGCTCGCTCTCCACCCCGAACCTCCCGCAGCCTTCTCGCACCGCCGACGGCTCGTGGATATACGCCTACAACCAGGCCGGCGACACGACCGGCTGGGACAGCCAGCGTCATACCTACGTGAATATCGGCGGCGTTCGGATGCAGAAACATCGTGACTTCAGGCGGCATCAACTCGCAATCGTTCCTTTATTCGGGTGGAGTGCTCAAGCAGATCGGCGACCTCGGCGGCGGGAGCAGTATCGCCCGAGGAATCAACGGCTCTGGCGTTGTCGTCGGCTGGTCTAATGTTTCGGCGGCCGATGCGGGGCAGGGCAGTTCGATGCGCGCGATGGGACGACCCACCAATTGGGCGACGGCGCGAATCTCGCTTACGCGATCAACAACGCCGGGCTCGTCGTCGGATCCAGGTTCCAGGACGCGGCGGCCGATGACAACCGTCTCCGCGCTTTCATGATGAAAGACGGGGTGCTGACCGACCCCTGCAGCCTGTTGCCGACGGGCTCCGGCTGGATCCTCACCGCCGCGCTCGGCGTCAACAATCTCGGACAGATCATCGGAGTGGGCAAGCACGACGGTAAAGTCAACGCCTTCCTGCTCTCCCCCTCCAGCGTCGTCCCGCCGCTCGACACCGCGGAAGTCCCTGTCCCCGAACCCGCCTCCGTCGTCTGCTTCACCACCCTGATCGTCGCGGGACTGATCCGAGCATCGCGAAAGCGCGAGCCCCTCGCAAGCGCTTGAACTACACCCAGACGCTGCGGTCGAGCGAGCGGTAGCCGACGGCTTCGGCGATGTGCTGGGGTTTGATCTCGTCGGCGGCTTCAAGGTCGGCGATGGTGCGGGCGACGCGAAGGACCTTGTCATAGGCGCGGGCGGAGAGGCCGAGTTCTTCCATCGCGGCCTTGAGGATGCTCATCGCCTCGGGCTTGAGCTTGCAGTGCTTGCGGATCTGCCGGGGGGTCATACGGCCGTTGACCTGCGGGCCATCCTTGCCGAACCGGTGCGCCTGGCGGCTGCGAGCTTCGAGCACCTGGGCCCGGATCTCGGCCGAGGTGACGCCCGGCGGCATCTCGGCGAGCTGCGCGAACGGCACGGAAGGAACCTCGACGTGGAGGTCGATCCGGTCCAGCAGCGGCCCCGAGATCCGGCTTAGGTACTTCTCAATCTGCGGCGGGCTGCAAGAGCACGACCGGCGCGGGTCCGACCTATAACCGCACGGACATGGATTCATCGCTGCAACCAAGATGAACTCAGCGGGGAAGGTCGCCGTGTTCATCGCCCGGCTGATCGTGACCTTGCCCTCCTCAAGCGGCTGCCGCAGAACTTCGAGCGTCTTGCGGTTAAATTCGGGCATTTCGTCGAGGAACAAGACCCCTTTATGGGCCATCGAGATCTGGCCCGGCTGGGGCGGGTTGCCGCCGCCGACCAGGCCGGCGTCGCTGACCGAGTGGTGCGGCGTGCAGAACGGACGAACCGCCATGAGCGCCTGGCCGGCGCTCAGCCGTCCCATGGCGCTGTAGATGCGGGTCGTCTCCAGGCTCTCGCTCGGCGTGAGCGGCGGGAGAATCGTCGGCAGCCGCTTGGCCAGCAACGTTTTGCCGGTTCCTGGGGGCCCGATCATCAGTAGATTGTGATTCCCTGATGCCGCGATCAGGAGCGCACGTTTGGCGTAGTCCTGGCCCTTGACGTCGACGAAATCCTCGTCGGTGTGCGAGTCGCGGGCGAAGATCTCGTCAAGGTCGACGGCCTCGGGGTCCATGTCGAGCTGACCGGAGAGGAAGCCGACGGCCTCGGCGAGGCTCCCCACCGGGTAGACGTTGACCCCCTCGACCACCGCCGCCTCAGCCGCATTTTCCCGGGGGACCAGCACCCCGTCCCGGTTCTCGGTGGAGGCCTGGAGCGCCATCGAGAGGATGCCCTTCACCGGCCGGGTCTCGCCGGTCAGGGCCAGCTCGCCTATGACGGCGAAGTTACCTGGCCGATCGAGCGCGATCTGGCCGCTGGCCGCGAGCATCCCCAGCGCGATCGGCAGGTCGAAGCCGCTGGCGTCCTTCTTGAGATCCGCCGGGGCCGATCCTCCGGGGGAAGCCCGCCCGACGGCTTCCCGTTCGCGTCGGCGGGGCAGGGGCCACCCGACTAGCCCGGCGGCGTCAGGATCGTCGCCCGGTCGCCCTCCAGCGGCTCGAAGTCGACCCGAGACAGGTGCGACCGGGTCTGAGCACCGTGCTGCCTGTACTCGAACCAGCATACCATCCGCTCCAGGATGCCTCGCAACGCCTGCGCCCTGGCGTAGGGCGTCCCCTCGTCCCGCTCCCACCTAAGATTATCCAACCGCTTCATCCGCGCCGCCAGGTTCTTCAGCAGATCCTTCACCTGCTCGCCCAAATCCGTGTCGTCGGCGCTCACCCGCGCCAACTCCGCTTCGACGGCGGTCATCTCGTCCTTGACCTTGCGCCTCGCGGTCGGGAGGCCGGCGAAGTCGTCCCATTTCTCGGCCAGCCGCGAGAGTTCGGCCTCAAGCTCGCCGATCCTCTCGTTCCGCCGGGTGCGCTTGGCCGTGGTGACCCAGTCGTACAGGTGTATCAGCGTCTCGTGGTCCTCGCTCTCCTCACTGGGGATCACGATGCTGACGGGGCCGTCGGACGTGTCGACGGTGAATCGGTAGCGGTCGTCCGGCAACTCCTCTGGCTCGGCGATCTCCAGCAGGGCCTCGGCCAAGAAATATTCCATCTGCTCCTTCAGGTCGCCCAGGCGCGCCTTGTCCTTGACGACTTCGACGTAGAGGGTCGACAGGAGGTCGTTCTGGCCCGCGTTGATCAACCGGGTCAGCGACAGTCCGAGGTCTTTGAGGTATTGGTTCAGGTGTCCTTCCAGGACGTCCATCCGGACGCGGTGCAATTTGCAGCCGAACTTATTGGCGTGGCCGTGCTTGCGGAACGATTGGCAGACGTAGGACAGGGTCTCTTTGCCGCCGTCCACCTGGGTCCATCCGCTCATCGTCTTCTGGCATTTGCCGCATACGACGAGGCCGGACAACCAGAGCTTCTCGGACCGGGACGTCCTGATGGGCTTGGGGGCGTCCAGCAGCTTTTGGACTTCCCAGAAGACGGCGGGGTCGACGATGGGCTCGAACAGGGGCTTGGCGGGCATCACCCACTCGGAGCGTTCCCGCTTCCTGCCGGTCTTGGCCTTGCTGGAGTCTTTCTTGTTGCGTGGCGGGTTGATCTTCACGGCGCCGTCGACAAGCTCGCTGTAGAGGCCGTGGGCGTTCTTGTTCCAGGCGGGGAGGCCGATCGACGCCGGGTTGGTGAGGATCTTCTTGACGAGGACCGCGTACCAGGGGCCGTGCGGGTGGTAGTGGCTCTGCCCCATCTCGTTGAGCCGTTGAGAGATTCGGTAGTACGGCCACCCGTCGGCGGCATACTTGAACATGGTGCGCAGGATCTCGTGCCGTCGCTCGTCGACGCTCCGGTCCAGGACGAGGGTGTCCCCGGGTTGGCGGTCCCGGGGGAATGCGTTCTCGCCCTTGCCGTCCCAGCGTTCGATTTCGCCGGTGGGCCACTGGCGGTAGCGCTTCCATTTGCCGTCGATGACGACCCTCCAGCGTTCCTCTCCGCCGTCGGTGCGGCAGACGACGTCGCAACCGTAGGGGACCCAGCCGCCGGCCCAGATCCCATTCTTGGCCATCTCGGCCTTCTTGCCGAGGTCGCGGGTGGACTTCTTGACCATCTCCTCCTTGGAGGTGTGCGCGCCGATCCCGGACGTGATGAAGCCGGCGGGGTCCTCGTCGGAGAGGACCTTGCCGTCGACCGCCTGGACGAGGACGCAGCCCTTGCCGGTGATGATGAAGAGGTAGTGATACCACTCGAAGACGCGCTGGAAGCCGAGCCGGTCCTGGGCGTCGATGACGATGCGCTGGATTCTGCCGGCCTGGACCTCGGCGATCATCGCTTGGAACTGGGGGCGATCATCGGCTTGGTGCCTGCGCCCGGTGTCTTCGTAGATCTTGGCGAGCGTGATGCGGTTGTCCTCGGCCCATTTGCGGACCGAGGTGTATTGCCGCGCGGTGTCTTGGGCGTCAGTCGACACTCGGACGTACGCCACGGACTGGTCCTGGTCGGTCATTTGCTTACTCCTTGGGCGTGCGATCCGTCAATCCTAGCTCACAAACTAGCTGGGCGTTCGCCAAGGCGGTCAGGATGCCGGCTGTCGGCACGTGCTGCGGCCTCGTCCTGCTCAGAGCGGAGACAGTAAGCGTCAAGCGCCCGACAGATGATGCTGATGCGGGTACGGTCTTCACGGAGGGCAGCGGCGCAGAGACGAGCATGGAGTTCTCCGGGTATTTCCTGCGAGATGCGGTGCTTTTCCAACATATATAATCTCCTCAATGAAATAGACGCCATCCGTGGCGCTGATGGGGTGGTCAGGACTTCTTGACGCGGGCCTTCTTGGCGGGCTTGTCGAGGGCTGGCTCGGGGGCGTACTTGATCGCGAAATCGGCCAGGGCGGCTCTAACTATCGCCTGCTGGCTCATCCCCAGTCGCTCCGACAGCTCGGCCATATCGGCTCTCTGGCTGATCGGGATGGTTACGAGAAGCCGGCTGTTCTGGCGCGAGTCGACCTGGATGTGGGCCACGCGATTCTCGATCTTGCTCATCTGTCTGTCTCCAACCTCGTGTGGGATTAATGGCTGTCTCGGCTTCCTTGCCCCGAGACCCCAGTAGAACACACAGTAAGGCATCAGCACAAGATTGTGCCTTGATGGGTCGCTGACAGTGTTGTCGACGAGCAACGCTGGGACCGTTGGCGTGGCCGACGAGCAACGGGTGCTTATTTGGCTGGGGTGTCGGCCTGGAGGATGGTCAAGATTGCCTTGATGTCGGCCCTGCATTCTCTGATTCCGGTCTGGGTGGACCGGATCATCCTGCGGTTGTCGGCCACAAGGGCGACGAGGTCGGCGAACTGCTCACGAGTGATCGTGGGGTCTGGCTGGTGGTCGCTCATCAGGAGGGTGGCGTACCGGTCGGCGAGGGCTTCAAGGCGGTCGGTCCCGGCGACCCGGAGCTTGGGCTTTACTGACATGTGGTGTGCTCCGACTCGCTGCTAGTGGAATGACCCGCCCGCCGACTACGTTGCCGGCGGGCGGGGGCTATACAACTGTCCTAAAATTTGGTCGGGCGTCCCTGGTCGCTTGTCCACGCCCCTCGCCTCCCCGGTGACTATCGCCCGGGGGGGGCGCCCCCCACCCCCTCCGGCCGGGTAGCCCGTGTGGCCCCCCAGAGCGCCAGGTTTACCGCCGACGTATGACCCCCCGGGGCCCCATCAACGAGTAATGATGTTTTTTATCATTCAACATTGAAATCAGTTGCTCCCAGATTATGATTGTCATTGTCGAACACTGCTGATGTGGCCGACGACTTTGATATCTCAACAAGAGAGCAGACCGATGCCTAAGCACATGTTGGACCCGGTACTTGGTGCGATTGCTGAACACCTCAGGGAGCGGTTGAAGGGGAGCGGTTTGCGGGTCACCACGCGCACCGCTGACCACAACCAGGCCGTAAGGGTCGGGGTGCCGCTGATCAAGCTGCCCGTCCCGCCTTGGACTAATCCACCCTCGATCAGCACTGAGATCAGCACCACCGCCAAGGGTTATGTGCTGAATTTCGATCTGGACCTCGACGACGTCCCGCTCGACCTGAACGAGCCGGCCAGCCTGGACCGCTTGGAGAAGGTGGCGCGGGCGGCCGACGCGCTGGCGCGAGCAGCCGGGGTCCGCAAGGGCAAGTGAACCCGGACAATCCCAACCCAGAGACCCCACAAGATGAGCACCGTGAATCGCAACGCAGCCGACTGGTTCAAAAAGACGAGCACCTACCACGCCCTCGGCGAGACGCAGCGCCAGTGCGTGGACGATTTCGTACGCGGCGCCGGCGCTATCAAGATGTGCTTCGACGACCCGCCCGACCTGCTGATCGAGTCCGCGAGCGCCAGGGACATCCGCATCTCGCTTCTGCTGTGCGCCGAGCCGTACAGGGGGAATTCCGACATAGTGCGGATCGACGTCCATTGCGACCACAAGCGGGCGCCGGAAGTGAAAGCGGCGTTCGAGGCTTTCGGCCCGCTCGGGTTCTACGATCACGCCCGCAACGTCGACGAGCACAAGTTCAGCACCATGACCGCGATCTACGACCGCTCCCAGAAGCTGATCAGCACCATTCTGAAACTCCCCAAACGCTGACAACCCCGCTGAACTAGGCGAGAACCGGGCCGGCGGGGAGCGCGACCGCCGGCCCCGGCCCCCCCCCACGCGCAGAGACAAGGAGATTTCTTATGTCTGGAAAACAGAACGAGCTTGTGTTCGCGTACCCGGATTTGATGGACCACTACTGCACCAAAGGCGATCCGCCCTGCCCGGATCGCGATCCCAGTCCCGGGTTTTACGACGGCCCTACCCCCAGAGACGCGGCGATCCAGTGCCGCAAGTGTCGGTGGGCGGCCCACTGTTTCTCGAACGACGGTTTCGGCGGCAGCGACCTCGACGTCGAGGCCGTGGACGACGATTGCGAGGCCGAGCAGCCCGAACGCGGCGACTGGGTAATCGATCGAGACGAGTACGAGCGGGGCGAAGGCGGGGCGCCCGGGTGGGACGGGAGGGAGCTGGGCCTGGAAGATTTCGAGGATGAGATCCAGGAGCACCACGACTGGGTGAACGAGACCTACAACGACTACGGGCCGCGATGGGTGTGGGACGACCTGGAGATGGAGCGCATGGGGACGTTCTCGGTGGACGACGTTGACGAGCTGCTCGACTCAATGGGCTCGTAGATGAATGCCGGTTGGGCGACGAGCCCCGGCGCGCTTCTTACCTTGGGCGCCCCGGGGCCGCCGGCTTTTCGGGTTGGTAAGTAATGTGCCCGGTGTCGCGAGTATTAGAGCTTGAGACATCGGTTGCAAATATGTTGATGAATCGATTACGGCGTTGCACCCAGCTTCGCTTCCTTTAACTAACCGATGAGCGTTCAGCCCTGTCGGCTGTGACCAAGAATCAAGTGAGCGCAACGCTGTAACCCCCGGCCCTCCACATCGCTCATCGGTGGGGGCCGGGGGAGCCAGTCCGTCTGTGAGTCCACACCGATGTCCATCACGATGCAAGAACGGCTGCGCGCCCTCGACGCCGCAGAAGAATCGCCGCACGACAAGATCGACAACCTGATGCAGGAGTGGGTACCGCTGCTGCTGCTCAACGGCCCCACCCGCTCGCGGATCGCCACCGGCCTGCAGTACCTGGAAACGGCGCACTTCGCCAGCATGGCCGGCAAGGTCATAGTCACCATCGCCAAGGGGATGATCGAGGACGACGGCGAGCTGCCCGAGTGCCCCGACGACCGCCGCAACGACTTCCTGGCCGAGGCCATCAACAACACCATCACGCTGGACGACGACTGGTGCCAGGACGTGATGGACACCCTGGCGCGGGCGGACCAGTTCCGCCACGACGACTACAAGTTCGTGCCCCAGGTGCTGGAGCACTACGAGAAGTGGCTGGAGCGCACCGTCTACCTGCACAAGACGAACCAGGCGGCCGACCAAATCGCCAAGGGCCAGATGGACCTCGCCAAGGCCACGCTGGAGTCCATCCAGGTGGAGCTGAAGCCGGCCGTCAAGCAGCGGACCGACGCCGACTTCTTCGACGACGTGGACGAGCTGCTGCGCGAGCAGGCGGTGTCGCACTTCCCGCTCACCGTGGACGCGCTGACCCGGCGGCTGCACAACGGCGGGCCCGGCCGCAAGCAGACGCTGTTCTACATGGCCCGCACCAACGGCGGCAAGTCGCTGTTCATGTGCAACGACGCCGTGACGCTCGCCTGCAGCGGCTACAACGTGCTGTTCGTCAGCCTGGAGATGCCCAGGGAGACGCTGGCCGAACGCTGCTACGCGATGTTCAGCGGCATCACCATCACCAGCCTGCGGGACAGCCTGGAGGGCCTGAAGGGCCAGCTGACCAAGCAGCTGACCAAGCTGAACGAGGTCCGCACCCTGAAGTTCAAGGAGTTCCCCGCCAGCAGCGTCAGCGTCAACCACATCGAGCGGTGGATGGACGAGCTGCGGGAGAAGCAGGGCTGGGTCGCCGACGTGGTCATCGTCGACTACCTGGAGCTGCTGCTGGCGCCGCGCAAGGCGCAACGCGACGAGGCGGAGCACGCGCGGCAGAAGGAGGTCGCCAACAGCCTCAAGGCGCTGGCGCAGAAGACCAACACGCTGGTGATCACCGGCACGCAGTCCAACCGCGAGGGGGCCAAGCGGGAGGCCAACCTGGGCCTGGAGCACGCGGGCGAGTCGTACAGCAAGCTGCACGCCACCGACTACGTGGTGTGCATCAACCAGACCGTCGAGCAGAAGATGGGCGACGCGGGCAGCAACTACGAGCCCGTCTTCTCGCTGAACGTCGAGAAGAACCGCAACGGCAGCACGGGGGGCGGCCACCTGGTGCAGCTGAACCCGCGCACCCTGAGGCTGAGCGGGCTGGCGTAAATAGCCGACGAGGGCCGGGGTATCAGCACCCCCGGCCCCCCGGCAAATCTGATTGCGGTGGCGTGATCGCTTCTGGGGAGTCGCGGAATCACGCCGCCGGAACAGAGAACCAACGCCGACTGGAATCGACAATGGCTGTTGCAGCCCACCAAAATACTAGTGAGCCCCAGTTGCGAGCCCGGAGGGATCTTGTCGATTCCAACCCTCCGGGCTTTCTCCATATCTCCGCAGTGATAGGAATCGACGATGACCAAGACGAAATTCGAGCAGATCGGGCACGACCTCATACTGACCCGGGGCCAAGCGGCCCGCGAGGCGGCGCCGGCCGACGAGAAGCACTGGGCCAAGCGGGCTAAAGACGCCAAGGCCAAGTGGACCAGCCAGGCCCGCCGGATGGCCGTCGCGGCGGTGGAACGGGCCGGCTCGTCGCGAGTGGCCCACCTCGACGACAAGTTCTTCGCAGCCGCAGGCACCACCAAGTACAAGGCCAAGCGGGCGTTGGAATTCCTGCAGGCCAACCCGGTCGGTGCGCCGCTGATCACACAAATCAACACGACCGCATCCGGCCTGAGGACGGCCCAACTGAGGCCGGTGCCGGGCGACGGCGCATGGGCCACGTACCACCGCGCGATAGCGACCGCCCAGCTGCCGTTCTGGCACAAGCACGCGATCCTGACCATCAGGACGAGATACGTCGGCTGCGGCCGATTCATCCTGAACCGGGGCGGTCGCGAGTGGCAGAACGCGCTGCCGAATTGCGCGCCGGGCAAGCGCAAGAAGCAGCAGCGGCTGTACGCGGCGGAGTTCATCAAACTGGCCGAACAGGCCGGCGTCATCTACGACGTCAAGGACGGCCGCCCCGGCACCTGCGCGCTGCGAGACGACGACCACCAGGCCGTGACCAAGCTGGTCGAGTTGACGCAATCACTACCGGCCGGCAGCGTCCACAGGCGGGAGCTGCCAGGGGGAGACGGGGCAACCAAGCAACCCGCTCAACCCAATGTACAGACGGATGTTAGTGCAGTAAACGAAAGTACAGTCGCAGGGCCAGTCGACGACACCCGCCCGTTGCTCCGTCCCCCCCAGGGCGTTGCTCCGTCCCCCCCAGACACGTTGCTCCGTCCCCCCAGAGTGTTGCCCCGTCCCCCCAGAGTGTTGCTCCGTCCCCCCCAGCAACACGCAGACACCGCAGACACCGGCAGACGCCTTAGAAAAACACCTTCAAGCAAGACACCTCCAGCGGGAGGAGCAGGACTCCGGCAGCGAATCGCGGGCTTTCAGCCCGTATTCAGGCCACGGTAGCACTGAAGCACAGCGATCTGCCGAGGAGCAGCCTACCGTGGTCAACTGGGATTGCGACGCAATCGACGCCTACGACCAACAACACCCTGCTGGGTCGCAGGGCCCTGCTACCAGACCGAGTGTACAAGCACAGAGTGTGAACTCTGTGTCAGCACCGGTCGCCGGTAGCACCACGGTCGGCGACATTGACGGCGAAGCCGTCAACCCAGTCAACGTCGCTCCCGTCGACTACTGCGCGCTACGCAGATTCGACCTTGCTAAGCAACAGGTGCCGCCCACTCCTGGTGAGACGTTGACCTCCTGGCGGTCGCGGTACGCCGCCTTCCTCGGGAACGTCGCATCGTGTGCCGCGCCGGGCCCGGCCGGCCCTGGCGCCCGGGGAGCCGTTTCCTTTGACACGCTCGGGCCTCAGAGCGGCCTGGACGACGCCCGGGCCGTCCTGCTGTCTCAGCCTTACGGCGGGTCGTACGGGGCCTACCCCGACTACGACGACTCGCGATACCGGCAGCCGGTCCGCCCCAAGTGGACCCCCTGGGACGAGGACGACGTCCGCGAGCTTGAGAACGACCTGGAACTCAAGCTCGATAAGTCCCACCGGCGTGACCGCTCGCACGTGGCCGACCTGCTCAACGATCGCCTGCCGCGACACACCGACGCCACGGTCGAGGACCTGCGCAAGGCGCTCACGGCCGATTACTGGCTCAACCGGTTCGTCGCGCGGTCGCTGCGGGTGATGCTGGGTTGCGAGGAGACGGTCGGCCTGCTGGTGGAGTCGGTGGTGTCGCGGGTGAGCGAGCGTAAGGCGATGGAGGAGTCGCGGGCCAACGGCTTTCTGAACAACTGGCGGGCGCCGCACTCGGTCCGGCTCACCGACCTGGAGGAGCTGGACAAGGCGGATTGGGGTGATCGCGCCAAGTACCGCACCCTGTTCCGCTACATCAGGGCTCACGGGCTGGCCGGCTGCAAGGTGCGGCACGGCGGCCTGTGCCTGGGGGTTTACTTGCCGCCGTTGACCGACGAGTTGTTGGCCGAGTTTAAGCCCGCGTTCGACGGCGACACGCTGCCCAAGGTGCCGGCTCTGCTGCACACTATCGCCCGCGCCGCCGACGAGCTGCGCGACGGCTCACTACTTAGGAGAGTGGCATGATCAACGCGACCGAATTGAGTGATACGCGGCTTGCCGACGCCCTGCAGACCTGGCTGGAGGGGTGGTTCGCCGACAACGAGGCTAGGTTGCGTGCCGCCGGCCCGCACGTGCGCAGCATGAAGATCGTGCGTAAGGGGATCGAGGTCCATTTCGTCATCACCGGCGACGGCCGCTATCAGTGTGCGATGTGGCCGGGGGAGGGTGGGGCCGGGTACGACTATTTCCACGAGCAGGGCGTGTTCACTAAGACGGTGCTCTACGGCTCGCCGGACCTGTTCGCGGTCCTGGCCGATTGGCTGGAGGCGGCGGTGGTGAAGTGTGGCACCAAGCGTGAGCGGCCGTATGGGGTTCCCATCGACCTGATGGATATCGACTGACCAGAAGCCACGGATGGTTCCCAAACGCCCCGCCCGTTGCCTAATCGCGACGCCGGCGGGGCTTTCTCCGTTTGTTGACCGTCCCGGTTCTGAGACCTAGGTTCTAAATTGGTCGGGTCGTCCGGCCGTTCACCGGGGTTCTCAGGAGGCGGGCGATGGCTGCGATAGGCGTGAGGCAGGCGGTTGAGAAATTCGTGCGGGGGCGGTTGCTGGTCGGTTCCAGAGCGGGGCGGCACAGGTTCCGCACGTACGAGGACGGCGGCAGCGTCACTCTGTTCCGAGTAGTGCCCGCCGGGCCCTACGCCTGGTGGGGCGTCGACGTCGGCGATGACTACGCCGCCTTGGTCGAGCGTGCGAATGCTGATGAGGACGGGTGCCCGACCGTGCCGTTCTCCCACCCGTGCCTGTTCGACGAGATCCAGCGGTTCGTGAACCGGGAACTGCCGGTCGACGCGTGCGCGTCCTATACGCGGATTCGCAAGGAGTTGTTGAAGCTCTCCCGGGCCGGCAGGCTTAACATCAGGCAGTATTACCTCGATCTGGCCGGCAACCGCCACACGCGGCTCGGAGGCGGGGGGGCGAGCCATTGCAATCTGGTGGTGGAGCTGAAGACCGGCGAGCTGCGGGAGGTGGAGGTGAGCGCCGAGGGGGTGGTGCTGCGGCGGTTCATCTCCGTGCCGCTGCCCTCGGAAATCATCGGCCACGGGTTGGACACCCCGGCGATCATCGCCGAGCGTGTCCTCTACACCGGGGCGGTGGACCGGGCCGAGTATACGGCGCTCCGGGAGGCAGAGCTAGCAGAACGGGCAGAGGTAGCACAACCAAGCCGGTCCAAGACCAAGAAACCGAGCCCCGGGAAGCAGAAGCCCGACGCGCGAGGCGCAACACCCTAATCCGCGCGCCGCGAGTCTGATGCGGGGCGGGGGGCCGGGGGAGCAATTCCCCGGCCCGTTCTCGTTAACGGTTCACGTATTGGTGAAACCTGTTGTGTCCGAGAAAGCAATCTCCCACACCAGGACCCAAGATATGATCACCTCACTTCTCATCGCCACCGTCCTGATCGCCCAAGCCCCCTCCCACTCCGGCATCGTCGCCCCCCGCGACCGACAGAAAGCCATCGCCGAAGCCATCAAGGCCAACCGCAAGGCCAACCCCGTCGACCCACGGACGCTCAAGGTCGATCCCGTCAAGGTCGACCTGGCCAACAAGAACCGGGCCGAACGCGAACGCAAAGCCGCCAACGCCGGCCGCGCCTGGAAAGCAGACGCCATCGCATTCGACCAGGCCGTGGCCCACGCCGCCAGAATCAGGGCCGACGCCAGCCGAACCGCCGGCATGAGCGTCGGCCAGTACCGCGACCTCGCACGAAAAGAGCAGGGACTGCCCCCCATCCCGACCATTCGGATAATTCCCGCCGGTCGATAACACCACCCGCAGGATCGAGCTGTTGCAAGCAAATATTCCGTAGTGCTTATGCAACAGCTCAATCTAGCGGAGTCGGTCCCATGCGGTACGCTAAAATCCCCGGCGCAGTGCAGTACAAGGTCGGCGACGACGGGACCGTCTGGTCCATCAAGTCCGGCCACTGGCGCAAGCTCAAACCCGTCCTGACCGGCGGCATCAAGGGCGGCGATCCGAATCGCCGCCGTCCCGCCGTCAACCTGGTCTGCGACGACGGCCACAATCGCCAGCGCAAGATTCACCAACTCGTCGCCTTCCTGCATCTGGGCGACAAGCCCCCGGGGGCGAGCGTCCTGCACAAGGACGACGACAAGCGCAACAACGTCGTCACCAATCTCTACTACGGCGACAGCCACCAGAACGCTCACGATCGGGGCGATAATCGCCTCAGCCCGCTCGCCAGGGACGACGTCCGCGCCATCAGGGAGAGCCCGCTCAGCAACGTCGAGTTGGCCCGGCAGTACGGCGTCTGCCGCACCACCATCTGGAAGATCAGGGCCGGCCACACCTGGTCGAAGCTGGCGTGATGTCGAGAGACAACGTCCTTGCGCAAAAGACTTGTGGCCTCGTTTCTCGGCCTGATGGAATGGAGTTGTGATCACACACTCACCCGTTAGGAGCAAGACAATGACCGCCACCAAGTTCCGCCGATGGGGCAGCCGCCAGGCCGACGACATGAATAGCGGCGTAAATCTCGGGCTCGACATCAGCTGGGCTGAGCTTGACGAACTACCGTTGGACCGAATCACAGCCGTCGAGGCCGGCGTCCCGGACAACACCCTCGACGATTACGAGGACGACGGCGGCACCTACGCCCCCGGCCACCTCAGGCAGTGGATCGAGGCCAGGACCGAGCCCGCCTGGGACCTCATCCATTCTTATACCCGAGCCCAAGCTATCGAGGATGGAACCCTGGTCGACGTCAGCGTGCGTGCCAAGGAGGCCGGGTTCAAGATCCCGGTCGCCCTCACCCGCGCCGTCTGGTCCAGGTACGTCGAGATTCCGGCGGGTGTCGATTGCCAGGACGAGGCCGGTCGCCTCTGGGATGTGCTGTGGATGCTGCACGTGGCGATCGGTCAGACCGGCTTGGGTCAGGATACGCTCAGCTATCAGTTATACGTGCGAAATGACAACCAAAAGCCGAGGCTGGTCAATCTGAAGGCGACGTGTGGCCCGGGGGATGACGCCGCGCCGGTCCTTACGATCCTCTGTCCGGATGAGGATTGAGTAGATACTTGTGGTGGGGTTGATTGGGCTCAACCTCACTGCTCCTCGGGAGACGGCCAGTGGGCGGTGCTGAGACCGCGTACTGGCCGTTTCTATGCGCGAGACCTGCTCACAAGGCCCGCTCGATTGGTAGATACGTTGGTCCCACTTCGGGGCAAATCTGAATTATCGAAGTGGGCACTTGGTACTTCCAGCGGAGCACTAGTCAGATGGCGCAGCCTTGGCAGATCAAGATTGACGACGAGCTGAACGAGCGGGCCAAGGGGCGGGCGCGTGAGCTTGGCCGTACCCTCTCCAACTACATCCGCCACCTCGTCCAACAGGACTTGAAAGCGGACCCTAAAAGCGCCAGTCAGGATTACTGGGCCAAGGTCCGCAGTGTGGTCGAGCCCCTGAAGGCCCGGCTGGCTGAGTCGGGGGAGTTCGCCCCCCTCAACATCGCTGTCGATCCGCTTGTCTACCCGGAATTGCCGAACACCGTCGTCTGGATCTATCACAAGCCCAGCGGGAGGCTCTGTGGCATCTTGTTCAGAGTCGACGAGGTCCACTTCTGGATCCAGAAGAACGACCACCTCGAACTGTCCCGCGTCGTCTGCAACTCGACTTACGAGAACCCGGCCATCGTCGATGAGATCATCGCCAAGTTCACGGCCGCCTGACAATGCCTGTCTTCAACGCCATCGCCAGGGGAGCCTGAAAGATGCCCGGCACGCCCATCAGGGACATCGCCCACGCCATCACCGACCTGATAGCCGACGCCCACCCCGACCAAAGTATAAGCCTCCATCTGCTCGTTAAAGCCGGGCCGGCTGCTGCGATAACTATTGCGCTGATGCCGATCGACGATATCACACTATCCTTCGGTGATGCGGGGGTCTTGTGCCAGTGCCATGGTCGGTTGCTCCAGCAAACTGACGCGCCATTCGTCGAGTATGCCGACCCCGAGTTTGAGGAAAAGACGCTCGCGATAGTAGACGAAGGACTGCGGGTCCACCTCACCGCGATGCATGAACTGCAAGCAAATATCGCTACCAAGATGAACGCGATGAACACGAAGTTGTCGGGTGCAACGTTCGCGAAAATCGAACGGTTGCTGGAACCACGCGACCGGAGCGGCGGGTTATTCGCTCGACTGGGCAAGTGGTTCGGTGGGGCCAGCAGATTCTTCTTCGCGCCTAAGTGATCAACGCAGGGGGCAGGGTCATGATCGAGCGGGGCATCATGCATGGGGTAAAGGACTGGGCAGCTGAGACCTTCCCAGCCTACAAAGCCATCCTCAACGGGCACGGCCAACAACCTCGGCTCACCCTGCAAAACCGAGCCCGATGGAACGACGCCGTCACCCTCTACTTCGAGCAGGAGGGCATCACGTTCCTGGCCGAAACCATCAAAAACAAACGGCTCGCCATGCTAGTCAGCAACTACTCCAAGATGCTCTCTAAGTCCGCCTCGCAAGGCACGACACATGAGATCGAATTCCAAGTCCAGTATGCAGACATCGGCTTCCTCGAACAGCTCGAAACCTATCTGAAAGCCAAGCTCGGAGCCTGACCGATGACCAGTATAGAACTCAGCATCGCCACCATCGACATGATCAGAGAAGCACTTAACCCGCTCCTCCACCCCGACCTCCACACCAAACTCCGATGCGAACCAACCACGCTCCTCCGCATAAAACACAAACCCAACTCCATCCACCAAGCCCTGTACTTGTCAGTCCCCACCAACGGCAAGTACAGCCAAATCGCCATAATCGAATACCAAGGCGATGGCCGAGACCTCATCGAAGTAGAACTCTGCTCGGAAAAGGAATGGATGCCCTGCGAGTCGCGCGGATTCCCACTCGTTGAGATCGAGCAAAGCATCCCCACAATCGCCACCATCATTAACAACCACTTCGACGAATGGGCTGGTGCCGCGACCAAGCACGGCGAGGTCTGGCTCAGCCCCTGGATGTGAAATAGCCGATCCCGACACCAGCAATCGGGGAACCAGCAATATGATCGTCCACGCGGTAATCACTCACGACCTAATGGACTGGTTCAGCCAGGACTACCCAAGTTTCTTTGTCAACATCAATGTAGACCGGGAACACGCCATGCTCTACTTAATGGCCCCGACCAGCAAAGTCATCGCTTGCCTCGCGATCACCTCAGACCACATCGCCGCCTCGGACACTAGGGCGGTGACCAGCGGCCAAGAAATGTCAGCGTTCGCTGCATGTACCAACCCTAGGCTTCGCCGTTGGATGGAGAAGCATGCCGACGAATTGGGGAACTTAGGCTACACGTCCCCGCCATATACCGGTCAGCTGCCCTTGTCGGATCCGAGCAGTATTGACACCATCACCCAATTCCTCGAGAACGTCCTCGCAGAGTCGCACGGCGCTTGATATAATGGTCCCTTGGTCGCTTGCAGTCGCAACTCAGCCAGCCAAGGAAAAGACAAATGACGTCGCGCCAGAGATACCGCGCCAGGATCGACGAAGACCTCGCGTCCGTTTACAAGAACCTCTCCGTCGCCTACATCAAAGCCTTGAACTATCAAGTTAGTCTGTGGGAGTACGCTGAAAGAGAGCGCGAAAGACCCCGCACCCAAGAAGAGATTGAGTTCATAGAGGAGAAGACAAACGGCGAGCAACCGGTCTACGAGCACTGGTCCGAACAATTCGGCCTCGACCTCATGACCCCATACGTCGAGCAAGAAGTGGAGAACAAGAGCTACTTCATGTACAACCTCTTGCTGGTCTGGATTTGGAGCATAACCGAGGCCAAACTGAACGACGTCGCCGAGAACTTCGTACTAGCTGACCCCTCAGTGCTGACGGGCCCTAAGTTCAAAAACATCAAGCTCGGAGTCGATCACTTCGTGGGAGGCAGGAGGAAGTCGGACGCCTATCGCATGATCTTCGCAGAGTACAAGCGAGAGGCCGCTCCCGAGTCCAAGGTGGGCATCGGCCGCTTCGAGTCGATGTTCGATGCCCTCGGGCTTAAGGGAGGCGTACCGAAAGAAGTCCGCGCCTTATTCTTGGAGATGTCCGAAGTACGGCACAACATGGTTCACCGCATGGGGGTCATCGATCAGAAGATGGCCGAACGCATCCCAAGATTGACTACAAAAATCGGTGGCACTATCGCCGTCCAACGCGAGTTCATCCTGTCGAGCATGCATGCCGTTAAATTTTACATCCTTGAGATCGACATACGCATTAGGAATCATTTTGGTGAACCGATTCCAGAGTCCGCTGCCAAGCTACATGGTAGTTATGCGCCAAGACCTCATATTAAACACGATGAGACAGACAAAGCTGGGCCCTTGGGTCCGAGTCAGATAAGGACAAACTGACTGGCTAAAGTAGTCCGCTCCACGTCAAAACCCGATTTGGCCTGGTCGTCGAAACGGTCGTGGATGCTCGCCTACCTGGGAGCGCCCGCCGCGAAAGACGTTGTGACCGCCGATGTTTGAGGTGCCGTGGCCACTACCGTAGACGAACCATTGCGGATGTGGCAGATATCATCGACGAAGGAGACCTGCGATTGGCGTGGGATGCGCACCCGTACGATCGACACTTCCTTGTATTTGATGACATCAATATTCGTGCCGACTTGAGTCTTCAAAGGGTCCGAAAGACCTGAGTTCGCAATGTGGTTGCAGATCTGACTCACGTAGGTGTCAAGGCTTAGCCCAAGTTGGGTAGCCTCTCTGTCGACGCCGACAAGGAACACGCGGTCGAACTCTACCGGGTTAGAGTTGTAGATTTCCTGGACGCGGGCGGCGTCCTTTTGCGTGTCTGCAATTCCAATGTAGAGATATCCGTCTGCATGCGGCCCACAGTTGGCTATCCCGCAGATTGTCTCAACGATCACTTGCAGGATGTTCGGGTCTCGCGTTTTGGTTTTATCAAGCCTGAGAAGTCCCTGCTTGAACTCATACCTGCCGGTTTCGGTTCGCGATCGACGGATGGAGTTTTCGAAGTCGAATGACATCGCGGGGCCATGCGTCAGGACGGAACTGTCGGATCTTACGAACTGGTCCCTGATCAAGCCTTTAGTAATATTAACGTTGGTTTGCCTTGCGGCGGTTTTCAGGTTCTTTTTCCCGACAGCGATTTTGTCGGAAAGGTCTGTGAGACATTGCATTATTGTGTCTTCACTTTCCGCCACGGGTGTCATACCCTCCTTGAAGATCAGCTCATAGAATGCCATAAATACCGCAAAGAACGGGGCCTTAAGAGCGTTGGAAGTCGGTTTGCGATACACGCAATCACGGAATGCGAAGCGGCCCTTGTTATGACTTTCTACAGTCGACCTAATGGTAGAGAATACGTTTTTGACTTCTTCGATCAATCTCTCCTTTCCATACTGGGCAAGGTTGCGGTTAACCTCCACGTATTCTTTCTCGCCTTCCTTGTAGACTCGATTCAGAAAGTCTCCCGACGCTTCAGCAGGTCTGCCTAGGAGGATAGAGGAGCAGATGTCGGCGAGAACCTGCTCGTCCTCGCTGTCGCGTAGATCGCTTGTCCTTAAGACGCCCTGGTAGCACCAGAAGATGTCTTCCGCCTTCAAGGCGTAACCGTGAAGGTTGCGGCTTGTTTCGATGCTGATTTCTGGCATCTGACTCAACAGCAAGGAGTCGCGGGATACATCACCTCGAATTTCGGCCGCAAGATGTCTAACGACTTCTGCAAATCCAGAGAGAACACCAGCTTGGCGTCGTTCTTGGTCGCTTAATTGTCGCCCTCCAGAATTGATGCGTCCAAATACGTCAGTGATTCGACTGTCCAATTCACTCGGCACCACAGTGACGGCGAGTTGGTAATCCAGTATGTTGGCGCAGTCGAGAGCGGAGATCCGTTCGATATTGTCAGCACACGGGACAAAACAGCCGGCCTCCGCAGCTTGCCGAGCCCTGGGGAATTCTCTTATATCGAAGCATCGCCCGTTGTATGTAAACGAGTGCTCAATAAAACTGAAAATCGCGTTGAGACGCTGCATGCCGTCTATGATCTCTAGTGAAACCAAATTGCTGCCCGACGGCTTCTCTGCCAGCAGAAACAAGGGCATTGGGTAGTCTTTTAGAATGCTGTCAATAAGATGTTGCTTTTCGGCTACAGTCCAGACCAGCTTTCTTTGGTATTGGCGATTAACAAGAAGGACTCCCTCTCTGTAGTTCTTGTAGAGGGACTGGATGCTGATTCCTCTCGGCGATACTGCCATAAGTCGAGACTCCCCGCCAACATTGACAATTTTCTCCTCGCGGATGATAGCGGACAGACCGACGTCAGTCAAGTCATCTGACATCCGTTGACGCACACTTGGAGCCGAGGTTTGCGCAGAAGCCATATATGCTCACGCCTCGCACATGGCATTAAGCCAGATGCCCAAACAGGCGAGTAAACGGTCTCGCGTTGAACGGAGACAAAAACCGCACCCTTTCCCGTAGCGATTCCGGCAACACCCTAGCCGCGTAGTCAAAGAACCTAGCCTCACGCTCGAAGCATCGCTGCCTGTCCTCGTTTCGCACATCAGGATTCACATTTCCATAGAACCAGCCCCTGCCATCCACGAACCCGCCATCAAGACCATATACATCAATCTGCTCATACCCACACCACACGCCAAACTGCAAAGCCACAAAAGACGAAGACCCAAGATACACTCCCACCCCTAGATCGAAGCTGAACCCAAGCCCTAGCACACGCCCGAACCTCACCTGATCCTGCGCACCAGACCCACCCTCACAACACGTCAAAATCGTCGCACCAGGGCAAGCCCCAGCGTGAACCCACTGCGACTCGTCCACAAACAAGTGGTACCGCAGCGATCCCAACACGCGAGGGTCCGGCCGGTTCACGGCTAGTAAGTCAGTCTCTGGGTTCACCAAACCTGGAGTATCCACATCTCCGAGAGATGGGCCGTTAGCCAGGATCACCAACCGCCTCCCTGCTCCCGACCACCGAAGTTCGTCGATAAGCATCCCACACCCCTGGAGGATAGAACGATGGCAGACCGCCTTAGATTCGCACCCGACCTCACCACCCAACTCGAAGGCCCTAACCCGGTCCAGGTCTCCCAAAAAGAGGCCCATGATTGGTACAACTCGGCCGATTGGAAACGTGTCAGGGCTCGCGTCCTCGCACGGGACAAGAAGCTCTGCCAGGTCTGCCTGACCAGGGGCCGAACCACGCTCGCCAATATGGTTCACCACAAGCTCAAGCGGATCGAGTATCCGCATCTGGCTTACACTGAGTCGAACCTGGTCAGTCTCTGCTGGGGCTGCCACGCCAAGTTGGATCACGCTAGCAGGTGATGGGGAGGGGACTGGTATACTCTACCTGGCATTCTGGTAATCGTGGCAATCTAGGTAGGTGGGGGTAGGTCGGGCATCTGAGATATTATATATATGGCTGGAACGCTGCCAGCTGCGCTCTGAAGCGTACGATTCCGCCGGCATTGCACCAGGGTCGATCCTCCCCTATAGAGCCGCCTCCCCTGCCGATGGCCTTCCTTTGGCTCCCGTCGCTCTCGTCGTCGTGAGCCCGTCTTCCAAGCCGTCCCGGCCCTCCCGTTCCGTGGAGGGCTCTCTCTTCAAACATCAGATTGGGGCGCTTCCGTGCCTCCGTCTTGTTTAGAGGAGATTCCCATGGGTGGTAAGAGACCCGCTCCCACCTCAGTTAAGAAGGCTCTGGGGGTTCGGCCGGCACGTATGAACCAGAGCGAGCCTGTTCCGCCTGAGGGCGCGCCTCTGCCTCCGGCTTACATCGCGCGAGACGAGGTTGCCCTCGCGCAGTGGAACGAGCTGGTGCCGATGCTGCATGAGATGGGCGTGCTGTCCAAGGCCGACGGTCTCATCCTCGGCGTTCTATGCCGCGCATATTCCAAGATGCTGATGGCGATGGAGAAGCTCGACGGCGACGGCGAAGGCGAGGGCTACACGGTTAAGGGTTCTCGCGCCGCTGTGGCCTCGCCGTATATCGCTGTGGAAAAGGACGCTCGGGACACCATCTTGAGGATCGCCAACGAGTACGGTCTTACGGCCGTGGCTCGGTCTCGCATCAGCGTTCTCGGTGGTGGCGGTGCCTCTCAGCCTGGCGGGCTCGCTGAGTTCTTGGCGAGCAACCCTCGGAACAAGGCGGGCTGACGTGATAGTTGAGGCTGTCAAGTTCCAGTTGCTGGCGGGGGTGATCGGCGATGCCTTCGCAGAATGGGCGGCCATACCATATTCGGGGCACCCGGTCCCTCATAACCTGACGCGGGACAACTTCGTCGTCGTGCGTACGAAGTCCGACGAGCTGGCTATCGAGCAGGGTTGCTACTGGGATGCTGACCGCGCTGAGTACGCGACCAATTTCATTGAAAAGTTCGTGCGGCACGTCGAAGGGCGGTTGAAGGGTCAGTTGTTCAAGCTGCTGGATTGGCAGAAGGATATCATCTGGCGGCTGATCGGCTGGGTGCGGGCCGATGGGTTCCGGCGGTTCCGGACGATTTACATCGAGCAGCCCAAGAAGGGTGGGAAAACAATTCTGATTATGGCCCTGGCTCTGTTCCTGGGTATCGCTGATGGTGAGCCGTCGCCGCAGATCTATACGGGTGCGGTGGACGCGGGGCAGTCCGAAGTCTTGTTCAAGATGATGACGGACACGATCGAGATGGACCCGGCTCTGTCCGCCTGGACGAAGATTAAGTGGTCGTACAACAGGATTGAATTCGGTCCTGGCGGTTTCCTGAAGTCGATGAGTGCCGCCGCTCCGAATAAGGACGGCGTTAACGCTCACGCGGTCATTTTCGATGAGTTGCACCGGTTCAAGTCGAGCGATCTATGGGACGTGATGCAGGGGTCTATGATCGCTCGCGATCAACCGATGATCGTCAGCATCACCACGGCTGGCGATAGCTATGAGTCGCTGTGCCGTAAGCAGCATGAGTACACGCTCGCCGTGAATTCTGGGGAGACGATCGACACCACTTTCGATGGGGTCATCTATGCGGCTCCCCGGGGCGCGGACCCAATGGCTCGGGAGACCTGGTACCGGGCCAACCCGTCTCTTGGTCATTCCATCAATGAGACTGATTTTGAGGGCCTGCTGAAGAAGGCGGTTAGTGAGGGGCCCCGCGCTCGGGCTCGCTTTTTCCGCCTGCATCTTGGCATCTGGTCGGAGGGTTCGAGCGAGTACATCCCGTCTGCTATTTGGGATACTTGCATAGATGAGACGTTGACGTTGGATTCGGTCGAGCCTGGCACTCCCTGCTATATGGGGATCGACCTTGCAAGGGTCAATGACTTGGCTTGCGTGGCTATGGTGTTCGGCACCTCGGAGACTGGGCTGAAATGCTTCGTTCATACCTGGTGTCCGGAGGAGATAGCCCAGGAGCGGGAGAAGCTTAACAGGTGGAAGTATCTGGAGTGGGCTGAGAAGAAGTTGATCACGCTCACCCCGGGCTCTGCTGTGGATTTTCGCTTCATCCAGGATCACATCATTGAGATGAATGCGAGGTTCAAGCCCAAGCTGATATATGTAGACAGCTACCAGGCTACTCAGGTGCACATTGAGCTGGCTGATCGTGGGGTGAAGACGACGGCGTTGGCTCAGACGTTCCGTGGTTTGAGCAATCCCACGAAGGAGTTTCAGCGGTTGGTGCTGAGCAAGAAGGTGAAGGCCCACGCGAATCCGCTGTTGTCTTGGTCTATGGGCTGCGTGGGGCTGATCGAAGACGCGAGCGAGAACGTGCGGATTCGGCGTAAGACGGTCCGGGGGAAGATCGACCCGGTGGCTGCTCTGATCGATGCGGTGGCCGCGATGATTGACGATACGTGCGTGAAGGCGAAGCCCAAGCCGAAGTTTATGTGGGTGGGTGGCAAGTCTAAGCCCAAGGACGAGGGCGAGTGAGTGCTCCGAGCCAAAACTATGGTACGGAGGACTTACGATTATGCGCGTCATCACCTGGGTCCGTCCTCGGTTCCGCCGGGCTCCTCGGCCGGTAAGCGATCTCCTGGTTCGTGGGGGCACCAGCTATGGCCAAGGCTAGGTTGAAGAAGTACCAGAGTGGGATCCGCCGCGAACGTCTGAACGCACCCGAACGCAACATGGATAGGGAGTTCTTCCAGACCCTTTTGAACGGGGCGAGGGGTAGGCATTCCCCCTACTGGAGCGAGGCCCAATCGCGCATCAACGAAGACTCGGCGATGAGTCTAACCGCCGTGTACTCGGCCATTAATCGCATTTCCAGCGATATGGCGATGATTCCGATCCAGGTGAAGCGGCGCGAGAAGGACGGTTCCAAGCGGGTGGTAGACGATCACCCGGTGGCCAAGGTGCTGAGCAGCTCCTGGGATCACGGCCAGACGAACGCGTTCTTCTCGAAGCGTCAGGTAATGGGCTACTGCTTGGGGTGGGGTCAGTCGATTTCCATAATCGAGTCGACCCGGTGGGGCGAGGTCACCGGGCTTCAGCATCATCACCCTCAGTACGGGCGTGCGTACCGGGACAGTAATGGGCAGCTCTATTATATCGTCATGGGGCTGAACAATCAGGTTAAGGAGTTGCCACCTGAAAAGGTGCTGCACTTCAAGAATTACGCCTGCTGCGGGGACAATGGCGATTCGCCGCTGTTGATCGGTCGGCCAGCCTTGGCGTTGTACACGTCGGCTGAGGCTTACGCGCAGACGACGTACTCGAACGGCGGGAATATGCGCGGCTACCTGATGACCGATCAGGATATGACTGTTGAGGAGGTCGAGGCATACCTTAGCGCGATGGTGGACGAGCATGGTGGCGTCACCAACGCGAATAAGATTGGTCTGCTCCAGGGTGGGATGAAGTGGATGGCCACCTCGTTCAGTCCCGAAGCGGCTCAGCTCGTCGCGTCCCGGACGTTCGCCATTCAGGATGTGTGCCGTCTGTTTTCGTTGCCGCCGCACAAGCTCGCTGAGATGAGTAGTTCCACGTTTGGGAACATCGAGGAGCAGAACCGGCAGTACGTCGATATGACGCTGATGTCGTGGATCACGATGATCGAGGCCGAGTGCAACTTGAAGTTGTTCTCTCAGCTGGAGCGGGACGCGGGCTATTGCGTGATGCATGACCTGGAGGTTCTGCTTCGGGGAAACGCTCTGGCCCAGGCGCAAGCCGACCGCGAGTACGTCACCAGCGGTATCAAGAGCGTCAACGAGCCTCGTGCTCGCCTTGGTCTTCCTCCTGTTGATGGCGGCGACGCCCACATCATCCAGTCCAATCAGGCGACCCTTGAGCAGATCGTGAGCGGGAAGACGCTGCGTAGCAACCTTCCTGCTTCAACTTCGGAGGTTCCTATCAATGTCTAATCCCGCACTGCCCAATAACGTTGAGAGACTCTGGGGCTCGAACGTCCTGACCGTCAGGGCCTCTCAGGCGGTCGAGTCGCTTGACGCCTCCGTTGATGGGGATGTGGTCCCCGGGGACGTGGTCATCGAGGGGTTCGCCAACCTGTATAACACGCCGATCCCGATTCTGGATCTGTACGTGAATTACTTCCTGCCTGGTGCGTTCGCGCTGTCGTTGGCCGATCCGGCGCAGGACGTGTTGTGCTGCTTCAATCACGATTACAGCAAGCTGCTGGGCCGTCGCTCGGCTGGCACTGCATCGTTCGTGGAGAAGCCTGAGGGTTTGTGGTCGTCGGTTCGTCTGCCCAAGGGTGGTGAGGGTCCGTGGGTGGCGGAGGCGGTGCAGCGGGGAGATCTCCAGGGACAGTCGATTACATTCCAGGTCTTGGAATGCACGTGGGATCACAAGGTGGATCCGCCGATCCGGTACATCAGTAGGGCTCAGCTGTATGAAGCTGGTCCGGTCACCGACCCGGCGTGCATCAGTACGACGATCGGTGAGGCGCAGATGCAGTCCTCGCGGCTGCAAGCTCAGCAGCTGGTTTCGATGCAAATATCTGGTAATGACGACCGCGGCGCGGATGATCGCGTCAGGCTTGAATTGGACCTGGCCGCTTCGCTGCTCTGAGCTTCGTGCGGTCTTTGACGTGAAATAGTGCTCATTCGAGAGGACCAACGCGATGACCGGACTTGATTTCCGCCAGACGGCCAAGCTCAAGCACGACGAAGCCCAGGCCATCATCCAGAAGGCCGACGCCGAGAAGCGTTCGATGTCGACCGAGGAGCTGAGCAGCGCTCGGGGTCTCCTCGACGAGGTCAAGGCCCTCCAGTCCGAGGCCGATGTCCGCGAGCGTTTCAGCTCGGTGGCCGCTGGTGGCTTCGCTGCGATGCCCCACCACGACGCCAAGAACGTCGGCAAGCACACCTACAAGCGTTCGCGCGTCGTCCAGGCTATGGCCGCTGGCAAAGCGGTGGACGGCCTGGAGGGCGAGATCCATCAGACCTACTCCCAGCTCAATCGGAATCTGCCGTTCCCTGAGGGTGGGATCTACATGCCGTGGGACGCCGTCGTGGAGCGCCACGCCGCGCCCGCCGTCGTCACCCCCTCGATGACCACGGGCACCAGCGATGGTGCGATCTTCACGAACTACGACACGGACATCATCGACATGCTGCGTCCGCTGACGGTGCTGGGTCAGGCCGGCGCGACGTTCAAGACGAATCTGCCCAACGGCAAGTACCACACCCCCAAGAAGAACGTGAAGACCGCCGCGTACTGGGTGCCCGAGGGTTCGGCCCCGAACAAGAGCGGCACCGGGTACACCTCGGTCATCCTGGACGGTAAGCACCTCGCCGCGAACGCGACCGTCTCGTACGAGTCGATGAAGAAGGCCGAGGCCGGTCAGGAAGCGGACCTGGTCAAGGACCTCTTCGGCGAGATGTTCCTGGAGATGGAGAACGCGACGTTCAACGGCACCGGTGCGGACGGCATTCCTCGTGGGCTGTTGGCGTCGACCGGCACCAACATCGTCGAGTTCAAGACCGGCTCGGGCGGCGGCAACGCGACCCTTGCTAAGATCCTGGAGTTCGAGAAGCAGATCGCCATCAAGAACGTGCGCGGCCCGCTCTCCTGGATCACGACCCCGCACGCTCGGTCTTACCTCAAGCAGCTGCCGAAGCTCTCTGGCAGCCAGTACGCCGACTTCTTCTGGGCCGGCGATAACACCATCTGCGGCTACCCGGCCCTGATGTCCAACATGGTCCCCGCTAACAACCAGGACACGACCGACTCCAACCTGTCCTCGATCATCCTGGGCTGCTGGCAGCACCTGATGATCGGCATCTGGGGTGGCGTCTACCTGATCCGCGACGACAAGAGCAGCTTCGGCTCCGGCGCCGTCAACTTCGGCGTCCACCAGATGGTCGACGTCGCCCTCCGCTACCCGGAAGCCTTCAGCATCAGCAACGACCTCAAGGTCGTCTGATCCCGGCCCAACCGATACGGCCAGCGGCAAAGCTATGGGGGACGGTCGCCAATGCGGCCGTCCCTCAACACGTATATGGGGGCGAGAATGGGTAAGCCATACATCGACGAGGACGGAAACGAGTGGTACGCGGTCAGAGCCGTGCAGAGCTTCCTATTGGGCAGACAAATAGTGAGGCCCGACGATTGCCTGGCGCTCTCTCGCACCCAGTACCTGTACTACATCAAGGGCGGGATCGTGGCCGACGACGACTACCTGGAGCGGCAGGCCAAGGCCGAGGCCGAACTTCTCGCCAGGCTGGAGCTTCAAGCCGCCGAGGCACTCGCCTTGGAGTCTCAACGCCAGGCCAAGGCCGAGAAGAAGGCAGCTGCCAAGCTGGCCAAAATCGAGGCCGAATCGTCCAAGTCCGAACCGGTGGTCGAGGCACCTGCGCCTCCCCCGATCAGCGATGAAGAGGTCAGGGCGCAGTTGGCCGAGTTGTCCATGGGTCTGGGCGCCTAACGAGCCCTGATGGGGGTAATTCGATGAGGCCGAGCTACGAACTGACCATTACCACCGGACCCACGGCCCACCCACTCACGTTGGAGGAGGCCAGGGCGCAACTGAACAGCCCTCAGGGTCTCCCCGACGATGTCTACGTCGAGTCCCTGATTGCAACCGCTCACCGCTACATCGCCAAGGGGTTCAACCTCACCCCCATGACGACCCAATACCGGCTGGTGACTGGGCGATTCGTCAAGGATCTCCCACACCCGCCCGTGCAGTCGATCCAGAGCATCCAATACTACGACTCGACCGAGACCCTCATCACCTTGGAAGCGGGCGACTACTCGTTCTACCCAGGGTCCAGCAAGATCCATTACCGCTCGGATCTATGTCTTTACGCTTCCGCGCGTACCGACAGGGTGATCATCAATTACACGGCCGGGTACGCGAGTGCTGAGCTTGTGCCGGACTCTATCAAGCATGCGATGCGGTTGCTGATCGGTCATTGGTACGAGCAGCGTCAGGCTACCGGCGAGTCGACGGTCAAGGCAATTGAACTGGGCGTCAGGGATCTGCTCTTCACCGAGAAGTGCCATCGCTGGAGGGCGTGATGAGATTCCCGAACCCGAATAAGTTCAATCGTTTGGTGAGCATCGAGCGTCGCAACGCCGTCCAGGAGGAGTCGTACGGCTCCCCTCAGGTGGTCGGTTGGGACGAGCTGGCCAAGGTCTACGCGAGCATTGCGACCGTGGACGGGCGCGAGTACGTCGTTCCTGGTCTCAATCAGAACGTGCCGCTCGCCACCCACCGCATTACGTTCCGCTGGCCGGGCTTCAGGGTCAAGCCCAAGGACCGGATCGGGTACGAGGGCCGGAGCTTCAACATCACTCGCGTTGACAACGTCGAAGAGGCCAATCGGTTCATCCAGGTCCTGGCGACCGAGTTGCCTGTTTAGATTCAAGTTGGTTGTTTTGTTCGGGGGATTTGTCCAATGGCTATCGGTGCTGCGATCAAGGTGAGCGGCGGTTCCAGTTCGGTGGCTGGCTATCCGGCTATTAACGCCAACTTCGACGAGATCGGCGAGGCTGTGCTGGACGTGAACACGGGGATCTCCTCGGGCTCCACCATCACGGCAATGATCATCGGCTTCGCGGTCGCGGACATTCAACACATCTGTATGCTATCCAACGTCAACATGACGCTGCGCACCAACTTCGTAGACCAGACAGCGGGCGGGGACACCTTCGAGCTGGTGGCTGGACGGCCCCTCATCTGGAACGCGGGGGACGGCTATTTCCCTTGCCCGTTCACTGAGAACGTTGTCGCGCTGTTCGCCTTCGGTCAGTCGGCCGGCCAACTCAGGTGTCGGTTCCTGGTCTGATCGTTCTCTCTCCGGTTCCTGGTAACGGGGGCGAAGCCGATGGCTGACATCGTGAATTATGCGGCGTTGAAGTCCGGCCTCCTGAGGTTCGACCTGGATCTCGGCCCTCTGATGGCCAAGCTGGACGAGCTGCCGAACGTGGTGCGGAACAAGTTCGTGCGGGGTGCTCTGCGCGATTCCCTCATCCCCACCATGAACGTCGCGCGGGCGATCGCTCCGAGGGATACGGGGCGTCTGGCAGAGAACATCCGCATCCGGCCCGGTAAGACCCATGGCACCAAGATTACGGTCCTTGTCAGTTCGATGGACAAGCGGCGCAAGGCAAAGCTCGGGGCGAGCGAGTCGACCTATTACGGCTACTTCGCGGAGAAGGGGTTCAAGCACTACCTCTCCAAGAAGGACGTCCCTGGCAAGCACTATATGGAGCGTGCTTTCGAGCAGACCGAGAGCATATTCACTGCCAATGTGGAGGCGTTCTTGTCGGAGGCTTTGCGCCAATATTTCGTCTGAGTCAAAGATTCAAGGTAGGCGTTGCGTTCTTTGTGGCTGGCCGGGGGTGATTCTGATGCCCGACAATGAGCTTCCTCACCGTAATCTCAAGAATTGGGCGTATGCTCGTTTGGTGCAGACGCACGTGTCTGGTTCCGGCTGGTTTGACGTGGATAACGCGAGCCAGTTTGTGGACGCCACTGAGGATTCTCCGATTCCGGTGGTGGTGGCTCCTCTGGGGGTCGCTTTCACTATTGCGCAGTCACCTGCGAATTCGTCTATTTTCTTGGTGATTGGTACTGACGGGAATCGGTTGTTGGTGTCTGCTCCGGTGGAGGATACGGTCGACAGGAAGTATGCTGTTGCGTCTTGGCTGTGGTGTGCTGATACGAAGGGTGCACACGATGAGATTTGGGCGGCGATCGGGTCCGGCGGTGGTGGCAGCGAAAGCCAGGGGCCGACCGGGCCGATGGGGCCAACGGGTCCAGCCGGGGTACCTGGATTGTCGATTACCGGGCCTCAAGGCTCTCCCGGGTTGTCAGTGACGGGTCCTCAGGGGGTACCCGGAGTGACCGGGCCATCTGGACTATCTATAACCGGCCCTCAGGGAATACCAGGGCTATCGATCACGGGTCCTCAAGGTATCCCTGGACTATCTATAACCGGCCCTCAGGGATCGATTGGACCGACCGGTAATGATGGGCTTTCGATCACAGGCCCTCAAGGTCAGATGGGTCCGACCGGTGTTGCCGGATTGTCGATCACGGGTCCTCAGGGTCCGGCCGGAGTGACGGGAGTTTCCGGATTATCGATTACGGGTGCTCAGGGTGCCCCTGGTCTATCGATTACCGGGCCTCAGGGTCCGGCCGGAGTGACGGGAGTTTCCGGATTATCGATTACGGGTGCTCAGGGTCCGGTCGGGACTACCGGAGCGGTCGGAGCAACCGGCGTCCGTGGGGCAACCGGAGTCGCCGGGCAGACGGGGATCGCAGGACTCTCAGTTACTGGCCCGGCCGGCGCAGTTGGTCCCACAGGCGCTCAAGGGCTTAGCATTACTGGTGCAACCGGAGTCGTGGGTCCGGTTGGCCCGACAGGTGCTCAAGGGCTCTCTATTACCGGCCCGACTGGTCCGGCCGGCACGCCTGCGGCTGCTCCGGTTATCCAGATATTCAAGGCCAGTGGGACCTGGACCAAGCCCACGGGGGCCACATTCCACCGCGTGCAGATGGTAAGCGGCGGCGGGGGCGGGGGCTCCGGCCGTTGTGATGCTGGGGCCAACATCAAGGGCGGTGGCGGCGGTGGTGCGGGTGGGTACTACACCGAGGCCACGTTCCTGGACTCCGATCTGGGTAGCACTTGCGCCGTGACTATCGGGGCCGGGGGTAATGGCGGTGCCGTAATCCTGAATACCACCGCCAACGGCAGCGCTGGTTTGACCGGCGGTACTAGCATGTTCAATACCACATACCTGAGGGCTGCGGGCGGCAGTCCCGGCGGGGGTGCCGCTGGGACTGGTCCAGGCAACGGCGGCAACCCAAACGGGCTCGCTGGGGCCGGCACTGGCGGTTCTGGTGGTGCGGGTACGGCTGGTTCTCAGAATAGCGTGCCTTACACCACGCCGGGCGGTGCCGGTGGTGGCGGTGGCATGAATGCGGCCGGGGCCTATTTCTCGGGCGGGACGGGGAACGCTGTGATGGGCTGGGGAACCCAGTCCGGCGGCAACAACACGGGTGGGCCCGGGGCGGGGGGCGACGGCCTCAACGGCTTAGTATACTCCCGGCCGGGCGGGACTGGCTTGCTGTACGGCAACGGCGGATCGGGCGGCGGCTCATCGGCGTCTGGTCCCGGATCGGGCGGCAACGGCGGCCTCTACGGAGCCGGTGGCGGCGGTGGGGCCGCTCAATTAGGTGGCACCTACCAGGTGACCAGAGTCAGGGTGACCAACGGCGGCACCGGCTACACCTCCGCGCCGACGGTCACCATCGCCAACGGCGGCGGGTCCGGGGCCACGGCCACGGCCACGGTGAGTGGTGGCGTCATCCAATCGATCACGGTCACTGCCCAAGGTTCGGGCTTCACGGGGGTGCCGGACGTCAGCTTCTCTGGGGGTGGCGGGTCCAGTGGAGCGGCCACTGCGGTTCTGAACGGCAGTGGCGGCGACGGCGGCGACGGAGTGGTCATCATCACCTCCTGGTAAGGGAGATTAGTTATGCGTTGGGCTATGATCGTTAACGGGCGGGTGGACAACATAGCCATCTGGGACGGCGTAGCCGAGTGGGACCACGGTGCGGATGCACTAATCCGCCTGGATGAGTCGGGCTACGAGGTCGTCGATATCGGATGGTCCTGGGATGGTACTTCGTTCGCCGCGCCGGTACCTCCTGATCTGGTGCCCGAGTAATTCAATTGGAGACACTGCGATGAGTGGAATCAACATAATGGGCTCTGGTCCGCTCGGCACGATGGACGCTCCCCCCGCGCCCGGGGACATCCGCGCCAGCGTCAAGGGCGTCCTCCAGCCCCTCTTCCCTGGCGTCAAGTGCTACCCGGACGCCATCGACCAAGGCACCGGGATGCCCGCCATCCTGTATCGCTTCGAGAATCGCCAAGACAATCCGGTTATGGGCAATTCGCCGAGCCATGGTGCCAAGATAGTCAGCTCAAGCGGCTACGTCGTCTTCCACTCGTTCGACTACAGCAAGCCGGACGCCGTCCAGCGCGCCATCCTCATCAAGCAAGCCTTCAACGGCCTGAGGGGTCCGATGGGAACCGTCTACGTCGGGTCGTCGTTCAAGCTCAAGGACGAGACGGACGACGAGCTTCAAATTGACGATGGTAGCGGTCGGACCATCTACGAGGTCCGGTTGACGTTCCACGTTGGCTGGTGCGAGTAGGTCCGGTTGCAAAGTTATAGCATCTGTTGGGTTCCACGCCCTACGTCCTCGATTCTGGAGTCTTCGCCATGCCGGACCCTGTAGTTCTTTTCGGTGAGTCGACCGTCCTCGGGTACCGCGCCATTGTTGGCGGCACCACCTACACACCGGTCGGTAACCGGGTGTCGATCGACGGGCCGAACCTGACGCGCGACAAGGTCGACACCACCATCCAGGCAAACGAGGCTGGGACCTTCTACCGCACCTCCCGGCCCAGCAACATGCTGACGCCCGGCGAGCTGAAGCTCAAGGTCTATTACAATCCCCTGGACACGACCCACCAATTCCTGCTCACGCAGCTGGTGGCTCCCGCCGCGACCGCCTCCAAGAACTGGCAGGTGCTGTTCTCGGACGGGTCGGCGTGGTCCTCGGACGGCTACGTCACCGGCTACACCGCCTCGAAGATGGACGTCACCGGAACCGGCAACGTCGAGGCCGACGTCACCATCACCCTCACCGGCGAGCTGACGATCACGCCGTTCGTCGATCCTGGTTGATCCGGCGGTCGGTCGCTAGGGTCCGTGGCGGTACATTCGGGAAGTGCTTGAGGGAGATGATTCGATGGGTATGTCGCTGAGCGATTTGCTGGCTGTGAAGCGTAAGGTCGTCAAGGTCGAGACCCCGGCTGGCGAGGTGTTCGTGCGCGAACTCACCGTCGGCGAGATCCGCGCCTGGGTGGCGGACAAGGACGAGACGCTGGAAAAGGCTAAGATGCTGGCGCTGTCGCTCAGCGACGAGGGGGGCAACCCGTTGGCCGACCAGTCCAACGTGGACGCCCTCAACTCCATCCCCGACAGCACCGCCCAGCCGATCTACCTCGCCGCCATGAAGCTGAACGGCTTCATCAAGGACCCCGTGGACCCAAAACCGCAGGCGTGATGGACCCCGACCTGGAACTAAGATGCCGGGTCGCCATCGCGCTGGGAAAATTCCTCCACGAGGTCGACACGCTTACCGTGAGCGAGATGGACGTGTGGCGCCAGATGCACGGTTCCTACTGCCTCATGCTCCCGAGCGAGGTGGCGGGGACCGTGGCTGCCGCCACCGCCAATTTCGCCGGCAAGATCGCAAAAGACTATGTCGAGCCCGAAGACTTCATCGCGATGTCGGGGGCGCGCCGCGAGGCGTTGCGGGTCAGGAAACAGGCGTTGGCCGATCATCGGACCAAAGAGCAGATGATCGTGGTCAAGCTGAACGCGGAGATCCAGGCCGCCGTCCGCAAGGCATCGGCCAAGCAATCCGAGGCAAAGCCGATCGTCCCAAAGCCTGAAATAGTCGTCGTGACGCCGGTCAAGTCTAGTCAGAGCAGCCAACGGGGGACGCGGCGATGAGCACGATCAAATCGGTAGACATCGCTGCCGGGCTCGATCCCTCCGGCATTGTCAGCGGCGTGGCAAAGGCCAACGCCGCTCTCGGCCAGTTGGGTGGTGCGCCGCTCAACAACATCATAACCAAGGCCATCGCAGCCTCGAACGCCATCGGGACCATTGGCGCAAAGCCGGTAGTCATCAAGGTGGATGCCCTCGGTCTGACCAAGCTCGATCAGCAGTTCAATAAGATCAAGGACAACATCGCGCTCCAGCAGGCGATGGTTGGCAAAAGCTCCAATTGGTCCGGCATCGAGCAGGCCAAGATCGACTTTGGTCGTCGCAACGCGAGGGTGCAGGACCCTTGGCAGCGTGGCGCGAATCAGGTCGCGTTCAACAACAGGGTGGGGGAGGCCAGCGCAGCCGCGCAAGGGCTGGATGATCAGCTGGAGGCCCGTCGCGCTCTTGAGGCTGCCACCAAGAAGCAGCTGGACGACGAGAAGTCGGTGCTCAACACGGTCCAGTCCCTGAAGCGCGAGTACGACCAACTCAGGATGACCAAGGATCAAATCCTGGCGTCCGACCTCGCTTCCAGGGGCGCGACCCAGGCGCAGATCGACCAGGCCGTCAAGCTGCGCCTGGCCACCGACGAGTTGGCTAAGCAGAAGTCTCTCACCGAGGATATCGCGCGGTTCACGCGAGAGGCAGCCGAGGCCGGTACCAAGCGACGTGGTCCCGCTGCGTCCCGGGTCGATGCGTTGCGAGCCCGTGCCAGAGACATGTACGGCGACAACCTCCCCGACGAGGTGAGTAGCGGCCTGGATGGTGCTGATAAGACGGCTGCCGCGCTGGACAAGCGTAAGAAGAATATGGGCTTCGCGATGCTCACGTTGGGTCGCGGCGTGCAGGACTTCAGTGCGGCCGGACTGATGGGCATCACGAACAACGTTGAGGGTATGGGCGTGGCGATGGGGATGAGCGCCGGTGCGGCCGGTGCCCTCACCCTGGGGATCGTCGGTCTACAGGTTGCGATGCCCATCATTAAGAGCCAGTCGGCTGAGTTGGCCGATCGCTATATGCCCAACCTGGCTGCGGGCTTCTACGATGTCAACAAGTCGGTCAAGGAGTTCTTATACACCAGCAACAAGGGGTCGACGACCTACCTCAAGGGGCAGGTGAAGGAACTGTCTACCGAGTTCGATCGGCTGAACGAGAAGAGTAGCATCCGGGACTTTAGTGCTTACACAAAGTCCCGCAATGATTTCTACAACTCTTCCCGTAATCTCAACAAGCGGGAATCCGCCGAGCAGTCGTACCAGGACAAGGTCTCAGATCCTCGGTCCAGGGCTGAATTGCTGAATTCGAGCGGATTCTCGGATCGCAGCAGCTACCTGAATGCTCGCATCAACGGCGAGGATGCCCAGAAGCTGGGAGAAGTCGGCGTCGATCGCAGGGCGGTGATGGAGGCCGAGGCTAAGGCCGCGAGGGCCACCGCCTTGCTTAACAGCGACAAGTTCCGACAGGACGATACGACCGCCGCCCTCCATGGCACCAATGCTATGGCCAACAGGCAGACGGAGACCGCCGCCCTGAGGGCTGCGGCGGACGGCGCGTCGGCAGAGGCCACCAAGCTCCGTAAGCAGATCACCGACGACGAGGCGCTAGTCTCCGACGCCCTGAAGGGCGACCTCGAAGCCATAGGCAAACTGCGCGAGAAGATCGTCGCCAACACCACCATGTCCAAGGCCGACAAGACCCGGTGGGAACAGGCACTGAAGACCGCCGCAGACCCGGTGGCCCTCCTGCGCGAAAACGATAAAACCACCCGCGAGCAGAACGCCCCCGCGCAGACCTTCGGGGCTGAGAACCGCACTCGCGAGATGCAAGCCGAGGTCGGGATCGTCGACGGCCTGCTCAGCGCCAACATCAAGCTCAAGGACATCGAATTCGAGCGAGCCCTCGGAGTCGAGAAGTCCAAGATGGCCTACAACAGCGTCACCAAGGCGGTAATCGAGCAGTACGAGGTCGAGAGCCGCCGGGGCAGGGCGCAGGGTGCCGAACTCCAGGGACGCGGCAAGCTCGAATCGCTGCGGGAGGAGGCCGACTACCAGGCCAAGCTCGCCGTCTCGGGCATCAACCTGAATTCGATCGCCGAACGCCGCGCCCAGATCGACGAGACGTACAGGAAGAATCTCGCTGATGGGATGAGCCAGCAGCTTGCGGGCGAACTGCGTCTCGTCGCCATCGCCAAGGATGAGGTCGAGCACCGCAGGAAGATCAACGACGAGCTGAAGCGTGGGGCGGTCGACCTTGCCAATCCCGGCCTCTCGGGCTCGGTCGCCGACATACTCAAGCGTCGCAAGATGGGCGAGATCACCGGCGACCAGGCCGGCGCGCTGTACGACCAGGCCCAGCAGGGGCAGAAGAACGATCGGCAGGTTGGCAGGGTCAATGACATCAGATCCGCCGCAAAGTCGGCGTACGACGACACCCGCACGATGGCCGAGAACCAGACCCAGAATCTGACCAAGCTGGCGATGGCCAAGCAGCTGGGCTTCCTGGATCAAAACACATTCGATCGCTCCATCCGGAAGACCGCCCGCGACAACGTGGCCACCGGCGATATAGGGGCGGTTGATGCGACCTCGACCGAGGCTTACAGCATCTTCGCCAAGCAGGGAAACGAGTCGAGCCAGGTTTGGTCGAACATCGAGTCGTTGACCAAAGAGAGCAATAAGATCCTCGCACAGATCGCAGCCAATGGCGCTCTGGCGCAGGCCAAGCAAATTAATGACAACCTGATATCGAGCGGCGCTGATGCTCAGGCGTCGGACGGCCAACTCTATCCCAACACCTGGTGAGGCAAGGCAGATGTTAGAACCCGGAGTTTATGAGAAGCCGAAGACCAGGACTGGCACCCTCAGCGCGAACGGTCGCCACACGATATCGCGCACCTGGCAGGTGATCACCGAGACCCCGGCTACGGGCGTTGCCAACGTGTACGAGATGCTGAAGTCCGCCGGCATCGTCCTCAACATGGCCTACAACCTCGACGGCGAGACTATCCTCGGGCACTACTTGCAGTCGCTCGTGCCTACGGAGTCGACCGACGACGGCATCCAGTGGGATGTGGTCGGCACGTTCGCTCAGTACGATCCGACGCAGACCGGCGGTGAGAACCCTCTGAACGCCAAGACCCAGTGGACCATGCGTCCCAACATTAGGCAGATCCCTGTTGACGTTGACTCGAACGGGGTGCCCGTCCGGAACAGCGCAGGCCAGCGGTTCACCCAGCCCCTTACCCGCGACTACAACGACGGCATCATTAACGTGGTGCGGAACGAGGCGTCCATCGACCCGGCCCTGCTGGCCGCCGTCGAACAGAAGGTCAACGACGATCTATTCTTGGGTGTCTTCCCAGCGAAGACTTGTCGGTTCGTAAGCGCGGAGGTGTCGAACGGCTTTGGTCCGGACGGGACGCCGTACGTCACCGTTCAATATCAGTTCGCTCTGAAGTGGAGCACTTGGGTCGTCAAGCTGCTCGATCAGGGGACCGTGCACCTGGAGTCGGGGAAGCAGAAGCCGAACTACTCTAGCGGTGGCGTCACCATCAAGTCCGATCCGTCGTTGCTGGACGGGTCGGGCGGTCTTCTGGCTGACGGCGCGGATCCTGTCTACCGTGAGTTCGAGCCGTACGAGGCGATCGACTTCTCGATCTTCAATTTCGTTCTTTAAGGGTCGTGGCCATGCAGAACCGTAAGGAAGCCTGGCTGACTACCAAAGCCCGTGAGTGGGAGCTTCGGCACCAAGCGTTTGACGGCGCCTACGCAGTCGATCAGACCGTCCGGTGGTACGTGCTCACGCCCAAAGATGGAATAGGTGGAGCGTCCGAGGCCGATGCCGTCGTAGACTTCGGGGCGGGACCGATCCCGGTGATGGATGGTGATGAGCCAGTCAAGTCCAGGACGCCCAGCGGCACCTCCTGCTTGGCGTACGAACTGGATGATGACGGGGTCTTCCAGCCAAAGGTGGTAGTGGATGATGAGGGTGGCATTCAGTTGGTTCGGTACGACGTCTACAACTGGTCGGTGAACGGGATATCTGGTAACGCGTTCATGCGGACCGAGGTGGTTGGGGGTAGGCACTTCCTGGTCAACGCCGAGTGCCCGCCGCCACCCGACGAAGGGGAGTGACCGATGCCGACTGTGCCTAATTGGTCGCCGTTCGCACCCGCCCCGCACTGCGGGTGCGATACGACTTGCAAGTTCACCTACCACGTCATAGACCCTTGCGGGGTACCGCCCAACGAACCCGTCGTCGGGGCCACCGTCGAGGTGCGCAACGGTTCGGGGGACCTCCTCCAGACCGGGACAAGCGACAGCAACGGTGACTATGTAGTCACCGGCCTGCCGTCGGCCGGCTACACCTTCACCACCATCACGGGTACCGACAGTTGGGTCAGTGACCTAATCCTGGCCGAGTGCGGCAAAACCTACCAGTTAAAATCACGCTGCGCTCCCAAGATCCGGTTCAAGGTGAACACGGCGGCTGCACCAGTAATCACGTCGCTGCCCAAGCTGTTCCCGACCGAGACGACCGACGGTTCCGACATCATCTGGACGCTGTGCGATCCCAGGACCCGATTGCCGGATTTCTACCCGAAGACGGTGACGTTCACGGCCACCAGCTACAGCTCGCCCGGGGTGGTGAACCCGCTGTATCCCTCGCTGTGCGTCACGCTCACCTTGCAGTGCTACAGCGACATAGAGATAGACCTGACTCAGTCCTACTGGGGTGATTGCTACTTCGGAGTCCAGTCATGCGACGGCGGGTGCTCCTACGGGGCCGGCCCGAACAGGAGGGGCCTGGTGAGCAAGAAGATGGAGGTGAAGTTCACCAGCAATGATGGTCGGTTCGCCGACGACGAGGGCCAGTGGATAACGCTGACGGGATCGGTGTCGGGGGGTGGCATCTACACCTGGAGTTCGGGGCCGCGCGGTCACCAGAACAACTACATGTCCATGGACTGGAAATGTGGTTATGCGGGCTCGTGCTGGCTGAACACGCCCGCCGCGCCCGAGGCCAAGCGGATTTATTACAGCGGGACGGAGATCACGCTTACCGGGTCGTCGATCACTTACAGGCGGGTGAGTGGCACGGATCAGACCAATCAGTTTGGTTGCACTAATACGACTCCGCCGTGCAGCACTGGAGCTGGCAGTGGCGTTCGGGGTTGTTATTGGTCGGACCAGACTGGGCTCCTCTGCTCTGATTATACGAACACGGCGAGCGTCAGCCCGTTCGGTTGTTGTCCAACCAACGTGACCGTGGGCGTCATACTCACCGATTACTTCACAGGCAAGTGGGGTTACTCGATTCGAGAAACCTGCTGATAGGATTGGTGAGATGATGTCCAGGTGCAATTTCTGTCCATTGGGTGCTGGTGATGGGGTTTGCGCTCCGGCGGTTGATCATCCGAGGCTGTGCAGACTGGTCGAGCGTGAGCTTACCTTGCCGCTTGAGTCGCGCTATTGGACGGACTTGACGCGCGGGGGCGGGGGGCCGGATGTCGTGGAGGTGGTTAAGTCGGAGTCGTTTTTCGGGGCGGCGCCGGGCGTGCCCTCTGTGACGTCCTCGGTGCCCTCTGACGGGGCTGGCGCGGCTTCCGGCGGGTGCGGGGCTTGCGGTGGCGGGAAGAGCAAGCCAGGGGCCAAGACGGCAGTCGTTCCGGTGGTCGTCAGACAGCCGACGGTGATCAAGCGGGTGGTCGTCAAGCGGCGTGAGGTCTAAGTCGTCGCCGGTGGGTGCTGTTTGGCGAATTCGTAGATGGTCCGCAACAACATATTGCAAAAGTCGATCAGCGACCTGGCGTCCTCTGCGCTGGACGGAGCGGTCCTGTGGTTGGCACCGTTCCCCTTCTCCCTTAACTGGTCCACCCATCCCCGGTTGTTGGACGTGATCAGGTTCTCGTCCACGAAGAACTGCACATACTCGGCGAAGCTTTTCCCTTCCTTGGCACCGTGGGCGACCGCCACGTTCATAAGAAGTTTCCTTGAGACCATGACTGACGCCGTGTGCGCGTTGACGGTCAGACAGGAGCGAGCCTCGTTGTAAAGAGCCATAATGTCCTCGGGAAGATTCGGGACATCCTGGCCCGGCCGTCGGACAGGGTACTGCCATTCGGGGCAATCATTCCAAAAGGTCGGGCAGTCGCAGCCCGGGCAGATGAACAGGTACGCGAATTCGGTTTCGCTGCTATACCTCTGCTGCCGCCTTTGCATGAAGCACCTGTTTGCGCGCACCAATGCATTGCAGTATCCGCAGATGTACTGCTTTTGGCCGGAGCAGTTCACAGTATTTTGCCAGCCTTGCACGACCCCGTAGTCAACCATTCAGTGCTCTCCTCGGGACGCCAGACGCCGAACGGAACTGGACTGCTGTCTATTATAGTCGATCGATGGCGTCAAGCAACACTGCCCCCTCGTGGCGCTTAGGGCCGGCTTGCGAAAGTGATACAATGATGGCGGGCCGCCAGCCAAGGGCCGCTACGGCCCCGGTGGGCGTCGTGCAGCCGGCGGCGATCAAGCGGGCGGTCGTCAGGCAGCCGACAGTGATCAATCGGGCGGTCGTCAAGCGGCGTGAAAGGCCCTCTTGATCTGCCTGCAATCGTACCATCTTCCTGGTCTTGCGTTCACCAGGTTTTTATAATAGACCGATGCGAATCATAGTAACCGGCGATCGCAAATGGTATGTGCCCGAGCTTGCCGAAGCGATTCTGGCTCGGCTGATATTACGCTACGGCGGCTCGCTGGTCATCGTCCACGGGGCGGCGACGGGGGTCGACCAGTCGTTCTCCGAGGCGTGCGCCGACTCCGGGATAGAACAGGAGCGGCACCCCGCTCGCTGGGAGGACGTCTACGTCGAGGGCGCGGTGGTTAGGCACGATCGCAAGCGGCCATACAACGCTAACGCGGGGCCAATGCGGAACGCCGAGATGGTCGCCTTGGGCGCGGACATGTGCATCGCCCTCCACCGTCGCATCCGGCTGAGCAAGGGGACCCGCGATTGTGCGTTGCGGGCGATCGAGGCGAGGGTCCCAACGTATCTGATCGAAAGCGAGCTGGGCGAGCCTCGGCGTTTGTCATTCTCGGATTTGGTCTAAGGGGTTTATAAGGCGACACCCGACGGGCCGGGTGCCGTAGCTTGCCTGGCTGTCGAGCGTTCGTGCCGTTCGACCGGGGAGGAGTTCCTCGGTGGCAGATCTCAAGCAGACGTAGCCTCGTAGGACCGGGCGAGCAAGCGTGCAGCGATGCTAGCTAGGCTTACGTTCTCCCGGAAACCTGACTGGAGCGAGATTGATCACGATCCGATCGCCCGGACGGCGGTAGCCCGAGTTGACGATCGCCCGCTCGACCCGGTGCGTGCTCTCCTTCACGGCCGCCTCGGCCAGCCCGACCAGAACCGTTCGGGGCATCGACGCCGACGAGACGTCGACCTCGACCTCCACCGGCGCCGCGTCGATCCCGATCAACGTATAGGACGAGAGCTTGGCGAGCATGGTTCCCGATCGTCTCGACGCCGGACCGTAGCAAGGAATTGATTTCCATCCAAGAAGACCATAGCACACGATACGCTATCATGGCCTCATGGCGGAAGACAGCCCCACGTCAGCGTTCCAACAGCACCACGACTTCCTCCTGCATGGCCCCCTGGAAGTTCTTGAGGTGCGGCAGGCACATCGATTTAGCCGTCCAACCCTGACGCGCCAGGTGGTTGAGCGCCTCTTCGAGCCGGGCCAGGTCGAACTTGCCCTCGAAGAGCTTGTCGCGCGAGGTGAGGAGCTTGTACTCCTTGATCGCTCCCTCGTGATGGACCGTGAACGACTCGGCCGGCGCGGCATGGGCGTCGGCGGCGCGTTCCGGATTGGCGACGGCCTGGAGCAACGACGACTGGTCCGGGGCGAGACTCCAAGAGGCGGCGTCGAGCCCCTCGACGGCGATTCCGTCGTGAGCCGACGCGGCGGGTCCCGGCGCGGCGACGTCGCCGGGGCCGGCTGGGGCCGCGGCGGGAGCGGGGGCGGAAGGCTTACCAGCGGCCGCGGCCACATGGAACGCCTGGCCGCATTTCTTGCATTTGATGCGGGCGCCCACCAGATTGGCGGGGATCTTGCCGCGTTCTCCGCACGATGGACATGCCACGTTGAGCATCGCCTGGCTCTCCTTCCAGCCTTGCACGCACGTCTCGATCAATGGATCAAAGTCGGCCCGTCGATCAGGGTAACGCGCGGCGGGACGCGGTTCCATGAGCTAGTCGCCAACCACCAATCGGTCTGGAAAAACACGCCGCGACGGCCGCACGTCGACGAAAGCCAACGTGACGTCGAAACGGCGGTTGCGCGCTTGACGGGCCGGCGGCGCCGGATAACGTAGAACCGATCCACGTAGGGACCGACCAAGAATGGAACCCGCGGACGAAATCTCCAGGACTTCTGTAGGAACAACCGCGTTCATCGCGGCCCTCGATCTCGAATGACCCCCATGAATCCTATCCACCAGCTTGATACCTTGATCGACGATTTGCTGAACGAGACCGACGTGTCGTGCTCGGCCCTGGCCTCCATGCTGACGGCGGCGCGCGACTCGATGCGCGACGGCTACCACGTGGCCTTGGCCCTGCGCGTCTGGGAGGCCAGCAACGCGTTGAAGCATCAATATCTCTATGCTCCGCCGCTCGCGGAATCGACGCTCCTCGCCGAATCGCTCGACTGACGCGGGAACGGCCTCGGCGGGAAAGTGGAGCGGATTCGGCGAAATCGGTTAAGATGGACGGTGCGTCGCATCCTCGCAGCCTTCCGAACGCGTCGCCGTGACGCAGTCGAGCCGATCCCTCCCGCACCGAGGAACGGACCTGATCCAGGTTGCCTTAATGTCATCGATCGTCACGAGCGTCATCCTCGTCCTGGGGTTCAGTTTCCTCGTCGGTCTCTGCTCGCTCGCCGAATCCGCCCTGGGCCAGGTCCAGAAATGGCGGCTGCGGGACCGCGCCGGGCGCGGCGACCACGGCGCCCAGGCGGCGCTGGAGGTTGCCTGCGACCTAGATCGATTCGGGACGTCGGCGCGGCTGATCATCACCTTCGCGACCGTCCTGATCGGGGTCGTCAGCGGCGTGCTCCTGTGCGAACAAACGACGGACTCGACGATCGCGACCCGGTTCACCTCGTATCCGGGGATCGTGGTCACGACGATGGCGGCTGGCGGCGTGGCCATGGCCGTCTTCGTCTTCGGCGACTTGCTGCCCAGGGCGCTGGCCAGGAGCCGCCCCGAGGCGTTCGCTTCGAAGCTCGGGCGCGTGATGCGGCTCGCGTCGGTGGTCGTTTCCCCCGCTTCGGTCCTCCTGAGACGCGCGACGGACGTCCTGGCTCGATGGCTGGGTGCGAGCGCCTCCCCCGCGCCGCCGGCGACCGAGCAGCGACTCCTCGACCTGATGCGCGAAGCCTCCGAAGCGGGAAGGTTGGAAGACGCCAGGCACACCATCTACAAGCGGGCGGTCCGGTTTTGCGACCGCCGCGCCCGCGCCCTGATGACGCCTCGCGACGAGGTCGTGTGGATCGACGTCCACGATCCACACGACGAGATCCGCCGCAAGGTCGCCTCATGCACCCCTTCCCACTTCCCCGTCTGCGATGGGACGCTCGACAACCTCCTGGGGATCGTCCAGGTCAAAGACCTCCTGGCCCGGAACGCCGACGACCAGGGGTTCCGGATCAAGGGAATCCTCACGTTGCCGGCGTTCATCTATGAAGGCGCGCGCGGGCCCCAGATCCTCGACAGCCTCAAGAAGTCGTCGGCTCACACGGCGGTGGTCCTCGACGAGTACGGCTCGGTCGTCGGCGTGCTGACACTCAGCGACGTCGTCGACGCCATCGTCGGGCCGATGGCCGACGAGTCGCACGCGGACGAGCCCCGCGCCGTGCCTCGCGGCGACGGCTCGTGGCTGTTCGACGGCCGGTTCGCGATCGACGAGTTTTTCGACTTCTTCCAGATCCACGAGACGACCGACGACGACTACAACACGCTCGGCGGCCTGATCGTCACTCGACTGGGCCACATTCCGGACGTCGGCGAGAGCTTTGCGAAATTCGGCCTTCGCTTCGAGGTCGTCGACAGGGTCGGCAACCGCGTCGACCGGGTTCTGGTCCAACCGGTCGATCTCCACGCCTGACGCCGGGGCGGGGACGACGCGATGCTCTGCCTGGTGGCTCAGGCCGCTTCCGCCTGATAGACTGCTCGGCATGTCTCCGCGATCGAGACGGCGCGAGGCCGCCGAGTTCCTCTCCTACATCACGCCACAACGTTCCCAACGAGGTCCAAGCACATGAAGCGCGCGCAGATTTTCATAGTTTCGTTGTTCCTCTCGGCGACGCCCCTGTTCGGTCCCGGCACGATCCAAGCCGCCGAAGAGGCAGCCTTCACCCGGACCGAAGACGTCGTTTACGGGCGCAAGCACGGCATGGCGCTGACGATGGATGTGTTCACGCCCAAAGAGCACGCCAACGGCGCCGCCGTCGTCTGGATGGTGAGCGGCGGCTGGTTCTCGTCGCATGATGCGATCAACTCGGCGATGGTCCAGGAGTTCCTCAATAGTGGCTATACGGTCTTCGCGGTCGTCCATGGCAGCCAGCCCAAGTTCACGATTCCCGAGGTCGTCGCCGACGTGAACCGCGCGGTGCGGTTCATCCGGTTCCACGCCAACGACTACAAGATCGACCCCGACCGCATCGGCGTGACGGGCGCGTCGGCCGGCGGCCACCTCTCGTTGATGCTCGGCACGGCCGGCGACGCGGGCGACCCCAAGGCGAAAGACCCGATCGACCGGGTATCGAGCCGGGTCCAGGCCGTCGCCTGCTTCTTTCCACCCACCGACTTCCTCAACTACGGCAAGCCTGGTGAGAACGCCCTGGGCCGGGGCATCCTTCAAGGATTCAAGGCGCCGTTCGACTTCAACGAGCAGGATCCCGACAAGAAAATCTTCCGCGCCATCAACGACGAGTCAAAGATCCTCGAAATCGGCCGCAAGATCAGCCCGGTCAACCACGTCTCCGCCGACGATCCGCCGACCTTGATCTTCCACGGCGACGCCGACCAACTCGTGCCGATTCAGCAAGCCGAGCTGATCATCGACAAGCTCAAGGCGGCCGGCGTCGAGAGCAAGCTCGTGGTCAAGAAGGGAGCGAGCCACGGGTGGCCTGATCTCTTGAAAGACCTTTCGATCATCGCCGATTGGTTTGACGAGCACCTCAAGCCCAAGAAGTAACCCGGACGGGCAGGGGGGGGCCGGCGCTACATGGCCATCGCGGGTGCCTGTGTCGCCGGTCCCAACAGGCTGGGAGGGACCCGGAACGGGTACGCTCCCACCGGTGGCCGCACCATGCCTCGCCCGGCGGGCATACGGTTTAGGAGCCGGCCCGATCCCATTCCACCGCGCCCGCCGCCCATCCCGCCGATCGGAGTCAACGGCGACAGGCCGCGCGACGCCGTCCCCAGCCCGGCTGCGGCAGCTGGCATGCTCATCGCGCCGGACGACGTCGCGGGAGATCCGGCGCTCATCCGCGATTGCACCCCGAGCCCGCCACCGGGCCCCGGCGTGTACGGCAGAAAACCGCTTCCCGAGGGGAGGTAGCCCGCCCCCCCACTTCGGAGCAGGCTCTCCATCCCCGGCCCATAGCTTCCCGTGAAGCCCTGTCCGCCGCCCCCCGGACTTTGAGCCAAAGCCCCGCTGGAGATGAACAGCATGAGGCCCGCGGTCAGAAGCTGGATGCGGATCGCGACGGTCATCGGAGGGCCTCATTCCGCTCGATCGCCGGCGCATCGAGATCGATGGTCTTGACCGGCGGCTTCTCCTTCTCTTCGCCCTGGAAGGGGCTCGCCGAGGGGGAGGGCGGGGTCGACGGTCTTGCGGGCGGGTCGGCCTCCGGCTCGACGGCAACGGGTGACGGGGCGTTGAGGAGCGCCGGGGCCGGCGGATGTTCGTTGAGCTGGGCGCCGACGGCGCGTTCGAGTTGGGCGAGAGTCTTGCCTAACTCGGCTTCGACCTGCGCGATCTGAAGCTCGACCTGGAGTACGTCGCGCCACGCGCCGAGGAGGGAGAGGTAATCGACGCCCTCCTTGTTGCTCCGGTATTCCGATCTCGTCAATTCGAAGATCCGCCTGGCCGACGGTAGATTGTTCCGCCGCAGAAGTCCGACGACGTTCTGCTGGACGCGCGCCGCGACGAGGGCGTCCTTGACGTCGCGATAGGTCTGGTCGCGTTCGGCCTCGTAGAGCTGGGCGTCGGCCGCGGCGCGGGCCTGGGCTTCGTGAACGCCGGCGGTGAGCTTCTTGTGGTAGATCGGCAGGTTGAAGCCGACGAACAGGCCGACGTTGGGCATGCCCATCGCGGTGTCGCGGGCGATCGCGTTGGTGCGCTCCATATCCTGATAGATCGCGCCGAGCGTGAAATTGGGATAGAACCGCTTGCGGGCGAGTTCAATGGCCTTCTCGTCGCGAGCGATCGCCGCGAGCCGGCCTTGGAGTTCGGGGCGGCCGGCCATCGCCAGTTCGGTCAGGTGATCGAGCTTTTCCGGCACAGCCACGAGCGGCGATTCGGCCGTCGTTTCGATCGGAGTCTCGGGATCGACGTGAAGCACGCGCGCCAGCTCGGCGCGGGCCTCACTCACGGCCTGGCGTGTCGTCTCCATCTCGCGGTCGATGTCGCTGACCGCAACCTCGGCTCGAAGGACGTCCGACTGCGAGGCCGTCGCCAGCCGGTAGCGGACGCGGGCGATCTGGAGAAAGTCCTCGGCCAGCTTGCGATTCTCGCCCAGCAAGGCCAGGGCGTGCTCGCTGAAGTGGAGGTCGTGATACGCCCGTTTGACGCTGGCGACCACGTCGAGCTGCGCCGCCGCCAGCTCGAAAAGCGCGATCTTGACGTCGTGGTCGGCGGCCTCGCCGCGGAGCCGGAGCGTCCCGAACCAAGGAAACTGCTGGGCCAGGAGCGCCGAATAGGGCATATAGCCCATCAGCGAATACTGCGGGGCGACCGACGGGATCGGGAAGATCGAATTCGACACGACCGGGTCGTCGAGGGCCGTGACCTGCGGAACGCGATGCTGCAACGCCACGACGTTGAAGCGAGCCGCGCGGACCATCGGGTTCTCGGCGAGCGCCCACCGGATCAACTCGTCCGGCGACCTCGGACCGGACAGGCCAGAGCGCGTCTCGGCGGTGGGTGCCTGCGTCCGAGCCGCCTCGATCGAAGGCCGCGCCGGCTCGTCGAGCGAGGCGAGCGTGACGCGCGGATCGAGCGTCGCGTCACGGTCGAATTCCCGAAGCGGAGGCGGTTCGAGCGTCGCGCAGCCGCCGACGATCAGCATAATCGCAATCGCCAGAAGTCGTCCCCGGGATTCAATCAAAACCGACGCCCCTGGACCGACGCCCCCGCGTTCAAGCCGGGCGCGGCGTTCCCACCGTGTTCAATCCGACAGGAGGGTTATCGGCTGAACCGGTCGCGCCACTTCGGGCGGTTCTACCCGTTCTCTCGATTTTCCACAGGCCGCTCGGCTCAGTCCTGGCGCGGTCCGGGGCGATTGACGGGGTTCCGGGGGCTCTCGCCGAGCAAGACGCGACGGACTTCCTTGGCCGCTTTCGAACGGAGTTCGACAAACCCCTCGACGCTGTAAAAGGCCGAGTGGGGTGAGAGCAAGACGCGCGGATGGTTGCGGAGCCGGGCGTCGTCGAGAGGCTCGACCTCGACGACGTCGAGTCCAGCGAAGCCGATCCGGCCGGATTCCAGGCCGTCGAGCAACGCGGCGACGTCCACGCAGCCGCCACGGGCCGTATTGACCAGGATCGAGCCGGCCCGCATCCGCGCGATCGTCGCCGGATTGATGATGTGGTGCGTCGACTCGTCCAGGTAGCAATGCAGACTGACGAAATCGCTTTGCTCGAGCAATTCCTCAAGCCGGTGGGCGCGGTGGATTCCCAGCGCCTTGTCGACACCCTCGGGAAGATGAGGGTCGTAGAAGACCACGTTGAGCCCGAAGGCCTTGGCGCGAAGCGCCGTGGCGGCGCCGATCCGGCCGCAGCCGATCAACCCCAGCGTTTTGCCTCGTAGTCGGGGCGTGCCGAGGGCGGTCGTGTAGTTCCACAATCCGCCTCGAATGGCGTCGTGGCAGGGCAACATCCGCCGCGCCAGCGCGAGAAGGAACATGATGGCGTGGTCGGCGACCTCTTCGGTGCCGTAGTCGGGCACGTTGCAGATCTGCACGCCGTGCCTCGTCGCCGCGTCGAGATCAACGTTGTTGAATCCGACGCCCGCTCGCACGATGCAGCGGCACCGTTCGGCGACTTCGAAACTCGTCTCGCTGAACCGCGGGATGTCGTGGAAGAGGATGATCGCATCGGCCTGAGGCAGCAGAGGCACCAGCTCCGTTTCGTTCATCGCCCGACCAAGACTGAGCGTCGCCACGTCGTCGAGGATCGGCACTTCGACCAGGGTCTCATCGAGGAAATCGGCGACGAGTACGTTGAATCGGCCGGGGCTGGGCATGCTCATGTTCCTCGGATCGGGGCAGGCGATGAAAACGACTCGGCTCCGACGGAACGCGACGTACCGATCGGAACCGAGTCATCATGGGTTGCGACGCCCTGGCTGGATGGGACGGCTCAGCGAGTATCGTCGAGGTCGCGGCCCTGGAATTCCCTGGCCCGGTCCTCGGAGATGGCGCGGAGCATCCCGTTGCTGAGGCGTCGATAGAGGGTCGATCGGTATTCGGCGGGAACATCGTGATCGATCCATGCGCGGGCCTCGGTCGCCATCCTCCTGACCCCCTGGGATTCCGCGATCGCCCCCATGGCGACGAACCGCTCGGAGTCGGAGGGGTAGAGCACCAGGCTGGCCCTGGCGTCCTCAAACCGTCCGGTGGAGATCAGGCTGTCGATGAGGATGCCCGCGAGAACTCCGCGGAGGCCGTTCTGCTGGATCGAGGAGACGGCCTGACCCACGAGGTTGTACGATTGGGTCGCGGCGTCGTTCTGGTTCTGCCGGGCCTGGGACTCGGCGACCAGCACCAGGGCCCGGGCGCGAGCCTCGGCGTTTTCGATGCCAGCGGCGATCTCGGTCGCCCGGTCGTACTGATCCGACTGGCCGGCGGCGACGGCGATCCGCTCCAGAGCCTGGTTCTTCCAAATCGGCCGTTCGATCTGCTGGGCCGCCTCGACGGCTTCGAGCAGAATCTCGTCGGCCTGTTTCTTGTACTCGTCCTGCTTCTCGTTCGGTTGCTTCTTTCCTGGGTCGGCGCCCTCGGTCAGCCTGGCGTATTCGAGCGCGATGGTCGCGCTGCCGTTGGCCATGTTTTCGATCGCGCGCTCGAGGTACTCGCTGCGATACGTGGCGCTCTTGATCCGGGCCGCCATGTAGATCGACCGTCGCCACTCAAGTCGGGCAAGGCGGATCGCGACGTCGGGGGCGATCCTCGCGGCGGCGATCGCCTCGTTTCGAGCGTCGTCCGCGAAGAAGGCACCCTGCGGCTTGGCCTCGCGGAGCAGCGCGTCGGACAAAAGTCCCGCAGTCGTGACGATCGAGATGATGAGCTGGTCGTGGATCAGCGGGTTCCGTTCCTCGTCGGCCGCGGCGGCCGCAGCCACAATGGCCTTGTTCGCCGTCGTGAGCTGGTTGCCGAGGATCGCTCCTCGGGTGATCTGGAGCAAAATTCGGCCCCGCTCGCCGGCCTCGGTCATCTGCTGGGCCGTTTCGATCATCTCCGGGGTGATCCGCATCGCCGTCTTGCGGCCTGACGCGTCGCGCTCCTCGAGCGAGAGGAACGGCGCGAGGATCGGATCGTCCGGAAATTGCACGTTGATGCCCGGCCCGTACGGCGCGCCGCCGCGCCGGCCGGAATCCTCACGAAACGGTGCCACCGCCCCTCCTCGGCCGGGCCCGCGAAGGGGGCCGCGCGTGCCGGGGGGCGGATAGACTCCCGCCGACCTTCCGGTGCCCGTCCCCGATCCACTGCCCGAGGAGAGGCCGCTGTCGTTCTGGGCCGCCAGCGGCGGCACCAGGCCGAGCGCCAGCGAGGCGATGACGAATGCCGGGAATCCGGCTGCCAGGTGTGCGGGCCTCATGGAAGTACGTCCTCAAACTCGATCGGTAGGAGCACCGACGAAGGGGTAGTCGATTACGAAAGGCGGATCGGCGTACTCCAGACGCGGGACGACTGCGCTCCATCTCTGTAACAATGCCCTCCGTTCCGCCCGCGGTCAAATTTCAAGACCGCGATCCTTGAGGCTTCATGCCGAAAACCCGTCGAGGATTGTCGAGCAGGACGAGTCGCGCCAGTTCCAACGCCCGATCGATGGTCCAACCTTGCTTGCCGATCGCCTCCCCGGCCAGCGTCTCGGCCAGAATGCGACGGTACATATTGAACTTGGGAAGAATGAATTCGAGCTTGTACGCATCCGAGTAATAGCCCAGCAGCTTGACCTTGGGGAGCGCCTGAATCCGCGCCTTGAGGTCGGCCGCGATGAACGCGGGCACGTTCGAATACCACCAGTGGCCCATGGGCAGCACGTTGGGGAAGATCCACGAGTAGGCCACGAGCTCGGCCCCCGCGTCGGGAGAGAGCGTCGAGACCGGAAACACGACCGAGGCGAAGTGGTTGAACAGGTCGCGGTAGTCGTAGAGGCTCACCCGGCGGTCAAACAGGTCGCGGCCGCCGGCGACGCCCGCCGGGTAGACGTTGCGGATCGGGCCGATCATCAGGTCGAACGGTAGTTTGAACTCGGCGCAGTGCTCGGCCAGCATCCAGAACACCGTGGCGCGGATCTCGGAGTGCTCGTCGGGACGGAGGTCGAGCCCCTGGATCGCCCGCCGCACCGGAGTGACGGCCCGCCGGGGGGCCGCGCGGTGAGGAACGAAATCGGGAGGCAGGCTGATCGCGCAGGCTCGCGCTCCCTTCTTCGTGAAGCGATCGAACAGCACGGTGATCGCCTGGCGGAGACTGGCCAGATCGATCACGTCGACGTTCGTGGTCCGGCGGAGCCGCTCGACGGTCCGGGGCTCGTGGAGCTTGAGGACGAGGTCGTCGGTGCGCAGGCAGGGAATGTAGGCCGAGGCGTCCCAACCTTCCAGATCGTCGTCGAACTCGTTGGTCAGGAAAACCGCTTCGAGCCGGCTCTGCTTCCAGACGTGCAGGTCCCACGACGGGCCGTCGTTCTCGTGAAGAGCTTTGTCGAACAGTCCGCCCACGTTCGCCGGGGTGATCCGATCGTGCGGGAATTGATGAAACGTCCGCGCGATCTCGACGAGCCACGAATACTGGACCGTGTTGTCGACGGCCGAGAGGTGCTCGGCCAGGTTCTGGGCGCGGGTCCGAGGATCGAGCGCGGAGTCGACTCGTTCGGTCGGCATCCCGGAGGCGTGGGCCAGCTCGGTATAATAATGGTATCCTAGCACCTCATCGAAGTTGCGAGCCGCGGGTCGACGAGGGTCGATATGGGAATGAGGGTCGAAGATCGGCCAGCGGCTCATCTCCTCCATCAGTTCTCGGGCCGCGGATTCGAGAGGTCGGACGGTGGGGTTTTCTGCTGTCATCGTGTGCCACTCGAAGATAAGACGTCGAACGACCGGGGCGGCCGTCTCCACGGCCGGACCGGCCTGGATCAATGGCGAGCGTAGCTCAGGCTCCGCAAACCACGCAAGAGCCCCGAGAGGAGCCCGGACTTCATGAAGGTGGTCGTGACCGGCGGCGGAACCTCCGCCCCCATCGACGATGTGCGCGTGATCACGAACGTCTCGACCGGACGAACGGCGGCGGCGATCACCGAGTGCTGCCTCGAACGCGGGGCCGAAGTCTGGCACATCCACACCCCATCGGCCCAGCTTCCGTTCCTCCGCTCCGCCGGCTTCAACCTCGACGCAGCCGACCCCCGCCGCGAGCACGAACGGTTGGATCGATTGCAAGTGAAATGGCGGTCGGTGGGCGACCGACTGCACCTGCGGCCTCTGGAGGTCGGGACCGTCGCCGAGTACGCGGACGCCCTCCGAATCGTGCTGACGACCCAGGACGTCGACCTGGCGTTTCTGCCAATGGCCGTCTCCGACTACGAGCCGGAACCCCACGAGGGAAAGATCAGCTCGAAGCGCGACGAGTTGTCGATCCCCTGCAAGCGGACGCCCAAGGTGATCCGCGCGGTCCGCGACTGGTCGCCGACGGTCTACCTCGTCGGCTTCAAGCTGCAATCGAACGTCGACCGGGACGAGCTGATCCGCCAGGCCCACGACGCCTGCCTGATCAACCGCGCCGATTTGACCGTCGCCAACGACCTGACCGACGTTAAGGCGGGTCGGCACACCCTGTATCTGGTCCGTCCCGGCCGACCGACCGCGCTCCTCGAACCGGGCGCCGACCTGACCGACCGCCTGGTCGAGCACGTTTGGGAGTGGGCGAAGAAATGAGGCTCATGCGCGGGTCTCGCCGGGGCCGATCTCGACGCGCTCGCCTTCACTCAGGCCTTCGACGACTTCCACGAGATCCTTCGTTGCATGGCGGGTGGCGATGACCCGGCGCTCGCGGCCGTTGCGGCCGACGACGTTGCATGAGGGGCGGCCGTCGACGACCGACATGGCTTCGACCGGAATGACGAGCGCGTCGGCGACTCGTCCGGTGTCGATCTCGACGATGGCCGACATGAACGGCAAGATCCTTGGCGGCGTCTTGTCGAGCCGCACCCGCGTCACGTAGTGTCGCAGCCGTTCATCCCATTCCCTGTCGTTCTCGACCGGGAACTGGCTGATGGCGACGACCGTGGCGGGCAGAACCCGATTGTTCAGCGAAGCGACGCGGACGCCGGCCTTCATGCCGACCTTGACGCGCGGCCCCATCGTCTCGTGGACCGAGACGAGGACCTCCATGTTGCTGAGGTCGGGCAGCTTGAACATCTTCTGTTCCTGGTAGACGCGCATCCCCGGCTCGAGCTTCCTGGACCACCAGTATCCTCGGTTCGCATGGACGACGACGCCGTCGTGCGGGGCGCGAATCGTGCAGTTCGTGATCTGCTTGCGACAGTACGCGAGCCGCTCTTCCGCCACGTTCAGCCGATCACTCGCGAACGCGAGGTTCTTCTCGGCGATCGTGATCTCGTTCTTAAACGCCACGATTTCCTTGGGAGCCTGGAAGTGGCGGAAGACCTCCAGTTCCCCCTCCGTCGTGCGGAGTTCGTGCCTCGTCCTCGCCAGGGTCTGCCTGTCGGACAACATCTGGCCCTTCGAGACGTATCCTTTGCCGAACATCGTCTCGGTCCAGGCCAGGCGATCCTCTTGCCGCTTGAGGTCAGACCTCGCCAGGGCGATCTTGCCTTCGTATTCCTGGGTCAGAATGCGGATCTGCCCCTCCTGATATTCTTGCAACGCGGTCTTGGCGATCTCGACCGCCAGGCGAGCCTGGGTGTGCGTGGACCGGGTCTGGTTGACCTCAATTTCCTCCAAACGAGCCGTTTCTTCGAGCTGCGAGGAATCAAGCCGGCAGAGTTCGTCCCCCTTCTTCACCGGAGTGCCGTTGGGAATCAAGCTTACGATCAGGAAGCCGTCGGAATCGGCGAGGTCTTCCACCTGGCAGGAAACGACCGTCTCCTTGACCGCCTGGAGGTCGCCGCCGGCGACGACCGTCGTGTCCAGGTCGGCCCGAGTCACGAAGGCCCATTCGACGGATTCGAGCGGCTGCGACTGCGCCCCTCCCGGCAGCCCGCTCGCGTACGCCCAGCACATGGCGAACACGGCCGAGGCCGCCGCGATCCGCACGCCGACCCTGAGCCTCGACCGCCTCTTCAACCGGTCCGCGCTCGCCATCCGTCGCCTCCCCTCCCGAGTTGCAGACGCCCCACACACGTGGCGAACGACAGTCTAACGCATTCGTCTCACAAATGTAAGACACGCGAATTGCACGATCGAATTTCGTTCGCGAAAGCGGTTCTCCGAGTTGATCGGAACGAGAACCGCCAGGCGGAGGTTGGTCGGGTCATTTGACGCTTTCGCGGTCGTCGGTCTAGAATTTCCGTGAGCCCGATCGACGACGACGCGGAGCGAGGCTCGGCGCGAGCGATCGTGAGGGAACATCGGCCGCACAGTCGCGGACGGCGGTTGCAAGGCTCAAGATCCGAGCTGAGAACCGGCCAGAAACGTCGCTTCGAGAGAGGAAGTCGATGAACCGCCCGACATATCGCGTCACGGAACTGCTTGGCGACGGCATCGGCGGCGAGCTGTCGCAGGCGATCCATCGCCTGGCCGAGGCGCTGCCCGTCCGCGTAGAGTTCATTCCGGTCGATCTACGGGTCGAGAATCGCCGGGCGCGCGGCAAGATCCTCTACGACGAGGCCGTGGAGCTGATCAATACAACCAAGGTGGCCCTCAAGCACCCGACGGCCACGACCGAGGAGAGTCCCAACGCGGTCCTCCGGCGCAAGCTCGACCTCTCGGTGATCCACCGGCCGGTCTACACGATCCCCGGGGTCCCCACCAACTTCCGCCGCGAACTCGACCTGGACATCGTCCGGATCGCGACCGGAGGGACGTACGACGACCCCGGTCGGATGATCGGCGACGACGGCGCGGTGAGCCTGCGAATCGTCGAGCGCCGGCCGGTCCGCGAGGCGGCCCGCTACGCGTTCAACCTCGCCCGCAAGACGAACAAGATCGTCACGACCGCGTCGAAATACACGATCCAAAAGGCCACCGACGGCCTGTTCGAGAAGGTCGCCAACGAGGTGGCCGACCAGTTCCCCGAGGTGCCGCACACGATCGAGCTGTTCGACGCCCTGCTCGGCAAGGTGATCATGAGTCCGCAGAAGTTCCAGATCGTCCTGGTGCTCAACGAGTACGGCGACTTCCTCTCGGACATGGCCTGCGGCCTGGCGGGGTCGCTGGGCATCGGCGCGAGCGCCAATCTGGGATTCGACGCCGGCGCCGTGGTTCGCGTCGCGCTGTTCGACGCCGCTCACGGCACCGCGCCGGACATCGCCGGCAAGAACCTGGCGAACCCCACCGCGATTTTTCTGGCCTTTGCCATGCTGCTCTACCAGATCGGCGAAATCAGCCTGGGCCAGGCCGTGAAAAACGCGACCCTCGACCTGCTTCGCGAGGGAGTGCGCACCCCCGATTTGGGCGGCGCGGAATCGACCGAGTCGTTCACCGAAGCCGTGGCGAACGAGGTCGTCCAGCGGGTGGCGACCAAGACGCGTCCCCCGGCCGCCAAATCCGACGCCCCTTCCGACCCCGGCCTGTGACGGCGAAGACGTCGGCCGATCAATCTCGACCGCCGGCCACTTGACGGCCTTCGGCGCAGACCATGTAATCATTAGCTTCGTGCCTCGGACGCCCGAGACGCATCGAGTCGCAGACCCGAATTCTCACGACGGCCCAGGGTGAACGCATCCTGAGCCGCCCGTGGATTGCACTTCCCGAGAACGGCCCGCCATGTCCGCCGGAGAGAACGCCAGCAAGCCGACCCAGCGCCGAGGCCCCACGACAAGCCAGGTGTTGGTCGTCACCAGCGTCATGTTCACGTTCATCTCGTTCTGGCGGACGGCCGCGATCGTCCTCTGCGATCTCGCCGGAACGGCCTTCTACATCGGCGGCATCGTCGAGTCGCAGATCGGCAGGTCCGCCCCCTGGTTCATCCTGGGGGTGATGGTGTTCAGCTACGCCGTGCGCAGCGTCTACATCGAGAGCTGCGCGATGTTCGTCCGCGGCGGCGTGTACAAGATCGTCAAGGAGGCGCTAGGGGGAGGCATGGCCCGTCTGGCGGTCTCGGCCCTCCTTTTTGATTATATCCTGACCGGTCCGATCAACGGCGTGACCGCCGGCCAATACGCCATCGGTCTGATCAACGACCTGTTGGACCTGGGACCGGCGAGCGTCCTCATCCAGTACCAGAACCTCGTGTCGTCGTTGATCGCCATTGTCATCACGCTCTATTTCTGGCGGGTGAACACCAAGGGCATCCACGAATCGAGCGACCAGGCGTTGCGGATCATGGGTGCGACGACCGTCATGGCCGTAATCCTGATCGGTTGGTGCTTCGTGACGTTGGCGGTCAAACCGGAGACGCGCACGCTCCCGCCGATCATGCCGGACCTGTCGCGCAAGATCGACGTCGAGGGCAAGCCGATTCTCGACCCGTTCGGCAAGCAGGTCGATCCCCTGGGATACCTGGGCCACACGTCGATCGGCGAATCGCTGCATCCGGGTGAGATGACCGGCAATTGGTGGAGCTTGCTGGGAGCCTTCGGGCTGGTGGTCGCCTTCGGCCACTCGATGTTGGCCATGAGCGGCGAAGAGACCCTGGCGCAGGTCTATCGCGAGGTCGAGAGTCCCAAGCTCACGAATTTCAAACGCGCGGCATTCGTCGTCTTCCTCTACAGTTTATTGCTCACGTCGCTGATCAGTTTCCTGGCGGTGATGATCATCCCCGACGGGGTTCGGATGTCGCAGTACAGCGGCAACCTGATCGGCGGCCTGGCGATGAACGTGGTAGGGCCGCAGTGGGCGCGGCTGGGGCTCAACGCGCTGGTCGTGATCGTCGGCTCGTTGATCCTCTCGGGCGCGGTGAATACGGCGATCGTGGGGTCCAACGGCGTGCTCAATCGCGTCTCCGAAGACGGCGTGCTGCCCGACTGGTTCCTCAAACCGCACCCGAAGTACGGCACCAGTTCGCGGCTGATCAACCTGGTGGTCGTGCTCCAGATCGTCACCATCGTCTTGAGCCAAGGCAACGTGCTCACGCTCGGCGAGGCGTACGCCTTCGGCGTCGTCTGGAGCTTCGTGTTCATGTCGATGTCGATGCTCATCCTCCGGTTCAAGCGTCCGGGCGCCCGCGAGTACGAAGTCCCCATGAACTTCCGGGTCGGGCGCTACGACGTCCCGGTGGGCCTGGCGTTGATCTTCCTAGTCCTCGCCGCCTCGGCCGTTGCGAACCTGCTGACCAAGGAAGTCGCGACGGTCTCCGGGATCTTGTTCACCGCGGCCTTCTACGCAGTCTTCTGGATCACTGAACGGCTCCGCCGCCACCGCCGGGGCGCGGGGCTTCACGAGCACCTGGAGCAGTTCAATCAGCAGGAGGCCGATCAGGTGTCAGCCCCCGCGCTGCGGCTGACCAAGCCGTATCGCAAGCTGGTGGCGATCCGGTCGCCGCACAACCTGGGGATGCTCAAGAAGTGCCTCGACGAGACCGATCCCGAGACGACCGAGGTCGTGGTGATGACGGCCTCCGTGGTGCCCAAGGGAAGCGGCGACTATGAACCGACGATCACCGACTACGACCGCCAGCTCTTGACGGCCGTCGTCACCCTGGCCGAAAGCGCCGGCAAACCGGTCAAGCCCCTGATCATCCCCACCAACGAGCCGTTCTACGCCCTGGCCCAGACCGCCAAGACGATCGGCGCGCAGGAATTGATCATGGGCATGTCCAACAAGTACAACCCGGAAGACCAGCTCGACCAGATCGCCCTGTACTGGCTGAACGTCTGCGGTGCCAAGCCCGAACCGCTGTCGATCCGCGTCCTCGGGCCGTCGCGCGACGTCCGCCTGGACATCGCCGGCGGCAGCCAGATCCCCAGGGCGGGCGCGGCCGGGAGCGGCGAGTCGGCCCAGTTGATCGCCGACTTGCGGCGAGGCTGGCACGGCGTCGAGCGGCTGCTCCTGGCCTATGACGGCAGCCCGCTGAGCGCCGACTTCCTGGACACGGTCATGAGCTTCCTCGATCCGGCGATCGAGGTCACGCTGCTGAACGTCTCCGAGGAGGCGGGCTCCAATGAAGAAGGGGCGGTGACCGAGGAGGAGGCATTCCAGACCGTCGAACGTGGGGCCCAGCGCGCCAGTGAGCTCGGCCGGCGGATCGCCTACAAGGTCGCCCGCGGCGAGCCCGGCCAGGAAATCGTCCGCGAGGCGGTCGAGGGCAAGTTCGACGCGATCTTCATGAGCCTTCGCGGCGTCTACCGCCGGGGCGACACGACGGCGTTCGCGTCGAACACGCGTTTCGTCCTCGAAAACGCACCATGCCGCGTCATTCTCGGCTTCGCCCCCAAGACCATCCCCGCCCCCGCTCCGGCCCCCGCCTCCGTGGCTAACGACGGCGGCTGACGACGACGGCCCGCCGGCTCGGGCGGCCGGAGCCGACGCCGAAAGTAATCCGCCGCGCGGGCCAAGCCCTTGGTTTTTTTCGGAATGTTCGGCCCAGTTTCGAGGAAACCGTTCGGCGGATTGGCGGCAAGCCGGAACGAGATGTATATTATTGGGAAATGACGACTCCGTTCGCTCGATGCGCCCGGAGCGGCTGGATGAGTGCGGCGGTGCCGTCGATCACGATTGCGACGATTACGCAACCGACAGCGTCGCCGCGACCGTCAGCGCTTCTACCCATGGCCTCCTGGCAGGAGACTTCCGATGTCCACCGCGGGCAAGGTGCTCGTCGTATTGATTCTCTTGGCGTCGTTCGCCTGGATCGCTCTGGCGGCCGGGGTCGACCAGTTGAGCCGGAACGGCAACGCGGCGCTGGCTAAGGCCGCCGACGACCTCGCCAAGGCGCAAGAAGCCCTCGCGCAGGCCAAAACCGACATGATCCACCTTAAGGATCAGACGACCGTGCGCCAGGAAGCCGGCGATCAGCAGATCGCCGTACTCCTGAGCCGTCAGAATGACGCCGAGCGCGCTTCCTCATCGCTCAAAGACGTCGTCAACGCGCTTCAGTACCAGCTTGAGACCGCGCAAGCCACGATCAAAGAGGCCGAGCAGTCGCGCCAACAGCGGTCGACCGAGAAAGAGGAAGAAATCAAGGCCTTGGCTGACACCCGCGCCGAGGTCGAGAGCCTCATGGCCAAGAACACCGAGCTGACGGCCCGACTCCAGTCGCTTCGCACGGAGTTCAAGAAGACGTTCGATTCGAACGTCGACATGGTCGCCAGCTCCCGCCGCTGATCGCCGAGGACGCGGCGGACGCATCTTGAATCCTCTACCTGGGCAACGGGCTCGGTCAGGAGCCGAGCATCTCATGACGCATTCCGTCGGCGCGAACCAGGAAGAAGGACCGCCGGCCCCGCGCGACGCTTCGGCAGCCGTCACGAAGGCCGGCTGGGTCGGCGTGGTCGTCAATCGAAGCTCCGGCAAGGGCTCGGGCCCGCGGTTGGTTGAGCGATTGGCCGACGCGCTGGGCGACTACCAGCTCGGCGCCAAGATCGCCTGGACGCCCGCGGAACGCAAGGCGATGGTCGCCAGGGCGGACGGCGACCCTTCTTGCCGCTGCCTCGTGGTCGTCGGCGGCGACGGCACCGTCTCGGCGCTCGTCAATGAGAAGCTTTCCGTCCCCCTCACCGTCCTCCGCGCCGGCACCGAGAACCTCGCCGCCCAGCATTTCGAGCTGCGGGGAAACCCGAGATGGCTGGCGCACACCATCGCGACGGGCAAGGCGGTCCCGGTCGATCTCGGCCGCGCCAACGGCCGCCGGTTCATCCTGATGACCGGCTTCGGGTTCGATGGCGACGTCGTCACCCGCCATCATGATATGCGGACCTCACGCACCGGCGCGATCCGGACGACCCACCGCGCGGCCTACGTCGAGCCGATCCTGCGGTCGAGTCTCTCGTATCGGTTTCCCGAGATCACCGCCCGGATCGAGGACCCGGGGGCCGAAGAGACGCTCGTCGGAACGACGGTCTTCGTCTTCAACCTACCGCGCTACGCTCTCGGGCTCCCTTTCGCCCCCGACGCCAGCCAGGACGACGGCTTCCTCGACCTCGTCGTCTTCCGCGACCCCGGCCCGCTCCAGGCGCTTTACTATCTATGGAAGGTCGTCATCGGCACCCATCTCGATCACCCGGGCGTATATCACCGTCGCGTCCGCCGGGTCAACCTCACGGCGAGCGGTACCGTCCCCGTCCAGCTCGACGGCGATCCGGCGGGCTACCTACTGCCGGTCGCGGTCGCGAACAGCGCCGTCCCCTCCCACTCGACGAGCGGCTTAACGGCGGCCACGACCCGAGACCACTGGACGATCGAGGCCGTCCCCGGCGCCGTGCAGGTTCTGGTCGCCGAGACACCGGCTTCGGGCGTCAACGGAGTTGCGCTCGCCAGCGAGAGGGGCTTCCGCTAAGATTCCCGTCGCCTCGGAGCAAAAAACCGGGTGCGGTCAAGGAGTCCAGCGCGATGGAAGTCGTCCCCAATCCGGTTTCGGTCGGTCCCGTGCAAATCGGTCGCGGCAAGCCCTTAGTCCTGATCGCCGGCCCCTGCGTGATGGAGCCGAACGACATGACGATGCGGATCGCCGTCCGCCTGGTCGCGATCTGCGGCGAGTTGAACGTCCCGCTGATCTACAAGGCGTCGTTCGACAAGGCGAACCGGACATCGGGGTCGAGTTTTCGGGGCCCCGGACTTGAGGAAGGCATGAACGTCTTCCGGCGGGTGAAAGCCGAGACCGGCCTGCCCGTCACCACCGACGTCCACGAAACGCATCAGGCCGCGCCGATCGCCCAGGTGGTCGACTTGCTCCAGGTCCCCTCCTTCCTCTCCCGCCAGACCGACCTGCTGGAAGCCGTGGCCGCGACTCGACGGCCCGTGAACGTCAAGAAGGGCCAGTTCATGGCCCCCTGGGACATGGCGAACGTCGTCGCCAAGCTCCAGTCGTTCGGCGCGTCGGGAACCGTCCTGACCGAGCGCGGGACGACCTTCGGCTACGGGCGGCTCGTCAACGACTTCCGGGCGATCCCCCAGATGCAGGCCTCCGGGGCTCCGGTGGTGTTCGACGCCACGCACTCGGTCCAGCTCCCCAGCGCCGGCGAAGGGGGCAAGACCACAGCGGGCCAGCGCGAAATGATTCCCACGCTGGCCAAGGCGGCGGTCGCAGCCGGCTGCGACGCCCTCTTCCTGGAAGTTCACCCGGACCCCGACCGCGCCTGTTCCGACGGCCCGAACTCATTGCAAATTGAGGACTTACCCTCGCTGCTGCGGGTCTGCCTGCGAATTCGCGAAGCGATTTCCGCGTAGGACCGAGCACGCGCCTTCCTGCGCGAGGCGGCCGCATCGCGCTCGTTCCTGGACATCGGGCACGAGAAAGTCCGAACCCGACGCCCGGATCGGTCGTATTGGCCGACAAGGGATTCCCGGAAAGGGCTCGCGGAGACGAGCGATTCGCCGCACAATAGGACGTGCGCCGGTCGTCGTTCTCCAAGTTCGTCGGCCCGCCCGATTCTCCCAGCCGTCTCGCCCGATTCGACGAATCTTCTTGACGCGACCCATGATACTCACCAGGAGCGTTCGACTTTGATGGGGTGCATTCGTTGCGCAGGCGCCGCCCTGGCCGGCCTGCTCGTGGTCGCGTTTTCTGGTTGCAACTACACACCTCCCGGCCGCACCGTCGCGACGAAGGGGATATTCCGCCCCGGCGTGATCCCCACGTCGAAGGGCAAGGGGGGCTCGGCGGTCGTCGGGAAGCGCGACGAGGTTGAGCGCGCGGCGATCCTCGAAAGCTCGATCAAGCTGATCCAGGGTGCCGCGCTCAAGCCGGGCGGCGACAACTTCCGGCTGGCCACGCAAAAGCTGAATCAATACTTCGAGGGGACGCCGGGATCGCAATACCAGCTCGACCCCGAGGTGCTGGCTTTTCTGACTGAGATCCTGCCGCCGGACATGATCCAGGAGTTGCAGCTTCCGAACTGGTCGGAGCGGCGCGACGCCCGCCACCTCGAAGACTGCATGATGTACCACAACATCGCCAACCGGATCGGCGCGACGGGCGACGATCTGTCGCGGGTCCGCCGCGTCTTCGAGTGGATTGTCGAGCAGGTGCAGCTCGTGCCCGCCGGGAGCCTGGGTTCGCAGCAGGCTCCCCAAGTCTACGCCCGGCCCTACGACCTTCTCTTGCGGGGGATGGGGACCGAGTCGGATGGATTCTGGGCCGAGCGCGCCTGGACGTTCATGGTGCTCTGTCGCCAGCTCGGCATCGACGTCGGGCTCCTGACGTACACCAAAGGCAACGTCGTCGAGCCGTTGATTCCCAAGTCGGCCAGCGGATCGGGCGAGGGCCTCGATTTGCTCGGAAATCCCAAGACCGAGAAACCGCCGGTGGTCTGGGTGTGCGCCGCGTTGATCGACGGCCAGGCGTATCTGTTCGATGCTCGCGTGGGCCTGCCGATCCCTGGTCCGGGGGGCGAAGGCGTCGCCACGCTCGAACAGGCGCTGGCCGACTCGTCGATCCTCGAACAGATGGACCTGCCCGGCGAATCGCCCTACGCGACCAGCCGGGCCTCGCTGCTCGCCAGCCCGACGAAGCTCGGCGTCTTGCTCGATTCCAGCCAGGGCTACTTCACGCCCAAGATGAAGCTCCTCCAGGGAGAGCTGGCCGGTAAGAATCGGACGATCCTCTACCGCGACGCCGCCGAGGCGCGCAAGCACTTCATGGAGGTCATGGGCGACCGGCTCGGGAGGGTCGACCTCTGGACCCTGCCGGCCGAAGTTGAGAACCGGCTGTTCACGGACCCCAAATTCGTCCAGTCGACGGTGCAGACGCTGTTCTTCCTCCGCAGCGAACTGCCGCTGCTGTACGCCCGGATCAAGCACCTACGCGGCGAGCTGCCGGAAGCCATCTCCGAGTACGTCTCGTTCCGGTTCTCCGACAGCACGACCCTGGTGAACGACAAGAAACAGCTCGTCCCGTTGCCGGTCCAGGAAGGTCTCGACGTCTACGCCAGCTACTACCTGGCCCTCGCCCATCTGGAGCGCAACAACCTCGATCAGGCCGAGTTGATGTTCCGCAAACTGCTCGAAATGCTCCCCGAACCGGGCTCGACCGTCCCGTTCTACTGCATGTTCCGATGGGGGGCGCATACGAATCTCGCCCGGATCTACGAAGCCCAGGGAGACGCCCGCCGAGCGATCGCGCATTACTCGGTTCCTGTGCCGACGATGCAGCATCACGGCAACTTGCTGAAAGCCCGCGCCCTCGTCTGGAACGACCCAATGGCGGACGTCCCCGACCCGCTTCCTCCGGCTCCCAAGGTGTTCGCGAGGGTCGCGGTCCCGGCCAAGGCGGAGGCGGCCAAGACGGAGCCCCCGATCAAGCCGGAAGCTCCCGCGCCGACCCCAGCCAAGTTGGAAGCCGAGCCGAAGAAGTGATCGACACGTGATCTGATCCGAAAAACATGATGCACCACGAACTTTGGCGGCGCGTGTGGTAGACTGGCGGAACCGAAGAGGCCGCGTCCCGTCTCCCTCCGCGCCCGCCACGCCCGCTGCATCGAGACCCAACCATGCAGGAAGATCGCGCCGAGTCTGGTCCGCCCGCGCCTGGTCGCCAGCGCGGCGGCGCATTGAGCGAGACCGACCCAATCGAAACCGGCGGCGATCCCGGTTGGGTCGTCGAGACCGTGGTCAGTCCATTCCACTGCCTTTATCAAGACGCGTTGCATTTCCACACTCAGAGCCGGCTGGCGTTCTCCGAGGCCGAAGCGTCGCGGCTGGCCCGCGCGGCGCTCATGTTGTACATCGCGGCGGCCGAGGCGCTCGTCCGGCAAGCGGCCGTCGAGCTCGGCCGGCCCGAGCTGCGCGGCTTGCTCGCCGATCCCAGCCGGCCCCTCCCGCTCGCCGAAGCCTGGCGGCTGCTGCCGTCGATCATCTCCGAGCCCGGCACCCCGACCCGCCCGTTCAGCCCCGAAGCGCCCCCCTGGCCGCAGTTCACCGAGCTTCTGATGCTCGAAACCTCATGGGTTTATCCCGGCCATCCCTCGACCCGGCGGGCCTACTACCGGTCGTCCCGGCGCGATGGCGATTACGAACCGCTTGAACCTCACCAGATTCCGCCCCCACTGCGGAGGACGCTACGCACCGAGTCCCTGCATTATCCCCGCACCGGCCTGCCGCGCGATCCCTACGCCCTGCGGCCCCGCCACCTCGACACCGCGCGCGGCGTCCTCGACGCCGCCATCGAGGCCCTCGACCGTCGCATGGGGGGAGTCCTCTGTCAGGGCCAGCGGCACCGCCGCGAGCCCACCCAGGTCGTCAATCCCCCGGCCAACGGCAACAGCGTCTGAGCCCCGCAATCCCTCCAATCGACAGATCCGGGTTCGCGCCCGCGCGCCGAGCCACTATCCTTGAGACCCCCTGGATGGAGCCCAGGGCCAGGAGCTTCCCGCGATGCGCGTATTGATGGTGACCTCGTTTCCGATCCCCGGTGAATACGACGGCACGGCGATGCTGCCGATCAAGATCCTCCGCGCACTGAAACCGCGCGGGGTGGATGTGGTCGTGGCGCATCTCCGACTCCGGCCGCCGGGCGATTTCTCCACCAAGCAAGAGGATTTCGAAGGGACGCCGGTGTTCAGCCTGCCGATGTCCGCCTGGCTCTCGGGTCAGGGGCTGGAGAAAATCGCCAAGGATTTCCCCTTCGACGTGGTGCACGCGCAGTCTTACGGCGGCGCGACCCGAGCCTACTTCGCTTGCAGCCGGAACAAATGGCCGATGGTCTACGAGATCCACTCGCTGCTGGGCGACGAGGTCGAGCGCGACCGGCTGGGCCGGGGGATCTTGTTCCGCTCGTACAAGGCCCTCGAACGCCGGGCCGTCAACCGCGCCGCCTGGATCATCGCCCTGGGGGAACCGGTCAAGCAAGTCGTGGTCGACGAGAAGGGGGTCCCCGCCGACCGCGTCAGCGTCATTTATCCCGGCATCGATCTGGGTGAATATGAACGGCCGGGCGAACCGGCGGCGATTCCGGGGATCGGTCCCGAGCACAAGGTGGTCATGTACATCGGCAGCATCGTGCACCCCAACCAGGGCGTGCCGATCCTGGTCGACGCCTTGCCCAAGATCTTCAACGCCCGTCCCGACGCCCGTTGCGTGCTCGTCGGCGGCCCCGCCGAAGCCGGCGAAGAATATCGTCGACAGCTCGGCGTGCACGGCGACCGCCTGATCGTATTGACCGGCCAGACCCCGGAGCAGGTCGTCGCGCTCAGCCGGCGGGCCGACGTGCTCGTTCATCCTCGCCTCGCCTGCCGCGAGAATTTTTCGGTGCAGAGCAAGATCGCCGTCTACCTCGCCGCCGGCCGGCCGATCGTGGCGACCGATTTCGGTGACTACCGGAAGCTGCTCGGCGAATCGGGCGCCGGCATCCTCACCGAGGTTGCGCCCGAGCCGCTGGCCGATGGAATTCTCCGGGTTTTGAACGATCCCGACCTCGCCGCCAGCCTGGCCGCCGCGACCGGCCCCGTGGCCCGCGAGCACTTCGCGATGGACCGCAACGTCGACCGCTACCTCGAAGTCTACCGCCGCGCCATGGAACTCGGCCCCCGATGACCGCATCCTCGACTGGTCAACCTTGACAGGATCGCCGATTCGCAGATAATCTTGAAACCTGCCAGCGATATCCCGCTGCAAGCCACCTTAGCTCAGTTGGTAGAGCGCAGCTTTCGTAAAGCTGAAGTCCAGGGTTCGAGTCCCTGAGGTGGCTCTGGTCCGAAATCGCTCGGACCGTCACGCCGCGGACGTCTCCTCCGATTCCGGTCGTCTTCCTCTCGAAGAGATCCAGAAGGAGATGGGCCCGCATGACGACGATCGCGACTGCCGCCGCCCGGCCGACGAAGGTTCGACTCCTCGTGCTCGCGGCGGCCTGTTCGTTGGCGATCGTCACGTACATCCACCGCGTCGGCTTCGCGACGGCGTCGGCCGAGATCCGCGAACCGCTCGGCCTCAGCGACGGACAGCTCGGCGCGCTGATGGCGGCGTTCATGGTCGCCTACGGCCTGTTCGAGATCCCCTGGGGCGTTCTCGGCGATCGCGTCGGCGTGCGGTCGGTCCTCTCGATCGTGATCCTGGGGGGCTCGGCGCTCACCGCGGCGCTGGCCCTTGTCTTCTGGCTCCCTCCGAAAACCGCGTGGAGCTTCGGCGCGCTCTTCGCCCTGCGGTTCCTGTTCGGAGCCTTCCAGGCCGGGACGTTTCCCGCAATCTCGCGGATGATCGCCGACTGGATTCCGATGGACGAGCGCGGCCGGGTTCAGGGATTGGTCTGGATGTCGAGCCGGCTCGGCGGCGTCATCGCCCCCATGTTGATGGTCTGGCTGTTCAAGGTGATGGGCGCCCCGCAATGGCCGCTGGTGCTGATCGCCCTCCTCGGCGTCGCCTGGTGCGCCGCGTTCCGGCCCTGGTTCCGCAATCGACCCGAAGACATGCCCGCCCTGAACCAGGCGGAGCGCCAGCTCATCCTCAGCGGTCGACTGGCTCGGAGCACGTCGCATCATGAGCCACTGCCGTGGTCTCGAGCCTTGAGATCGACGAGCGTCTGGTCGCTCTGCCTGATGTACGGCTGCCTGGGATACACCGGCAATTTCTTCCTCACGCTGCTGCCGACGTACCTGGCGACGCATCGCGGCATCGACTCGAACACGACGGCGACGCTGACGTCGCTGCCGTTCGCGTTCGGGATCGCCTCGTGCCTCATCGGCGGCGTCGTCTCGGACCTTTGCATTCGCCGTTTCGGCCCGCGCTGGGGACGGCCGATGATCGGTTCGATCGGCATGGCCGTCGCCGCATCAGCGTTCCTGGCGATCCCCTGGGCCGCCGACGTCCGGCTCCTGGGTGTGCTCCTCTGCCTGACGTTCGCGGGCAACGATCTGGCCATGGCGCCGGCCTGGGCGGCGGCCGCCGATATCGGCGAACGCCATGCCGGAGCGCTCTCGGGAATGATGAACATGTTCTCCAGCCTGACCGCCGCCGTTGGCGCGGTCGTCGCCGGTCGGTTGTTCGGAATCGGCAGCCTGACACTCCCCTTCATCATCTTCTCGGCCGCGTACCTGATCGGCGCCATCTGCTGGCTGGGCGTCGACGGCTCCAAGACGCTCTCGACGCCCGCCGACGCCTGACTCTTGGTTCCCGCCCGTTTCGGACTTAGACTGGTTCCATCGATAACCGGACAACGACAGCGATCGAGACGATGCGAGGCCAGAGATGAATCGTCGAACCTTTCTGGAACGGGCGACGGGCGCGGCGGCCGCCGGCGCGGGGCTGATCGGCGTCGGGCGCTCGGCGCGGGGCAGGGCGGCCGACGGCCCGTCGATCAACGTGCTGCTCGACGAGCCGATCGGCGTGATCCGGCCGGAGATCTACAGCCAGTTCACCGAGCACATCGGCGGCGTGATCTACGACGGCATCTGGGTCGGGCCGGATTCGAAGGTCGAGAACATCGGCGGAATCCGCAAGAAGCTGATCGACCACATCCAGCGGATCGGCAACGTCGTGATCCGCTGGCCGGGCGGCTGCTTCGCCGACAGCTACCACTGGCGCGACGGCATCGGCCCGGTCGCGAAACGTCCCCGACGTTTCGGCCGCTGGAGCGAGGCGACCGAGCCCAACACGTTCGGCACGCACGAGTTCATCCGCTTCTGCCGGCTCACCAAGACCGAGCCGTACTTGGCGGCCAACGTCGGGGCGGGCTCGCCGGAAGAGTTCCAGCATTGGGTCGAATACTGCAACGCCCCGGCAGGCGCGACGAGCCTGGCCGACGAACGCGTCGCCAACGGTGATAAAGACCCCTTCGGCGTCCGCTACTGGGGGGTGGGCAACGAGAGCTGGGGATGCGGCGGCAAGTTCACGCCCGAGGATTACTGCCGCGAGTATCGCCGATTCACCGAGTGGGTTCCCGAATACGGCGTGAAGCCTTACCTGATCGCCGCGGGACCGAACAGCAACGACCTCGACTGGACGCGCCGGTTTTTCGCCAAATGGGCCGATGGTGCCCGGGCTCCGATCCAGGGCTGGGCCCCTCATTATTATTGCGGCACCACCGGCCACGCCCTGGAGTTCAACCACGACCAGTGGTACGAGATGTTCCACAAGGCGAACCAGATGGAGACGCTGATCCGCGAGCAGTGGGGCGTCCTCGGCCAGTTCGACCCCGAGCACAAGATCAAGCTGATCATCGACGAGTGGGGGGCCTGGCATCCCAAGGGGACCGAGATCAACGCCCGGCACCTGTTCGAGCAGATGGGCTGCCTCCGCGACGCCCTGGTCGCGGCCTTGACCCTCGACACGTTCAATCGCCACGCCGACAAGGTCGACATGGCGAACGTCGCGCAGCTCATCAACAACATCCACTCGCTGTTCCTGGCCGACGGCGATCAGTTCGTCGCCACGCCCAACTTCTACGTCTTCGAGATGTACAAAGCCCACCACAACGGCAAGGCCGTGCGGATCGACGTCCAGACTCCCGAAGCGACCTTCCGCGCCGAGGGGAAGGAACAACACCTGTTCCGGGTCGCGGGCTCGGCCTCGCGCTCGGGCGACCGCGGGCTGACGCTGACCCTCGTTCACACTCATCCGACCGAGCCGGTCGAGATCGCCGTCAACCTCAAGGGGGGCAAGGCGGCGTCGGTGCGTCAAACGGTCCTGTCGCACGAGCAGCTGAACGCGCACAACACGTTCGCCGAACCGCTCACCCTCGTCCCCAGAACGACCGAGACAAAGCTGACCGGCGGCGTGATCCGCCCGACGCTTGCACCGGCCTCGGTCACGCGGTTCGACGTCACGCTTGAAGCCTGATCGGGGCGGGCGGATCACTCGGGGGCGGCTTGAGGCTCGTCCACCGCCATGGGGGCCATGCCCGCGCGATCCATCGGTCGATAGCCCGACTTGACGGCGAGGCCGATCAGGAGTGCGACCCAGACGAAGAACAGCCCCAGCGCCGCGGCGAATCTCTTGCGATCCCGACTCACATTCTCGTCCTTCACACGAACCTCCTTGTTCCTCATACGTCTTCCGTTTCCGTTTCCGACGGGCTCTTTTCGCCCACGGCCGGCTTGGGGCCCAGGGCGGTCGCGAAGTCGTAGACGTCGTCGAAGTCGGAGCGCCGATCGTCGGGCGTCTTGTCGAGGTCGCCAGAGGCGATCAGGTTGAAGACGATCTCGCCGATGTCGGACGTCGAGCAAAGGCCCCATTGTTCGAGCACGGGGACCGCCAACAAACCGAACTGGCGGATAGCCAGTCGCCGCGCCGCGTGGCAGACCTGCTTGCCGGTGACATGCCCCGACGGCTCGGACTTGCCCTTGACCGTCGGACGCCCCCGGCGCGGTCGCGGGCCTCGGGCGCGCTCGGCCCGACGTGCGTCGCGGAGCTTGCGGCTCCGCGCCAGGTGGAGCGATTCGAGCACGAACGCATAGGCTTCGAGTGAATAGCGCGGGTCCTTGGCGATGACCCGTCCGATCTCGTCGCGAAAACTCATTTCAGTCACCTTGGCTCAATCATCGCCGATGTCGCTCGACCCGTCATCGAAGATCGACTCGGGGTCGCTCCGCCCGTTCCCCTCGCCTCTCGAACTCGACGACGAGCGAGGCGGACGGCCTCGGGGAGGTTCGACGTCGAGGACGTCGTCACGGCCGATGATGATCCGGCGGCCGTCGTCGTATTCGACGATGAGTTTCTGGGCCAGGATGTCCTGGGCCATGATCCGCCCTCGGCCCTTGGCGGTGCCGACCCGGGCGCCTACCGGCGGCAGTTCTTTTTCGAGTTCTCGATAGCTGTCGTACTCGTAGCGAAGGCAGCACTTGAGCCGGCCGCAACGGCCCGAAATCTTGGCCGGGTCGAGGGTCGTCTTCTGGAGCTTGGCCATCTTCATAGAGACTGGCGGCATTGCGGTCAGGTGCGTGTTGCAGCAGACCGGCTTGCCGCAATCGCCGTAGTCGGCCAGCAGCTTGGCCTCGTCGCGGACGCCGATCTGACGCATCTCGATCCGGGTCCGCAAGACGCGGGCGAGGTCCTTGACCAGCTCGCGGAAATCGACCCGCTTCTCCGCCAGGTAGTAGAAGATCACCCGCTCGCGGCCGTGGAGGATCTCGACGTCCACCAGCTCCATCTGCATCCGTCGTTTGGCGATCAGATCGCGGCAGGTGGAGAACGCCGACTTCTCGAGCGCGGGGAGGTCCTTTTCCTGCTCGAAATCGGCTTCGGCGGCCACCCGGAGGATCTCCTGGGCGGCCTGGCGCTCCAGGAACTGCGTCGTGCGGTCGGTCGCGGGACAGAGGACCTCGCCGAGTTCCAGCCCGCGATCGCTGCGGATCACCACGCGCTGCCCGCGCGCGAACTCCTCGCCGGGCGAGCCGGTGCACTCGCCGAGAAGCCGCATGCGACCGTAGCGTACGACGTAAGCCATCGCGCTCGTTCAAATAAGGAAAAGGGCCGGGCAGGTCCAGGACGTTCGTCGATCCGCCACCCGAATTATGACCGCCCACAGGGTTTGACGAAAGGGGAGAACGCGCCAGGCCCCCCGACGGTCGATTCCCGACCGGAATCCCAGCGCGGTAATCTGGAATCGTAAGCGGTCACGGCCTGGTATTGAACTTTGCCGTTGAGGGCGCTATACCGTCGTAATGACGAACGCGCCGCCGATCCCCGAGGAGCTTTGGAGTAAAGTGCCGCCTGACGCGCAGGCGGCCGTCGCCGCCGTGTTTCTGGCGACACAGCGGCGGATCGACGTTCTGGAGCGGCGGATCGCCGATCTCGAGGCGCGGCTGAACCAGAACTCGACCAACTCGTCGAAGCCGCCGTCGTCGGACCCGATCGGGGTGAAGCGGAAGCCGCCGGCGCCGCCGTCGCGACGCAAGCGGGGCGGACAGCCCGGGCATCGCAGGGCGGTCCGGCCGCTGGTTCCGCCGGAGCAGCTCGACTCGTCGACCGACTGCAAGCCGACGTCGTGCCGGCGGTGCAAGGGGCCGCTCGACGGCGTCGATCCGGCGCCGTTGGTCCATCAGGTCGCCGAAATCCCCCGGTTCGATCCGTGGGTGGATCAGTATCGGTTGCATCGTCTGACCTGCCCCGGCTGCGGCGCGTCGACTTGCGGCACGCTCCCCGAGGGGGGCTCCGCGAGTTGTTTCGGCCCGCGGCTCCAGGCGGTGCTGGCGACCCTGGCCGGGGCCTATCGGCTGAGCAAGCGGCAGATCCGCCAGTTGGCCGGCGACTTGCTGGGGCTGTCGATCTCCACCGGCATGATCGCCAAGTTGGAGCGGCGGTCGGCCCTCGCCCTGGCCGAACCCCACCGCGAACTGGCCGCGGCGGTCCACGAGGCGGCCGTGGTCAACGTCGACGAGACCGGCTGGCGCGAGCAAGGCCGTCGGGCCTGGCTGTGGGCGGCGACGACCCCGACCGCCACGGTCTTCGCGATCGCCGCGAACCGCTCCGGCGAGGTCGCCCGAAGCCTGCTCGGCGACAGGCCGGACCGGACCGTCGGCAGCGACCGCTTCAGCGCGTACAACTGGATCGCCGCGGCGGACCGGCAACTGTGCTGGAGCCATCTCCGCCGCGATTTCCAGGCGATGATCGACCGCGGCGGGGTCGGCGCGAAGTTCGGCGGCCGGCTGCTGGGGTTGTCGAACCGGCTGTTCCGGATCCATCGCAAGGCGCGCGACGGACTGCTCGGCGGAGCGACATATCAAAAAGCGATCGGCGGTCTGGAACGGCTGGTCCACGCGACGCTGGAGGCCGGCGCGCGGTGCGCGAGCGAGCGGGCGGCCGGTACGTGCTCGGAGCTGTTGCGGCTGGAAGCCGGGCTGTGGAACTTCGCGCGGCGGCCGGGCGTCGAGCCGACCAACAACGTCTCGGAACGCGCGGTGCGTCACGCCGTGATCTGGCGACGGATCAGCGGCGGGACCGCCAGCGCTTCGGGGAGTCGGTTCGTCGAGCGGATGCTGACGGTCGTCGCCACCTGCCGACGACAAGGCCGCAACGTGCTCGACTATCTGACCTCCGCCTTCCAGGCCCATCGCGCGGCCCTCGCCGTCCCATCGCTGACCCCGCCCTCAGTCGGCTCGCGCTGATTCAACAGCGCCGACCCGTGAACGGTTACCTGGAATCAATGGCCGCCTTACTTCGCCTGGACCGAACGACCGCCCGACTTCCGATCGCTTGTCCCATGAGATTCCCAACATGAGAACGCCCGCGTGCTTCGTCCCTCTGAACTGGCTCCTCGTCGTCATGCTTGGAGGCGTCGTGCAAATCAAGGCGTGCGAGCGGCCCGAGCTTCAGATCATCAACGGAAGCTCACAGCCGATCGAGATCTTCTGGCTGAAATCCGACGCCGAGCGCGTGCCGAACGGGACGGCGGCACCGGGAGAAGCGAGGGTCATCCAGACCACGATCGGGCATCGCTTCAGGATCGTCGGACGCGACGACGGCGCGGAAGCGGTGGTCACGGCGACGTTGCCGGTGCAAGCGTTCCGCTTTCAGCCCTCGTTGCGAGGCAAGGCGATCGAGAACGCGGAAGGTCAGGTGATCCCGCCGCCGGGAAGCGCCGCCGTCCCGCCCTTCTACGCCAAATTCATCAGCGCACGGGGTTTTCCGATCGTGGCGTCGGCGCGGGTGAACGATTACGCCTTGAAAGAGGCGGCGTTCCTCGTGAATGCGATGCTCGACAAACGGCCCGACGTCCGCGCCGCGATGATCCGGAGCGGCTCTCGGCTGTGCATCATGGCGTACGATGAGTTCACGACCGACCTGCCGGAGTTCCAGAACCTCGGCGATACGAAGCAGTCCGGCGGCCTGGACGGCAAGAGCTTCTGGGACGCCCGCGCACGGGGCCTCGGCGGCAGTCGAACAGATCCCTATTGCTCATGCGGTGAAGAGAACTTGCTGGGCTACGCCGGCGATCCGTACGCGATCGAGAACATCCTGATCCATGAGTTCGCGCACAACATCCACCTGCGCGGCATGGTGAACGTCGATCCGACTTTCGACACGCGCCTGAGGGAGACGTACGCCAAGGCGATGGCGCAGGGTTTGTGGAAGGGAAAATACGCGTCGGTCGATCCGCACGAGTACTTCGCCGAAGGAGTCCAGTCCTGGTTCGACGATAACCGCGAGAACGACCACGACCACAACCACGTCAACACGCGGGCCGAGCTGCTGGAATACGACCCCGGACTCGCCGCGCTGTGCCGGGAAGTCTTCGGCGACACCGTCCTGGTCTACACAAAGCCCGCCACTCGACTCTCGGGCCATCTGGCCGGCTACGACCCGAGCAAGGCGCCGACGTTCGTCTGGCCTCCTCGACTGGACAAAGCTCGGTCGGCGATTCAGAACGAGGCTCAAACACGCGACCGCAAGGCGAACCAATGACGAAGGCTGAGGGTCGCGGAGATCCGTCTTCTATCGCCGGGCCCGAATCGACATAATACGCGCGGACGATTCGGCTCGAATAAGGATGCTCGACGATGATCAAAGAAGAACTGCTGGCTCTCCTGGTTTGCCCGCTCGGCCGCGCCCCCCTGCGGCTCGAAGGCGAAACGCTCGTCTGCACCCGTTGCGGCCTGCGCTACGCCATCAACGACGGCATCCCCAACATGCTCTACGAGGAAGCCGAGCTTCCCGAGGGCGTCAAATCGATCGCCGACCTTGAATGCTCCAAGGCGGGCGACGTCAAACCGTCGTGACCCAAATGAAAAGAGCGAGGGGGACGGCCCCTCGCTCCGGAGTTGATCGAACGTCGCCGAGAGCCGAGACTCAGGCGAGGATCTCCTTGGCGACGACGCCCGCGACGTCGGTGAGGCGGAAGTCGCGGCCGGCGTAGCGGTAGGTCAAACGCTCGTGGTCCAGGCCCATCAGGGCGAGGATCGTGGCGTGAAGGTCGTTGGTGTGCATCCGGCCTTCGACGGCGTTGAGGCCGAACTCGTCCGAAGAGCCGAACGAGAAGCCCGGCTTGACGCCGGCGCCGGCCAGCCACATCGGATAGCCGGTGATGTTGTGGTCGCGACCGTCCACGCCCTGCGACGTCGGCAGGCGGCCGAACTCGCTGCCGAAGAGGATCAGCGTCTCGTCGAGCAGCCCGCGCTGGGACAGGTCGGCCAGGAGGGCGGCGGTGGCCTGGTCGGTCGCCTTGGCGTTGTTGATGAGACCGTTGTGCAAGTTGGTGTGGTGGTCCCACCCCGGCTGCGCGACCTCGACGAACCGGACGCCGGCCTCGCTGAGACGCCGGGCCATGAGGCACTGGCGGGCGAAGCTGCCGGCCGGACCGGGCTTCACGCCGTAGGCGTCGAGCACCGACTGCGGCTCCTTCGAGATGTCGAGCAGCTCGGGAACCTTCCCCTGCATCTTGAACGCCATCTCGTACGACTCGATCACGCCGTCAAGCTGGTCGGGCGCGCCGGGTGTCGCGCCTAGGTCGCGGTTCATGGCCTGGACCAGGTCGATCTGCTTGCGCTGGAGCGTGTCGCGAGCCTGCGCCTTGAGGTTGGGCAGGTAGCCGACGTCGCTGACCTTCGTCCCCTGGAAGTGGGCGGGGAGGAACGCGCTGCCGTAGTTGACCGCCCCGCCGAAGTTGGCGGGGGGGTTGATGGTGACGTAGCCGGGGACGTCCTGGTTCTCGGTCCCCAGGCCGTACATCAGCCAGGCGCCGAGCGACGGCCGCGTCAGCGACGCGAGCGCCGCGCCGGTGTGAAGCTGGATCACCGCTTCGGGGTGCGCCGGCGTGTCGGTATGCAGGCCCTTGATGAAGCAGAGCTTGTCGACGTGCTGCGCCACGTGCGGATACAGCTCGGAGACCCAGGTCCCGGTCTGGCCGTACTGGGCGAACTTGAACTTCGACGCCGTGAGCGTGCCGCCGCCGGGCCCGACCTTGCCGTCGCTCTTTTGAAGCGTCGGCTTGTAGTCGAACGTGTCCATCTGCGACATCGCGCCGCTCATGAACAAGAAGATGATCCGCTTGGCCTTCACCGGGAAGTGCGGCTGCTTGGACGACAGCGGCCCGGGCTTCGCCGGACTTGCGGCGTTCGCCCGGGGCGCATTCTCGCCGAGAAGCCCAGCCAGGGCGAGATAGCCGAACCCGGTCCCGGCGTTCTTGAGCACCTGCCGGCGAGAGAGGCCTCCGATGATGGGAAGCGAGGGGAAATCAGGCATTTTATCGATCCTCATCTTGAGATGCTTTCATGAAAACTCGTGATCGACGACCGGTGAAAGACGTCAGGCCGTCACTTGATATAGCGGAACTCAGCACTTCCGAAGAGCGCCTGGCAGAAGCTCGCCCAGGCGGCGGCGCGGGGGGTGGAGGCGCGAATCACCTCTTCCTTGACCGGCTCGTCCACGGGGATGACCTGATCCGGGTCGATCGGCGGCTTGGCCGCGGCGAGGCCTTTCGCCCCCTTGGCGTCGTCGCCCGCTCCCGCTCCACCGGTCGCTCCGGCAGTGACGGCGTTGTCGTCGATGACGACGGTGTCGGACGGCCCGTGCGAAGCTTCACCGTTGGAAGCGATCACGTCGGCCTCGCTCGTCTCATACTCGGCGAGGAAGCGGCGTCCGCGTTCGACTTCGGCAGGCGTCGGTCCGCGTCCGAGGGTCAGGCGATACGCCAGTTCGAGGCGGGCCGCGTCGTCCAGCTCGGTGCGTGCGAGGAGCCGGTCCGCCAGGGTCAGCGAATGGCGCCGCACGAACGGATCGTTCAGGAAGTAGAGGGCCTGGGTGGCGACGGTCGTCGTGTCGCGGCTGCCCGTCACCATGCTCTGCTCGGCGAAGTCGAAGACCTCCAGCGAGGTCGGCGTCAGGCCGCGGAGCAGGGGGAGGTAGATGCTGCGGTCGGCGCTGGCGAGAGCCTGATCAGCCAGCGTCCGGGCGAGCGGGCCATTGTTCGGCAGTTCCATCACCTTCAAATCCTTCGCCGCCGAGCCCTCGGGACGTGTGCGCCGGAGCGAGCCGTCGGCGGCGAGCGTCGCGTCGCGGATCTCCTCGCCGGCCAGCCGCCGAGGGGCGTGCCGCCAGACGAAGCGATCGGCCGGGTCGACGTTCATATTCCCCGGCACGGCTTCGGACGAGAGGCTGTAGGCCCGGCTGAGGACGATCTTCCTGACCAGCTTCTTGACCGACCAGCCGTCGGCGACGAAGCCCCTGGCCAGGTAGTCGAGCAGTTCGGGATGCGACGGCACGTCGCCGTTGACGCCGAAGTTGTCGACGGTCTTGACCAGCCCCTGATCGAACAGGTGCTGCCAGACGCGATTGACCATCACGCGAGACGTGAGCGGGTTGTTCGGGCTGGTGATCCACTGCGCCAGTTCGAGCCGACCGCTCTGCTTCGGGTTGAGCTTAGGAGCGTCGGGAACGGCCGGAACGCTGAGGAACCCGCGCGGCACGACCGGTCCGAGCTTCTCGGCCTCGCCCCGGATGCGAACCTCGGTGTCGGCGATCTGCTTGGCGTCGCGGACGCCGAGCGCGACCTTGCCCTTGGTCGCAGGGTCAGTCAGAGCCCCGAGTTCCGCCTGCGCTTTGTTCATCTTCTGGCGGAACTGGAACTGCTTCGGGCGGCCGTTCGGCTGGATCGCCAGCCCTTCGGGCGTGCCTTGAATCTTCCGGAATTCCTTGCGAGCGTCCTCGAAGGCCTTGGTCGCCTTCGCGACCTTCTCGGCGAACGCCGGATCGTCTTCGGCCTTGACCACCTTGCCGAGCGGGACGAGCATCGCCGTATCGTAGTAGTCGAGCCCGCCGCCCCCCATCTTGTTGCGGACGCCGGCGCACAGGTCGGTGCTCTGGAAGATGCCGGCCAGGGCGTAGTAGTCGCTCGTGGGAATCGGGTCGAACTTGTGGTCGTGGCAGCGGGCGCAGCTCGCCGTGACGGCAAGGAACGACCGGCTCACGGCGTCGATCTGCTCGTCGACGTTGTCCATGATGAACCGGACCTTGAACCGCTGGTTCACGTCCTTCTGACCAACAGCCAGGAAGCCCGTGGCGACCGCGTGCTCGTCCTTCTCTTCCTGCGACGAGGCGGGAAGCAAGTCGCCGGCCACTTGCTCGCGGATGAACTGGTCGTACGGCTTGTCGTGCGTGAAGGCGTCGATCACGTAGTCGCGATACCGCCACGAGTGGGGATACGGGACGTTGCGTGAGCCGCCCGTCGACTCGCTGTAGCGGGCGACGTCCAGCCAGTGCCTCGCCCACCGCTCGCCGAACGCCGGCGAGGCGATGAGTTGGTCGACGACCTTCGCGAACGCCTCGGGCGAGCTGTCCGCGACGAAGTCCGAAACCGCTTCGGGCGTCGGCGGGAGGCCGGTCAGGTCGAACGTGGCGCGGCGGATCAACACCGTCTTGTCGGCGTCGCCCACCGGCTTGAGCCCCTTCTCTTCGAGCTTGGCGAGGATGAAGCGGTCGACGTCGTCGCGCGGCCAGGCGGCGTCGCGAACGGCGGGAGGCGTCGCCTCACGCAGCGGCTGCCAGGCCCAGTGCTCGGCGCGAAGCTTGTCGTACTTCGCGTCGTGCTTGGTGAGATCGATCCCGACGGCCGCCGACGGCCAGGCCGCCCCGTCCTTGATCCACTGCGTGAGATCGGCGATCTGCTCGGCGGTGAGCGTCTTCTTGGGCGGCATCTTGGGCGCGTCGTCCGCGTGCGCCACAGTCTGGATGAGTAGGCTCTCTTCCGGCTTGCCCGGCACAACGGCCGGCCCCCGGTCGCCGCCTTGCACCAGGCCGTTGCGATCGTCGACCCGGAGCCCGCTCTTGCCGCCGGAATTCGCCGAGTGGCAGTTGTAGCAATTGTCGACAAGCAGGGGACGGATCTTCTTCTCAAAAAACTCCACCTTGCCGGCTTCGGAAGTGGAGCGTTGCTCATCAGCCGTCGCCGGGACTACGCCCAGCAGCGCTACGGCCAGAACTCGGAACGGACGGTTTACCATTGAAAATAAGCCCTCGCAATTCGCCGATGCATGTGATACGGACCGGACGGCGGGCTTGAGCTGAGCCAACACCGCCCAGCCCGACAGTCTTTGGGATGTAAGGTTTGAAGCATTCTTGCGCGGGGAGGAATTCCCCGTCGCACTTGGTAATCAATAGCTGTCGGAGGAGACGATCTCGCCCTGCTTGATGGAGCCGAGCGCCCAGACCGTGGGATCGCTGGTGGTGTCCTTGAGGAACCGGACCGAGCCGTCGAACAGCAGGACGTTGGCACCGCCGGGATGGAAGCTGCTCAGGCCGAACACGCCGGGGTTCTCGATGCCGCTGGCGGCCGCGTTGCAGTTGGGGTACTTCGAATTCGGGGGGAGCAGCACGTTGCCCATCGTGTAGCCCGTCAACCCGAAGGCCCACGACTCACCAAGCGTCGGCGACTTGGGCTTGCGTCCGCCGCCCGACGCCCACAACTGACCGCACTGCTCCAGCCAGGGCTTGAAGCTCGCGACGAGGGCCGGGCTGGGCATGTTCAGCGTCCCGTCGTTCCGCTTGGTCCCCGCGGGAAAGGTGCCGTTGAAGACGACGTCCTGGATCGAGTAGGTGGCGAGCACTCCGCTGCCGGTCTTCCACTCGCCGAACGCGAGCGTGTTGCTCGTTCCATCCGAGATCTCGGCGAGCTTGGTGACGTGCCCCTTCGTGCCGACGTAAGGGAACGGACCGTTGGGCGGCCCCTGGGCCTGCTGGGCCGCGAACTCCAGGCTCGATCCGACCGAGGCGAAGTAGTTGTTCCCCACGGCTTGCAACCCGTTGAACACGCTGTCGCCGCCCTGGATGGTCCAGCTCGGCGCGGGACTCGACGGGCAGAGGAACGTCTGAAGCCTCGTGAGCGTGACGGTCGAGTTCATCATGTCGCCGACCGGCTCGTTGAATATCGCCACGCTGAAGTTCAGGGCGTTGAACAGCGAAGCCTGTTCGACGTAGTTGAGCATCCGGGCGTGGACGCTCGGGCCTTGGTTGTTCGCAAACGTCGGAGAGTAGATATTGCCGTTGAGAAAGTAAGCCAATGCCCCCGGAGGGAACGAACCATTCGAGCTCTCATAGTTCAGCAGCCCCAGGCCGATCTGCTTGAGGTTGTTGGTGCACTGAATCCGCCGGGCGGCCTCCCTGGCCGACTGCACGGCCGGGAGCAGCAGGGCGATCAAGACGGCGATAATCGCGATGACCACCAACAGTTCAATGAGCGTGAACCCCTTGCGAACAGATCGCAAGGACGGCCAAGCCGACATCGTCCGATCAAGGCGGGAAGAAACAGGCATGCGATACTCCATCGAATGCGGGCCGTCTCTGGCTGGTCCAGTCGACGGGCGGCGGGGAGATCAACACGCCTCTCGAGGACGAGTCGGCGGAGTAGACATCAGCGGATCGTCACGCGCTCTCAGCGCAGCCGCTGCTTCTCCAGGCGATCGATCTGAACGATCTGACCATCCTGAATGATCACGCGAACCTCGCCGTAGCGGATGCCCCGTACGGCGGCCCGCACTTGATCGAGATCGAGATCGCCCGCCGGGATGGGAAACCCTTCGCGGTCGATGTTTCTCGTGCTCAGAGGTTTGTTCACCATGATCGCCTCGGGGGTCTTCCAGATCCTTGCATCCGCTGGCAAGCGTGGCATTCATCACGCGAACCAAGCCTTGACCGGGTCGCGGGGACGGTCGCCGAAAACGAATATCCTCTATGTCTATCGACATTGTCAAGATTTCTTCTTGAAGCCCGACCAGGAAAATTTCTGTTCACTCGACGGGCACCGGAATGGGGCCTTGGAAACCTGCCCATTGACTCGGTGCTCGACGCCGCCTGAGAATCAGCGGGATTCGCGTGCGAGGCGAGGGAGGCTGCGGTGGTCGCGACCCGGTCATACTTCGGGGCGGCGATTCTGATCGTGGCGGCCATGGCCGTCGCGGGTTGGTCGTGGCATGCGCGGCGAGGGGAGCCTGCGACCGCGCGCGAGGCTCGGGCGGCGGTCGCGGCGGGTCGTTACGAGGACGCTTCGGCCGCGCTCGCGCGATGGGCCGCCGCCGCGCCGGACGAGCCCGAGGCCCTCGTGACTGAGGGCCGGATCTTGATCGCGCGAGGAGCGGTCGTCGAGGCGAGAGAAGCGCTCAAGAAGGCGATCGCGCGGGGCGTTCCGGGTCCGGGACCGGCGTTGCTCCGCGCGCTGATCGCCGCGAAGACCGGCCGCGGCGCCGAGGCCGTCCCCGCACTGCACCGGGAGTTCGCCGAAGGTCGCGGACCCGACCGGCAGGTCGACGAGGCGCTGGCGAAAGTCTACCTGGAGGCTTTCGACCTGGGACGGGCGACGGCGGTACTCGATCGATGGGCGCGGGATTTCCCCGACGATCCCAAGCCGTACCTCTGGCGAGCAGAGGCCCACGCCCGCGACGGCGGCGACCCTGGCGCTGTATTGCACGACTATCAGGAGGCGCTCGACCGCGACCCGAAGCTTGCGCGCGCCCGGCTCGGCCTGGCCGACGCGCTCCGCCAGGCGCACCGTTCGATCGAAGCCGCCGCCGCTTACGACGCCTATCTCGCGGCCGAGCCCAACGACGCCTCGGCCCACTTCGGCGCGGGCCGTAGCCTGTTGGACCAGGGCGACGAGGAGGCCGCGATCCGCCATCTGACCCGGGCGTCGGAACTCAATCCCGGCAACGCCGAACCGCTCAAGGAACTCGCCGAGGCCGCCCAGCGTCGCGGCGACTGGCCCGGCGCCCTGGCCCTCCTCGACCGGGCGACCGCCCTGGACCCCAACGACGTCCCCGTGCGGTACAGCCGAGGCGTCGTCCTGGCTCGCCTGGGAAGGACCGAGGAAGCCCGGGCGGAACAGGCCGCGGCGGGCCGCTTGCGTGACGATCTCAAAAGCCTCAACGCGGCGCGGTCTCGGCTCGTCGCCGACCCTCACGACCGCGACAGCCAACTTGCGATCGCGCGCTGGATGTTCGACCATGCGCACGAGGACGAGGGCGCCCGGTGGGCCGGCCGCATCCTCGATGAGCGGCCGGGCGATTCCGAGGCCAGCCGCCTGCTCGCCGATTATCACGAGCGACGGGGCGAGACGGGCCTTGCCAACTTCCACCGTCTGCAAGTGACGCCGGAGGCCGCACGATGAAAGCCGCATTCGGATCAATCGCATTGAGGCTCCTCCTGGCCGGGATCGTCCTGGTCGCGACCTGCCTGGGCGCGGCCGTCGCCCTCACCGACCCGGCGCCGGCGACGCTGCCCGGGCGCGTCTGGGCCTGGATGTCCGCTCGCCCGGCCCGAGCATCGGCACCGCCCCAGGCTCGCGCAGCCAGGGCCGTCGACACGGCCCCTCCGGTGTTCTCGGACGTCGCCTTCGACGACAGTGGCTACGCGTCGGCGATCCGGTTCTCCGGCCCGATCGCCGATCCGTCATCGCTCCAGCAGGTCCGCGAGTCGGTGATGGGCCGAGGCCGGCGCGGGGTCGCGTACCTGGAGGCGAAGCTGGCCGAATTGAAGCCCGGCGATCCGTCGGCGGCCAGGGTCCGCATGCTGCTCGGCTCGATCTGGATGTACGAGGGCGAATGGGACGAGGCGGGCCGGCAATTCGCCCGGGCGCAGACCGACGACCCCAAGGCGTCGCCCCTGGCACGAGCGAACCTCGACGCGCTCCGCGGGGTCGCGGCTCTTCGCCGCGGCGAGGTCGAGAACTGCGTCTCCTGCTGCAACGAGGCGAGCTGCATCTTCCCGCTCGCCGCCGCCGCGATCCACCGCCGCGTCGAAGGCTCGCGCGAGGCGATCGAGCATTTCACACGTTACCTGAAGCTGCGCCCCGACGACCTCGGAGTCCAGTGGCTCTTGAACGTCGCCTACATGACGCTGGGCGAATACCCCGACGCCGTCCCCCGCGACCTGCTCTTGCCCCTGGGACGGTTCGTGGAGACGACCGACGGCCTGGCGCGGATGCCCAACATCGCGTCACGGGTGGGCCTCAACGCACAGGGATCGTCGATGGCCGGTGCATGTCTCGTCGACGACTTCGACGGCGACGGCCGGCTCGACGTCTTCATGCCCACGACCGACCCCGAGCGCGGGGCTTCGCTGCTTCGCAACAAGGGGGACGGCACGTTCGAAGACGTCTCCGACTCCGCCGGCCTGGCCCATCAGGTCCTGTCCTTGAACGCCTGCCACGCCGATTACGACAACAACGCCGATCTCGATGTCTTGATGCTTCGGGGCGGGTGGGAGACGCCCCGGCGGATGTCGCTCCTGCGGAACAAGCGGGGCGTGTTCGAAGACGTCACGCTGGCGGCGGGGCTTGGCGAACCTATCGCGTCGCAGGCGGCCGGCTGGGCCGATTACGACAATGACGGCCTGGTCGACCTGTACGTCGCGGGCGAGTTCGACCCTGGCCGACCCGACCCTCGGAATCGAGGCCGGCTCTATCACAACAAGGGCGACGGCGGGTTCGAGAACGTGGCCGTCGCGGCCGGCGTGACCAACGACCGGTTCGGCAAAGGGGTCGCATGGGGCGACTACGACGACGACGGTTTCCCCGACCTCTACGTCTCGAACCTGGGCCAGCCGAACCGGCTGTATCGCAACAACGGCGACGGCACGTTCCTCGACGTGGCCTCGGCTCTGCGGGTCGCCGAGCCGATCGACAGCTTCGCCTGCTGGTTCTGGGACTTCGACAATGACGGCCGCCTCGACCTCTGGGTCAATCCCAACCGCGCGACCCTTACCGAAGTGATCAAGGACCAACTGGGCATGCCGACGACCGGCGAACGCCCGCGCTTGTATCGGAACGTCGGCGGGGCCGAGGGATTCCGCGACGTCACGGCCGAGGTCGGCCTCGACCGCGTCGTCCTGCCGATGGGCTCGAATTTCGGCGACCTCGACAACGACGGCTTCCTCGACGTCTACCTGGGAACCGGCAGGCCATCGTATTCCTATCTCATGCCCAACCTGATGTTTCGCAACATCGGCGGACGGCGGTTTGAAGACGTCACCGCGGCGACAGGGACGGGGCACCTCCAGAAGGGCCACGGCGTGGCCTTCGCCGACTGGGACCGCGACGGCGACCTCGATCTCTTCGTCGAGGCGGGCGGCGCCGCGCCCGGCGATCGAGCCCACAACGTCCTCTTCCAAAACCCCGGCCACGGCCGCCACTGGCTGACCGTCAAGCTGATCGGCACCAAAACCAACCGCGCCGCGCTCGGGGCGAAGATCCGCGTCGACCTGCCGTCCGCCGACGGCGCGATCGTCTCGCGCCACCGCCGCATAACGGCCGGATCGAGCTTCGGCGGCAACCCGCTCACCTGCACCATCGGCCTCGGCGCCGCCGAAACGATCAAGATGCTGGAGGTGACCTGGCTGACCAGCTCGACGCGTCAGGCCTTCCACAACACGCCGATCGACTGCGCCGTCGAGATCACCGAGGGCCGCGAGGGCTTCCACATCCTCGACGCCGGTCCGATCGGCTCTCGTTGATGTGGACTTCAACGCGCTCCGGAAATATGAAGCGATTCTCACAGCGGAATTCCCCGATGCGTATCTGAATTCTTTCTCAGAACGCCCGATCGATAGGTTTCTTCGTAGGTGATCTCTTGAAATGAATGTTGAGCATGGTTAGCATCAGCACGCTGGACTGATTCAATTCTTCCATCCGGTCGTGCTTGCAAAAGGAAGCCTCTCATGTGCCACAATCTCCCTGCGCGCAGACGTGGCGGCTTCACACTGATCGAATTGCTCGTGGTGATCGCGATCATCGCGGTCCTGATCGCGCTTCTACTGCCCGCGGTTCAAGCGGCGCGCGAGGCGGCGAGGCGGGCGCAGTGCATCAACAACATCAAGCAATTGGGCCTGGCCGCGCATAACTATGTGTCGTCGAACAACGTCTATCCATGCCAGACCGTTCAGAATACGAGCCAGTGGGCCTGGGAGCCGTCGTGGGCCGCATCGATCCTGCCGAACCTGGAGCAGTCGCCGATCTACAACTCGATCAACTTCAACCTTCCGATGCTCGAGATCGGCTTCGTGACATCGAACACGTTCGGCGGCCGGGCGAATTCGACGTCGGGGTTGCTGGCCCTGGCGACGTTGCTGTGCCCGTCCGAAAGTTTGACCCACGAGATCTCGTTCACGGGGACGTGGGGACAGACCAACTACGCGGGCAATTACGGCGGACCGGGTATGATCGCGACGTGCAACGGCACGATCGTGCCCGCGCGCGGCGACATCTTTGTGAGCAGTCCGAAGCTGGGGCCGGTCACTCTGGCGTCCGTCACCGACGGCACCAGCAATACGGCCTTGTTCTCCGAGCACCTTCTGGGCTACGGGACCGGGTTGGACGATCCGACGAAGTCGGCGGCCACCGCGGGGTCGGCGTTCGCGAAGCGGTCGCTGTTCCAGATCAGCTCCGTCGCCCCCCCACAGGACCAGGGGCTGCTGGGCCTCACTCTGGCCCAAAGCCTGATGTCCGGGTGTCAGAGCCTTCCGAACGGCACGCCCCCTTCGTCGGACGCTGCCTTCGGCTCATCCTGGCTCTTCAGCCAGGGGTACGTCACGGCGAACACGTCGTATACACACTTCATGACCCCGAACAAGTATTCCTGCGTGGGCGCTGAAAGCGGCTTCTTCGGCGCCCAGGGGAACTTCAGCTCCGACGGGGCGAACGGCGGAACCACTGCGGCCGTCACGGCGACCAGCAACCACCCGGGCGGAGTGAACATCGGCTTCGCCGACGGCTCGGTCAAGTTCATCAAGGACAGCATCAACCTCCAGACATGGTGGGCGCTGGGCAGCCGCAACGGCGGCGAGGTCGTGAGCGCTGACGCCTATTGACCGGACCTCCCGGCCCGACTCTATCGATAAGGAGCAGGTCTTGAGCTTGAGCTATCGTCATCGCGCGCGGTCGGCGCTGATCGTCCTGGTGTGCCTCGGCTTCGGGGCCGGCTGCGGCTCGCAGACGCCGGCCTCGTCGTCGGCCCCGGCCGAACTGGGAGAGGCGGGCCCGAACCAGCGGCTCCGCTTCAAGCCGGAATACAAACAGATGATCGGCAAGCACGGCGAGCTTCTCAAGAAGCGCCCGGCCAACATCCCCAAGGGCTGAAACGCCGGGCCGCGAAGCGGACGGGACGGCACCACGACGCGTCGAGAGCGCATTCCATGGCATGGCCGATCGGTCCGACCGCCTTGACGACGTGGATTCTGGCGGCCGCCTGCCTCGTGCTCCCGGCCGCCGGTTGCGACCACGCGCCGGCCGTCGAGCAGCCGTCGACGCGCCTGCCCCAGGCTCCGTTCGCGCCCAACATTCGCGACCGCGTCGACTACTCGATCGGCCGGCAGTCGACGTTCTACGCCCTGGCCGACACCTCGTCCAACCTGTCCGACCAACCGAGCCCGTTCCGGTTCGTGGACATCACCGAATCGTCGCATGTCGATTTCGTCCACGTCTCGGGAGTCGACGACCGCAAGCTCTATCCCACCGCATTCGGCTCGGGCGTGGGAATGTTCGACTACGACGGCGACGGTCGGCTGGATCTCTATTTCGCGACCTGCCAGCCGCTGCCCTTGGGTTCCGGGCCGAAGTCCTCGAACCGGCTGTACAGGAACCTCGGCGGTGGTCGGTTCGAGGACGTCACTGAGGCGTCGGGCCTGGGCTTCTCCGGCTTCTGCCACGGGATCATCGCCGGCGACCTCGACAACGACGGCGACCCCGACGTATTCCTGTGTAATTATGGGTCGAACGCCCTGTTCGTCAACAACGGCGACGGCACGTTCCGGGACGTCGGCCGAGCTTCGGGGATCGATGCGCCGAACTGGTCGTCGGGCGGGGCGATGATCGACTACGACGGCGACGGCGACCTCGACGTCTACGTGGCGAACTACGGCGACTGGGTCTATCCGCAAGACGCCCACCGCTGTGGCAACGACCGAGTCCCGCTGTTCTGCTCCCCCTCGGAGATCCGCACGGTCAAACACATCCTCTACCGCAACGACGGCGGGCTGAAGTTCACCGACGTGACCGACCAGGCGGGTTTGGGCAGGGTCGACGGCCACGGCTTCGGAGTCGTGGCCGCCGACCTCAACGGCGACGGCCGGACCGACCTCTACGTGGCCAACGACCTGAACCCCAACTTCCTCTACCTCAACCAGGGCGACGGCACGTTCGAGGACGCCACCGAGGTATCGGGCGCCGCCTTCAACGAATCGGGCCTTGCTCAATCGAGCATGGGAGTTGACGCCGAGGACTGCGACGGCGACGGCCTCCCCGAGCTGTTCGTCTCCAACTTCCAGAACGAGCACATCGCCTTCTACCGCAACCTCGGCGGCGCGCCAGTGAGCTTCCGCGAGGCGTCGGCCGTGGCGGGCCTGGCCGCCGCCAGCAAGCCGTGGGTCGGCTGGGGATGCGCCCTGGCCGACTTCGACAACGACGGCTGGCCCGACGCCTTCGTCGCCAACGGCCACATCGACCCGAACCGCAAAGACCTCGCGCCGATGATGACCTATGACGAACCTCCTCTCTTGTTCCGCAACGTCCCGACCGAGACGGGTTCGAAAGCCGGCGGTCGGCGGTTCGAGCTGTCGACCCGCGACGTCGGGCCGTACCTCGTCGCCCGGCACGTCGCTAGGGGCGCTGCTTTCGGCGATATCGACGACGACGGCGACGTCGACATCGTCGTCAACCACATGGACGGCCGTCCGGCGATCCTCCGCAACGACACCCCCAGCGACGGTGCGTGGGTCCGCCTGACCCTGGTCGGAACCCGGAGCAACCGCGACGCGATCGGAGCCCGCGTCGAGGTCGAGGCCGGCGGCCAGGTCGTCACCCGCCTCCGCAAGGGGGGATGCAGCATGCAGTCGACGAACGACCCGCGCCTGCTCGTCGGGCTTGGACCGGCGGAAACCATCAAACGCATCACAATATATTGGCCTTCGGGTATCGTGGATATCCTCCGGAACGTCGCTCCCAGGGCGAGCTACATGGTGGTGGAGTCAGGCGGCGACGTCGCTCCGGCGCCCGAGCGCGTCGACGGCCGCCGCCGCGACACCTCCGGCGGCGCAGACGCAGACCAGAAGCCGGGCGAGTAGGCGGGTCGGCCCGGTCCTGGAGACGTACCGCGCGGTCTCGGCCGTGGGGAACGCGAACGCGCCGACCAGCTCGAAAACCGTGGCGCCCACCGCCGCGCCGATGAGCCCCCCCAGCACGACATTGAGGATCGCCCGTCGATCGCCCAGTCCCAGGCCGACGCCCAGCGCCAGGCCGCCGGCGGCCCCGGCCGTCGCCCAGACCCCGACATGGACGAGCAGGGGAAGGATCAGGTCGCGCGAAGCCTCGTCCGGATGGCTGAGCCTATAAGTGTCATACGCCGGAAGGATCGCCAGGGAAACGAGGGCGGCGCCCAACGCCCCCGCCCCCAGGCCGACCGCCGCGGCCGAGCCGGCCCCCCGGTTGGAGCCTCGAATCCGCCCCCCCGCCGCTCCCAGGGCCGCCCCCAGCGACCCACCAAGAAGTATGAACGCCAGCCCCGCATTGACGGCGGTCGCGTTGGCCTCGCCTCGGCGATCGGAGACGTTCAGAGTGATCCCCCGATCGACGATCGCATGACGTCTGGGCTGGACGACGTTGAGGCAAGCCTCGCCCGCGAGCCAGGCGACGACCCCCGCGACGACTCCCAACGCCATCACATGTATCCAGATCCGGATGGGACGGATCGTCGCGACGCCCTCCTCGACAGCGAGGGTTGACGAGGGTGATTCGGCGCCGCGTTCGCGTTCGGTCGACGGCATCGGAGAGGGCTCCCGCGCAAGGAGAGTTGATGCGCACGATCGGATGACCGGCTGCCGGAAACGTGCGTCCCCGGTCGGCCCGCCCCCTACGATACAAGATACGATCCAGGCGGGTGTAGCCCCTCGACCCCGGCCCGCGCGAAACGCCTTTCCGGTCTTCTCAGCGGGGACCGCCTGGAGGCCGCCCCGGGCCGCCGGGTCCCCGCCGACCGCCTCCCGGAGGGCCGAACCCGCGAGGGCCTCGCGAACTCAGCTCTTTGAGCTGCTGCTTCTGGGCGTCGGTCAGGATCTTGGCAAGCGACTGGTCGACTTCCTTCTGAAGGTTCTCCAGCTCGCGGGTCTGCTCGGAAGACAGCTTCAGGTCGCGCCGGAGCATCTGCGGCAAGATCTCGCCGGGTCGCGGAAACCCGCCCATCATGAAGCCGGGAGGAGGACCGCCGGGGCCTCCCGGAGGTCCCCCGGGGCCGCCGAAATCGGGCTCGTCCGAGTGCTCCTTCGACGCGAGGGCGGTCAGTTCGTCCTTGGTGACCTGGCCGTTCTTGTCGGCGTCGGCCCGATCGAAGAGGCGTTCGAGCCGCTTGTCGGCGATCTCGGCCCTGGTCAGCTTGCCGTCGCCGTCCTTATCGAAGGCCATCATCCGCCTGACGAGGTTCTCGGCGTCGGCCGCCTTCGTGAGGGTCGCGCCCGGCCCCTGGGCCGATGCGGCGGAGACCGCGAACGCCGCCATACCCATCAAAAAACACCTAATTATCATCTTCATCGTTCACCTGGATTCAAGGGGTGTTTCGGCAGGGTGGAGGCGTCACGATCCGAGGTTGGGCTTTCGGCTCGATTGCAGAGCGTGTTCGTCGGGCGTGCGGCCCAGGACGATCGTGAACTCGGCGACCAGCTCGCCGATCTTCGAGCCCGGGATCGGCTTGAAGTCGGTCATCAGCAGCTCGCGGTCGAACACGCCGATCCCGCCTCGCACCACGCCGTCGACCTCGTTGCCCGGGTGGCCGGCGATGTTGATCTGGGAGGTGAGGAGCGTGCGATCCCCCTTCTTGACCTTGAAGTGGATATGAGGCGCGGGACGTCCCGGATAGGGGACCGGTTTGATGGTGCGGAATCGGTACTCGCCCGTCGATCCGGTCGTGAACCGGCCGAAACCCTGGAAGTTCTTGTCTTGCTGATCGACCTTCTGACCGCTGTCGGTGGTGTGGAGGTAGACCGCGTTGGCGTCGCACTGCCAGATCTCGATCGTCGCATCGCGGACCGGGCTGCCGGTCACGTCGAGGACGCGGCCGGTCAGGTGGGTGATTTCGCCGACCGCCGGCGTGATGCCGTCCTTGATGATGATCAGGTCGTTGTCGGTGTCGAGCGGCAGCTTGTCCGGGTAGAACGGGCCCTCGGTCCGCGACGGCGTGCGGGCCAGTTCCTCGGCGAACAACCCCCGCGTGGTGAAGAACGCCGCGCTCGCGGAGCACGCTCCGAGAAACGCCCGACGGCTTGCATGACGATCGTGAGAAAGCATGGGAAGAGTCTCCTGATGGTCATCGGAATGAGACGAATCTACGGTTTCACCCAACCCCTTGTCTTGATGGCGTCGATTCTAATCTCATCGGCCCTCGTCCTCCCGTAACAGTCTGTAAACACGGATACGGAACGAGCGGACGGATTTTGGACTTGCCTTGCTCAGGGCGACGAAGGCGTCGCCACTGGCTCGCTCACGGCCCGGATCATGGCCGCCGCCGACCTTCGGCCAAAAAGTCGTTGGGACCATCGCATGTAAGGGTATCCAACCAGGGTGAGCAACGCGTGGGGGCGAGAGTAAGCCAGAATGTCGTACCAGACCTCGTCGCGGTTGCGGTCCCACTCGATCAAGAAGCGCTCTTCGCCCGCCCCCACATGATCAGGGAGCGTCCCATAGGCAAAACCGAAGCGTCCGATGGGATCCGCTTCATCGACGACGTAGACCACCCGGCAGGCGTTCAGCCACCAGACGCCGAGCCGTTGGGCGACGATTGCGACCACCGTTCCGGGGACGATTGGCGCGTCGGCGGGCTGCACCTCAGCCCATCCGATGCGAAACTGTTCCCAGCGCCGCAGCGCGGCCTTCGCTCGCTCGAACACTTCTACGCCCTGGCCGATCCTCACTCGGGTATGATTCAGCCGATAACCCAATGGGAGCGCGCCGGCTGTCGCGCCGACCGGCGCATAGGTGAATTCGCCCTTCGATTGCTGCTTCAGGAACTTCTTGATCAGTTCGGCAGACGGTTTGCGAAAGGTTTTCATCGCGACCGCTTTCAAGAGGGAGTGCTGCTCGCCGGTGTGGATCGAAGGGAGTTCGAGAGGCCCGCCTTGCTATCCGGGAGACCCGCAACTATGTGCCCAATGATCTCCGAAACGCGACCCCTCATCTTCGTGGCCGGAGCCAGCGGCTACATAGGCGGACGGCTCGTCCCCGCGCTGGAGCATGCCCGAGTGCCGCTTCGATGCCTCGCCCGCGATCCGGACAAGCTGCGATCCATCGTAGGGCCCGAGACCGAGGTGGTCGCCGGTGACGTCCTGGATCGCGGGTCGCTGGATCAAGCCCTGCGGCGAGTGGAAACGGCCTACTACCTGGTTCATCTGATGTCGAGCTCGAAGGATTTTGAGAACGAAGACCGTAGGGCCGCGACCAACTTCGCCGCCGCAGCAAAGGCGGCCGGGGTCGCGCGGATCGTCTATCTCGGCGGCCTGGGCGACGACTCCGATCCGCACCTCTCCCCGCATCTTCGGAGCCGTCACGAGGTCGGCGAGATCCTCCGAGATTCGGGTGTCGAGACAATCGAGTTTCGGGCGTCGGCGATCCTGGGGGAAGGAAGCCTATCGTACGACATGGTCAAGACCCTGACCGAGCGACTGCCGGTGATGATCTGCCCACGCTGGCTCTCTACCCCGACCCAGCCGATCGCCGTAGCCGACGTCGTGTCGTATCTCCTCAAAGCAAAAGATCTTCCGAAGACGGGCAGCCGGACTTACGAGATCGGCGGGACCGACGTGGTGAAGTACAGCGACCTGATCCGTGAGTATGCGCGACAAAAGGGGCTGCATCGGGTCTTGATCCCGGTACCCGTCCTCTCGCCCTGGTTCTCAGGGCTCTGGCTCGCCCTCGTCACTCCTTCGCGATTCGAAGTCGGCAGGCATCTGGTCGAGGGGCTCAAGAACCCCACGGTCGTTCGCGACCGAAGCTCGCTGAACGATTTCTCGATCCGGCCTGTCGGTGTATCCGAGGCGATCCGCCGGGCGATCGCCCAGGCCAACGGACGGTCGGGTTGAATTCAGACGAGCAGGATCTTCGGCCCGTTCTCGATCACGACGACGTCGCCCTTGGCCATCTGCCGACGCTTGCGCAGCTCGACCTCGCCGTTGACCCGGATCGCCCCGTCGGCGATGAGGTTCTTGGCCTCGCCGCCGCTGAGGACGCATCCCGCCAGCTTCAGCACCTGGGACAGGTTGATGGGTCGGTCGCCGACTTCCACACGGAACTCTTCGGTGTCGCTCATCGAGGGTTTTTCTCCGGGGCGGGTTGCAGGCCGCCCAGCCTGTCGAGCTGCTGATCGATTGTCTTGTCGATCGTATCGCCGATCCTCTGTTCGATCTTCTGCCGGGCCTTGACGGCCTGCCCCTGGATCTGGTTGACGCGACCTTGAACCTGTCCGGCTCGCCCCTGAGCCTGCTTGGTCAGGTTCTGCTTGACGCCCCCCACGACATCGGAGACGGCGTTCTGGATTCGCTTCTTGTCCTTGTCGACGAGCTGACGAATGGTGGAGGCCTTCTGATCGGGATCGGTGTCGAGCGACTCGACGACGACCTGCTCGACCGCCTGCTTGCCTTGATCCACGATGGAGTCGAGCACCGACCGAGGACCGGCCTGGGCAGGTTGCGCGGGAGCTTCGAGCGCCGGCGTCTCGTCGCCACGGCCGGCGACGGGCCGGACGGCGGCGTCGCGCGTCGATGCGGGCTTCACCGGCTGAACCACGGACGCGGCGACGACCGGTGCTGAGGCTGGGCTCTCAGGAGCGGGGGCCGGGGCGGGCTCGTCCGAGTCCGCGACGGACTGGCCGTTGGAACCGTCGGCCGCGTTCCAAAAGGGTTGCAGGATACGCCGCACCTCGCCGGGCAGGACCGGCCCGAGTGTATTCATGACGCTGCCGACGACCCGGCCGCTGGGGCTCGCGAAGATCGGCTCGCGGGTGTTGGGAGAGACGCTGACGATCAGCAGAGTCAGCAAGATCCCGACTCCCGCCCCCTCGACGCCGCCAAGCATCATGCCGAGATGGCGGTCGAAGGCGTCGAATTTGAGCTTGTGAATAGTGCCTCGAACCATCCATGCAGCGAAGAATACACCGCCGGAGACGACCGCGTAAGCGACGGCCATCGAGAGCGCCCGGGTCGTCTCGGCGGGGCCAGGCAGCAGGGGGGCGATCTGCGCCGAGATCGGGTAGGCGAACAGGTAGCCCAGGACGAGTGAGCCGATGCTCGCAAGCTGCCAGGTAATCCCGCGCCACGCGCCTCGGATCATCCCGCCGATCAAGACGACCGCCATGGCCGCATCGTAAATCGTCATCCCTGATCCTCCATACCGAGCGTACATTCGGTCTTCGACGCACGACTCGCGCACGCGTCCCATCTCCTTCCATCCGGACAGGCCGCGGCATCGTAACGGAGCGATCCGATCCCGTGAAGGGAACTTCCAACGACCCGCAGCCCTCCGATCCCGGCCGACTCAATCGCTCCGAATAAAGCCGTCAGCCGGGCCGAATTGGCTTCGCTCGCGCCGAAAAACAGCCTCGCCCGCCTCTTCCTCAACGGCCCCCGCCGCCTGAGCGCTCCCACGAGCCCGCCCCGTGCGATTGGGTTCGTTCGACCTCGACCCGCCGCCTCGAATTTCAGCGTAACACTTTTACACAAATCAATTTGGAACTGAGAATCAAATTGGCTTCGATCACGCGAAAAAGCGGCCACTCGGCTTGCTCTGAAACAGACGTCCCAGGAATGCGACTGCCGTAAGCTCCATGGGTGCCACGGGTTCCGTACTCGGACCCCGTGCTGGACCAAGCCTCGCCTACACGGGGTCCGAGTACGGAACCCGTGGCACCCCAAGAGGTTCCGTGATCCTCGACTCCATTTTCATGAGGTCGGGCGCCCCAAACTGGCGGCATGGCGATTCGTTCGGTCGTCGCTCGCGAGATTGTTCCTATCGTTGCCGCGATAGGATAGAAGGAGACGGGCCAAGCCGGCGAATCGTCGGCTGCTGGAGCGTTGGGTTCGTTCGCGCCGATTCTTGGCGTCGCGAGTCGCTCCAGGCTGCTGGAGCGTTGGGTTCGTTCGCGCCGATTCTTGGTGCCACCAGCTGCTCAGCACGGTTGTTCCAACGTCGAATTATCAAAGACCGCCTGCCGTTCGGAGAGTCCTCCATCTGGGAACATACTCCCGATCGCTTCGAAGCCTTGTGAACCTCATCACAATTCTCCCTCGCTCCAATCCGAGCGATCGACAAAAGCGGCGGGATCATCCGAATCGGCCCGAATCCCGAATACGAACCACAATGACGCCTTCGGGACACCCGGCCTCATGAAAATGGGGGGCTTTTCGCATGGCGTCACGACCGGGTCCGGTAGGCGCGTCCCTACGGCAAACCACGGACCGGAATTTCCAGAGCAGCCCGAAGCGGCAGCGAGTGAATCGATTCGAATGGCCGACCGGAAATTCACTCGCTGCCGCTTCGGGCTCGTATCCGGACCCGGACCACTCCGAGCCCAATTTTCATGAGACCGGTTGTCTTCACAGCGTCATGATGGATTGAAGTCGGAGTCAAACCGTCTCGCGATCATGGACGATCGGCTGCGGCCGGCCTTTCCAGACGGTCGGGCGGCCGAGGAGGTTGCGGAGCAGGGCGTACCACTGGATGGCCACGAGGACGAAGACGCCAAGGGGGTGGAGGATCGCGCCGGCGAGCGGTAGGCGGAAGCGAGCGACGGCGGCGAATCGAGGCAGCCAGGCGGCGCAGACGGCGCATGCCAGGAGGCTCCACTCGACCGCGCTCCATGGTCGGGGCCAGCCGGCGACGGCCGGAACGATCAGCAGAAACGGGAGAATCTGACCGCCCAGCAAGATGGTCGTCATCGGCACGATCAGGCGCGGTGCCGCGAGGGCTTCGCCGGCGTTCTTGGCGAGGCCGTTCCAGACGTCGCGGGCGGTCTGGTAGAGCCGGCATTCGGCCAGGTCGGTGGCGTCGAAGAGATCGTTCCTCAGACCGGCCGCGCGGAACAGTCGAGGCATCTGGAGGCCGTCGTGCCACGACGCGCGGATCGCCGCGTGTCCCCCGGCGCGGAAGTACGAATCGCGGCGGGCGACGATAAGCTGGCCGCAGCCGGCCGACAGCGACGGCATCCGCGTGCGTCTCATGCTCGGGATCGGCATGAAGCCTAGCATGACGAAGTGGATCAGCGGAATCAGCAGCTTCTCCAGAAATCCCAACGTCTCCTGGTGGGGAATCCCGCTGGCGAGATCGGCCCCGCTCGCCGCCAGAAACGCCGACATCCGCCCCAGCGCGTCGGGCGCGAGCCGAACGTCGGCGTCGAGGAAGACCAATACGGGATGACGCGCCTCGTGAGCCAGCGCCCAGCAGGCGTACTGCTTGCCGCACCAGCCCGGCGGAAGCGCGGCCCCCGCGATCAGGCGAACCCGGTCGTCCCGGCTCGCGATGGCTTCGACGATCTCGGCCGTCGCGTCTCCCGAATGGTCGTCGAGGACCAGCACTTCGAATTCAATCCCCTGGTTCGCCAGCACGGCGCGGACCGCATCGCCGATCAGAAGCTCCTCATCGCGCGCAGGGATCAAGACCGAGAGGGGCAGGGCGGCCCCCGGTGGCTCCCCGAGCGGAGGCGGCCGGTACGCGCCGAGATTGACCAGGAAAATCAGCGCCGGCAAGAGGGCGAGAGCCAGGCAGATGGCGAGAAAGAGCGTCATGGTTGGGATTCGCCGGTCGGTTGGTGGGCTTGGTGGTCGGCGATGAACGGCTTGCCGCGAATCGCCGCCAGGAATCTGCGGCCGACGTCATAGAAGCCGCCGACGCCCGCCGTTCCGCCGATCAAGACGTTGAAGGCCTCGGGATCGCGACGGCAAGCCGATTCGGCGAGGTGATTCTGCACGGCTTCGAGGGCCGATTCGATGCGTCGGGTCCAGCCTTCCGACGATTCCGCCGCCCCATCGCCGACGTCTATGAGCGGACCGAACCGCACGAGCAGCTCGGGGAGCCGATCGTTCCAGAACGGGTACTCAATCGCCAGCGGAACGACCGAGACGCGCGACGCGCGATGGAGCAGGTGGCCAATCCCTACCTTGAGGCGGGTCGGTCGGTCGCGAACGTCGGCGAACCGCCCCTGGGCGGTGATCCACAACACCGACTCGGGCCTGGCGAGGACGGCGTTGCACTTCCGGAGAAAGACGAGGCTCCCGCGCGTGGTTCCCAGCTCGATCCCGAAGATCCCCAGCCACTCCATGAACCGATATTGCGCCAGCCCGCCCGCGTCCATCGGGGCGTAGTGCGCCCGCGCATCCGGCATCAGTCCGGAGAGCACGACCGCCGTCAACGGGTCCCACCACGAGGGGTGATTCATCGCGACGATCAAAGGGCCGTCGGGCAGGTCCGGCAAGGTTCCGCCCGCGTCGATCCGCATCGCGTGGAAGTTCTTGCTGATGTAGCGTCGAGCGTACTTGCGGAAGCCGCGAAAGAGTCGCGCCGATCGGCGTGGCAGAGCGTCGAGCGATCGCGACGTCATGAGACGGCCGTGTGCGCGGAGGAGTTGGCGTCTAGGGAAACCGCCCCGCCCCGGCGTTCGACGACCCCGTCTTGATCGAGGGCGTCGGCCGCAATCCAGCCCGACATCAGGACCATCGGCATTCCGGGTCCGGGGTGCGCGGCGCCACCGGCGAGATAAAGCCCCGGGACGTCCGGGCTGCGATTCGCCGGTTTGAACGCCCCGTTGAGCCGACCGTGGCTGGCCAGGCCGTAGATCGCGCCGTCGAGCACGCGGTAACGGTCGTGGATGTCTTGAGGCGTCAGCCGGCGTTCGACCTTGATCCGGCTTTCGAGGTCCGTCATCCCGGCGGTCTTCGCGAGTTTGTCGAGGATGGTCCGGCGGTACGCGGGATAGAGCGCATCCCAGTCGTGATGCGACCGCAGATAGGGCGTGTGAACCAGGACGTAAAGCGCCTCGCCCCCTTCGGGCGCGACGTCGGGGTCGGTGGCCGCCGGCGCGCAGAGGTAGCAGGTCGGGTCGGGGGCCGGCTCGCCCTTGCGGTAGATGAAGTCGAACTCCTCGTGCGGATCGCGTGAGAAGACGAAGTTATGGTGGAGCAATTGCTCGTAGCGGCGGTCGAGGCCGAGGTACATCACGACGCCCGAGCAGGCCGGCTCGTAGCGTCGCCGGCGCTCGAACCGCGAAGCGGCGGGGCGGCCGGCGAGCAGTTCGCGATGGGTCCGGACCGAGTCGCTGTTCGAGACCACCGCCCCGAGCGGAATGCGCCGGCCGTCGTCGAGGTCGACGCCCTCGACGCGGCCTTCCGCGTCGGTCGCAATCGAATCGACCGACGCGCCGACGACGAACTCGACGCCCAGGTCGCCGGCCAGGCGAACCAGAGCGTCGGCAACGGCGCGGGTTCCGCCACGCGGATACCAGACGCCCTCGCCGGTCTGCATCCGCGCGATGCCGCAAAGGACCGTCGGCGAGAGGTCCGGCGCCGAGCCGACGTACTGCGTGAAGTGGTCGAGCATCTGGGCGACGCGCGGGTCGCGCGCATAGCTCCGGATCGTCGCGCCCATCGTGCTCCACGGCCGCATGGCAATGAGGTCGCCGAGGGTCGAGAGGTTGAAGGTGGCCGAGGGATCGAACATATCGCGGACCGACCCGATCGACCGCCAGAAGTAATAGCGTCGCGAGATGTCGTCGAGCCGCTCCGAGAGGTCGAGGAAACCGCGATAGCCCGCCGACGCCGCGCCGCCGGGGGCGAACGCGTCGAGGGTCGAGGCCATGGCGGCGACGTCGGCGTGCAGGTCGAGGGTCGCGCCGTCGTCGAAGAACGACCGCCACTGGGGGTCGAGCGGGATCAGGTCCAGCTCGTCCTTGAGGTCGCGCCCGGCCTCGGCGAAGATCTTCGCCAGGACGGAGGGCATCAGCAGGATCGTCGGCCCCATGTCGAACCGGTAGCCGCCCTCGGTCAGGACGGCCGCCTTGCCGCCGAGCCAGGGGTTCTTCTCGAACAGGACGACGTCGTACCCGCGCGCGGCCAGCGTGCAGGCCGAGGCCAGCCCGCCCAGCCCGCCGCCGACGACCCCGATGCGTTCCGACTTGCTCATATCAGGCTCCTTACAAAGATCAGGCGACGCCGATCAGTGCGGCGGCCGTCGCGCGGCGATCCGACACCTCGCCGTCGACGACGACCGGCACGCCGAGGTCTTCGCCGATCAGCCGCGAGGTGATCCGGGCCGACTCGTAGATGACAGGCAACCCGCTCCCCGGATGCGTCCCGCCGCCGACGAGGTAGACCGATTCGAGGCCCTCGAAGCGGTTGCGAGGGCGCAGGTAAAGCATCTGCGACAGGTTGTGCGCCAGGTTGAACGTGGCGCCCAGGTGGATTTCATGCTGCTGGTCCCAGTCGGCGGGCGTCACCTGGCGCTCGAAGACGATCCGCTCCGCCACGTCGTCGAGGCCGATCTTGGCGAGTTGCCGCAGCGCGAGCTTGCGGAACCGAGGCGCCTCGCGGGCCCAATCGACGTTCGAATGCTGATGCGTGACCGGCAAGAGGACGTAGAGCGTGCTCTTGCCCGGGGGCGCGAGCGACGGGTCGGTGACGCAGGCGTTCTGAACGTAGAACGACGGATCGTCCGACAGGACGTGGCGCGTCTCGATGTCGTCGAGGTTGGCAAGGTAGTCGTCGGCCAGGTGGATCGTGTGATGCGCCAGGTCGTCGTACCGGCCCTCGATACCGAGATAGAGCATGTAGGTGGAGCACGAGAACCGCTTGCGCGCGATCTTTCGGTCGGACCATCGCGGACGAAGATGGTTCGGCACCAGCCGCTTCATGGCTCGGGCGAAGTCGGCGTTGATGACGAGGGCGTCGGCGTGGTGGACGCCCGACCGCGATCGAACGCCGACGGCCTTGCGGCCTTCGAAGAGGATTTCCTCGACCTCGTCGTCCAGCGAGATCGTCGCGCCCAGGCTCTCGGCGACGCGGGCCATCGCCTGCGAGACCGCGCCGCAGCCGCCCACCGGATGGTGGACGCCGTACTCGTATTCGAGGAACGAGAGGATCGAGAACAGGCTCGGGCAGTTGAACGGCGACATGCCGAGATACTTGGATTGGAACGTCATCGCGAGGCGGACGCGGGGGTCGTCGAAATAGCGCTTCAGCTCGCCGTCGAGCGAGAGCCATGGGCGGAGGATCGGCAACATCTTCGCGAGCCGGGGCGAGAGCATGTCGCGCCATCGCAGGAAGGGCGATTCGAGGACGGTGCGGAACGCGTTCATCTTCACCCGGTTGTCGTCGAGGAACCGGCGAAGCTGGAGGGCGTCGCGTGGCGAGAAGGCTGCGATCTCCCGCTCCATCCGCTCGACGTCGGGAGTCGCCTTGATCTCCCCCCCCGCGCCGAAGACGAGGTGGTACTGGGGGTCGAGGCGGATCATCGTCGTTTCCTGGTGGAGGTCGCGACCGACCGCCGCGAAGATCGATTCCAGGACGCGGGGGTAAAGGAAGAACGTCGGCCCGAGGTCGAACCGGAAGCCGTCAGCCTCGAAGGTCGACGTGCGACCGCCGACGTAAGGCTGCCGCTCCAAGACCGTCACCTTGCAACCGGCCGCCGCGAGCAGCATGGCCGCGGCCAGCCCCCCCGGCCCCGCCCCGACGATGACGACTCGCTTGCTGTCTGCTGGCGCTGGCATCGTCCTCTCGCCCCTCTCGTTTCGATTCATCGAATCGTCATCCGTGCAGGAGGGTTGTAAGGCGAGGGCCCGTCAACCGTCAAGGAAGCCCGGAAAAATCCCTTCGGGCCTCGGCGGGCGAACGTCACGCCCTCGTCACTCCTCGTCGGAGATCAGACGGGCGATCGGCCGGGTCGCCGGCGTGTGCTCGAGAATGATCTTGAAGATCACCGTCAGCGGCACCGCGAGCACCATGCCGACCAGTCCCCAGAGCAGGCTCCAGAACGCCAGGCCGATCAGCACGATCAACGGACTAAGGCCGAGCGCCTTGCCGGTCATCGCCGGCTCGATCACGTTCGAGGTGACTCCGTTAATCGTGATCAAGATCAGCGTGAAAACGATCGGCGGCCACATCGAGTCGAACTCCAGAAACGCGAGCGTGACCGGCGGAACCACGGCGATCAAGGGGCCGATGTACGGCAGGAAGTTGCCGAAGAACGTGATCACGGCCCAGGTAGCCGCGCCGGTGATCCCGAACCCCCAGCACAGCAGGCCGATCGGGACGGCGACCAGCAGGCTGGCCTTCACCTTCACCGCCAGATACTCGGAGATCGCGTGGTTGATCGACTCGACGACTTCCATGATCCCTTGCGCCCGCCCCGTCGAGAAGCTGGCGGTGATCCGCTGGGGCAGCCGCGACGCCGACTGGAGCAGGAAGATCATGTAGAAGGCGATCACGACCGATTCGAGCGAGATCGACACGAACGCCGACGCCGCTCCGCGCACCAGCCGCTGGGAAAGCTCGCTGGTGAGCGAGTCCTCGGGTTCGACCGCCTTGGCGTCGGGGTTCGACCTCTGGAACCGGGACGTAAACGAGTTGGACAGCTCGCGGAACCGGCTCTCCAGCTCGGCCTCGCGCTGCTGGTAGATCGGCAGTTTGGCGTCGATCTCGACGACGTCGCGGTAGACCATCCGCGTCAGGAGTAGAATTCCCAGCGTGAAGCCGATCGCGATCGAGAGGAACGACAGCACCGGCCACATCTTCCGGCGCAGGCGATTATACAGCGGCAGGAACAGGTAGCAGAGCAGGACGGCGATCAAGAGCGGACGGAGGACCGGCTCAAGTCGTTCGAGCAGATAGAGACTCGTCGCGATAATGACCAGCACGAAGGCGAGCATCCGCACGCCGCTGAGGCTCGGAGCGCGTTGCAACAGAGCCGCGCCGGCGGTCTCGCCCGGCTTCGGCGCGGCTGCGTCCAGGATCGATCCCAGGTCGTCGTCGGCGGCTCCAGGGTCGGCGGCGGCGGTCGCGTGGTTCTCCAAGGCGGGAACGCTCCTTGAGTCAGCTTCTCGTCGTGAGCGCGGGGGCCAGCCAGGACCGAAGCTCGGGCGCGCCGAGCTTGGCGCGGAAGTCTTCAAGGGCGGCGTCGAGCGAACGCATCAGGCCCGGCTTGCACGATTCGAGACGGTCGATCAGGAGGCCCGCGTTCAGAGGGCGGGGCGCGCCCTGGCCCAGTTCGGCCGTCGGCGTCGCCGTGATCAGGCTCTCATCGAGATCGAAGGCGCGAGCGATGGCGCGGGCAAACCGAACCCGATCCATGATCTCCGGACCGACGACGTGGATCAGGCCCGAGGCGCCCGCCTCGACCAGCAGCAGCACCGCGCGCGCCACGTCGGGCCCGTAGCTCGGGCTCGAGACCTGATCGCTCGGGCAAATCATCGGCTTGCCTTGCTCAAGAGCGCGGATGAGCTGGTAGGAGAAGTTCTTGCCCTGTCGCTCGGGGCCGTAGACCCAGCAGGTCCGGACCGTGAGCAGCCGGTCGCCCAGGACCTCCGCGAGCGCGACCTCAGCGTCGTACTTAGCTTGCCCGTAGACGGAGAGCGGGTTCGTGGGCGCGTCTTCGGAGTACCGCCCTTTCACACCGTCGAAGACGTAGTCGGTCGAGAAGTAGACGAATCGCGCGCCCAGATCGGCCGCGGTCCGGGCGACGTGCAGCGGCTGTTCGAGGTTCGCCGCGTAGGCCCGCGCCTTGTCGCGCTCGCAGCCGTCAACCCAGGTGAAACCCGCGGGGTAGAAGACCACGTCGGGCCGCTCCGCGCGCAAGAGAGCCGTGACGGCGTCAAGGTCCGCCGCGTCGAGCGCGATCAGGTCCGAGAACGCCTGGCTGGAATAGGTGCCGACCGCCTGGTGCCCGCGCTCGGCGAGATACCGGAACAGCCATCCCCCGATCTGTCCCGACCCGCCGACCACCACGGCCCGCAACGGAGTCTCTGCCTTGGCGTCCCATTGAGCGGAAAAAACGGCAGGTCGAGCCACCGAAAACTGTGTCGACATTCCGAACAAGACCTCCCCGTTCTCTCGAATCCCCAGACGACCAACTCCGCCGCCGTCCGGCCCGAACGCGCGACTTCCGCACCGCCGGCGCGAGGGTGCTTTCAATGGCCCCCGGCGGCGGCTGCCATGATAGCAAAGACGTCGCACTGCGACACCTTTCGATTTTCTCAGACCCTCTTTTCGAAATGAAAAACCCGGCGACGAGGTCGCCGGGCGTTTGACCGATCTTCGGGGTCGAATCAGGTGTTTTTGGTGCCGAAGGCGTGACTGCCGGCGGGTCCGAACGCGGCGACGTACGACGGCAAGATGCCGGTCGTCGTGGTGCTGGTGCGGGCCAGGGTCTGGATGCGAACTTGCTCGAGATTGCTCTGCAGCTCTTGCTGCGTGGTCGAGTTGGCGACCGCGTTCTCGAGGAGTTCCGCGACCGACAGGTTGCCGACGGACTCAGAGCTGGAAGCCGGGTTGAGCGTCGTCAGCGCGGTGCGGTTGGAGAGACCGGCGCCGCCGGTCGGGTTATTGGTGCTGAGGCCGCCGCCGTAGGGAAGCTTGAACTCTAGCGAGGCGATCTTGGCGTCGAGCTTCGCCAGCGCGGTTCCGTTGCCGTACGACCAGTCGTTGCCCCCCGTGCCGTAGGTACCGACTCCGATCTTGGCGTCGAAGGTGTCCGTGAAGCCCTTCTGCTGGTTGTAAAGGTTCAGCACGCTCTTGTTGAAATTCAGGATCGCTGTGTTGATCTGGCTCTGGACGTTGCTGTACGTCCGACTCGTCAGGACAAGCGCGCCCTTGAAGCCGAGCGTGTTGCTCCCGCCCAAAGCAGCGGGGAACCTGAACCCGCCGCTGAGCAAGGCTCGTTCTTCAAGGATCGCGACGTGACCGGGAACAAAGTGGTGCTTCTTCATGGGTTCCTCTCTAAGTCGGCCGATCAGAGCAAGTATCCGCATCAAAGCGGACCCGAAACTCAGTCGAAAACTCGCGGTGGATCACGACCCAACCGCTTGCGGAAACACCGGCGAACACCAGCCAGGAAGTCGTTCGCTCATCGAGCGGAGCGACTTGCCGTCGGGACGACGCCCCAATTGCTTGGCTGCCTCAATGGATTTCGCATCGCGGCCATGACGTCTACTTAAGAGCGAGTCCCTCTTGTCGCATCCTCCAACGAGTCGAAGACTTCGCCCCCAGTAGGCCGCATGGTCGCCAACCTGCGTGAGTATTGGTGTACTAGAATTCCTGCGTAATCATTGGCGTATCAGGATTTCAGGTGCCATTCTCGCCACACGGAGGTAAGCTTGCATACGGCTGATCTCTTGGACTCCAGCCGCAAATCATGGATGCACGGCCGAGAACGACCTCACTTCCGACAAACTCCGGCGCACCCTCCGGATAACCCTCATAATCCCTAATTCCCTTTCATCTTGCAAATTAAACCTCGATCGAAGAATAATTTTTGGGATTTCGGAACTGTTCTGGAACCGACAAGCGTGCCGCCAGTCTCGAACCCGTCTGCGTGTTGCGCGCAAGCCCACCCTTAAGGCTTTCGTTCAATTCCGTTTAGGACGAATCCTGGCCGATTTCGGGTGCGTCGATGACCGAAGTGCCGTCTCCCATGAGCCGGAGTCCGGAAATGAACCAACAGCTCATCGCCGACAGGACGAACGACGAAGCGATTGAATCGCTGCTTGGACTGGCGCGCAATGGATCGATCGAGGCCCTCGGAGATCTCTTCGAGATGACCCGGGAGCACCTCTTACATGCCGCCAGCCACGAACTGCCCATGGACCTGAGAGCCAAACAAGGCGCATCGGATCTCGTGCAGGAGACGTTCCTTGTAGCGCATCGCCTGTTCCACCGGTTCGAGGGGCGAACTTCGGCCGAGTTGTTGCTCTGGCTGAAGGCGATCCTGCGGAACACATCGGCCCATCTGCGACGGAGTTATCGCACGGCCCGCCGCGCCGCCTTCCGCGAGGTGCCGATGGACGCCGCCTCGTCGTTGACGGCCGACCTGAGCGCTTCCGATTCCACTCCGAGCGCCCTGATTCAGCGTGAGGAGACGGCGACGATGTTGCGGGCCGCGACGGAACGACTGCCGGCCCGTGATCGCCAGGTGCTCCTGTTGAAGCACCATGACGAGTTGACCTTCGAGGAAGTCGGCCAGCGGCTGGCGATCTCGACGGTCGCCGCGCGGAAGGCCTGGCTGCGAGCCATCGAACGGCTTCGCGAGCAGCTCGAACTGGAACAGGTCTGAGCCGGCGCGGGGATCGCGAGCGGACGGGGGCCGAGGCCCGACCGCCCTCGGGCCGCTCGACTACGCTCGGACGGAGGATCTACTCAGGCGAAACCTTTGGCGAAACGGCGCCCTCGGCTTCCTTGAGCAGCTCGGTTTCCGCCCGTCGCCTGTTGGGTTCGCTGGCGGCTTCCCCCGCGGCCCCGGTGGGTCGGCCCTGGGATTCCCAGATGCGAAACGCCCGCAAGTTGACTTCGGCCGTGATCTCGGCCTCCGCCTGGAACCAGTTGGGCTCGCGGACGGCCTCGCCCGCCTCGCCCTCGGGGCTGCCTTGCGATTTCCAGATCGCGAACGCCCGAAGCTCGGTCAAGCGTCGAAATTCCGGCGACGGTTCGGGCGCGGGCGGCGGCGCGGCGGTCTGCTTTTCCACGACTCCGGGCGCGGAAGTCGCGTCGCTCCGCGGCGCGCCGACCCAAGGCTTGCTCGCCGGCCGGTTGCGCTCCGGAGCGGTTCGACTTTCGCCGTGTCGCCAGCTCCAGGAGGCCAGGGCCACTCCGACCGCGACGGTCGGCAGTCCGATCGCCAGTGGAAGCAACCACCGGGAGCGGCCGGCCGACGACGCCAGAGCCGCGTCGAGGTCGCGCAAGAAATCCGAGAGCTTGGAATAGCGATTCCCAGGGTCCTGCGCCAGCGCCTTGGCCAAGACCGAATCGACCTGCCTGGCGAGCTTCGGATTGATCTCCGAGGGGGGGATGAACAGCCCCAGCACGCGCTTCCTCGTGAGCAGCTCGTAGGCCAGGGCCGCGAGCGAGTACTGGTCGGAGCGCTCGTCGACTTCGAGTGCGTTCTGTTGTTCCGGAGACGCGTAGCCGACGGTGCCGAGCCCGCAATTGGTCGCGGTCAACAGGCCCTTCTGGCTCTGGACGACCGCGAGTCCGAAATCCGCGACCTTGACCAGCGACTCGGTCGGCATGAGGATGTTTTCGGGCTTCAGATCACGATGCAAGATACCCTTGAGCTGGAGGCAGACCAGGGCCTCGCCGATCTGCGAGACGACCGCGCGGACCTTGGCCACCGCCAGCGGCGGACCGCCCCGCATCAGCCTGCGGAGGTCCCCTCCTTCAATGTATTCCGTGACCAGATACGGAACGCCGGAGTCCGCCGTCGTCCCGAAATCGAGAACCGTCAGGATGTGCGGATGGGAGACCATCGCCAGCAGCTCGGCTTCGCGGCGGAACCGCTCGCGACACGACTCGGCGTCCACGCCGTCGGGAATCGCCAGCACCTTGACGCAGACGTCCCGGCCGAGGGCGTGCTGACGAGCCAGGTAAACCCTCCCCATCCCCCCTCGGCCCAGTGCGCGGAGCACCTGATAGCCCGGAATCTCGGGGAGCAGACCGGCGTCGGAGGTTTCGCGAATCGGCACGGCGAATCCTCCCTACCAAGACGGGTGACATCCACGGACGGAACGGCGACGAAATCCAGCACGGACGCTTGATCGACAGCAACGCGTTAAGACAGTTTCATACTTCTCGAACATGCTGACTCAGGTTTAACCCAATCTTCCCCCGACATGCAAGTCCGTCGTCGAAATGGGAATTCGAAGGCGATCCGTTTCGTACGGCAAGCCCCCGAGTCGAAACAACCGCATCCGACGTCTGGCGTCGTCCGGAACGGCCGAGTACACTCGTCGGAGGCATTGATCGAGAGAGCGACGGAAACCGCCGAGTTTCGGCGTCGGATCGTCGGCAGCGAGCGAGGATCGGGAGGCTTGATGAGCTTGATGACGACGCCGTTGGTGTGGGCGCAGTCGGGAGGTTCGGGGGCTTCGACGAATCCGGCGGCGACGGCTTATCTGGCGCTTCGTCGCTGGTGCGGCGGGCTGACGTTGTCGTCGCCTCAGCCGGTTCCCGGCTTCGAGGGGCTCTGGATCTTCCTGGGGGCGCTCGGGGCTCTCGTGTTGATCGGGCTGGCGCTGCAAGGGGCGGGCCCGCTTCTCAAGCAGCTTTGCGACGTTCCAGGGCACGTCCGGCTGGCTCAGGCCGCCGCCGCGCGGGTCTGGCGGGCGGGTCGGCTGGTGGTCGCGGCCATCGGCTTCACGGTGATGTCGTGGACCGGCGCTCTGACTCTGGCGTTCTTCTTCGAGAACCAGGACCGGGGCCGAAGCGACTTGCTGCTCCTCTTCCGGACCAGGAGCCGGAGCGAGCTGGCCCTTGAGCAAGGGCTGACGGCCGCCTTGACGCCGTTGCGCGACCTCGCCGGCCTGGCCGACAACCTTCCCGCGCTGCTCGCCGCGATCTGGCTGGTCTTCCGATTCGCGTCGGGCGTGCGACCGATGTTCGTGGTCGCGACCAATGCTTCGGCCCAAGCCGCCGCGCCGAGATTCTCGATCCGGGACCGAAGAACGATCGACGGCTGGGCGACCGTCGTGTGGACCTGCGCCGGGCTCTATGCAGTCTACCGGATCGTCGCCAAGGCCGCCGGCAGCGCCGAGCTTCCGGTCGGAAACTGCCTGGTCCTGGAAACGCTGATCGTCCCGGCCTTGATGCTCTTCTGCGACGGCTTCCTCCTGGCGTGGGTGCTGGTCGAGCTGCGCGACGCCGGTTCCGACGTTCGCGGAGAGACGCGCCTTGATCCCACTCAGGCGTTGAAACTGATGCCGGCCGCGGCGTTGGGGTGCCTGCTGGCCTTGCCGGCGCGCTACATGGCGACGGCGGTCTTCCTCGCGTCTCAGCACGTCCCCTCGAAGGTGCTGGCGACGACGGTCGGCCGCTACATCCGCTGGCAACTTGGCTGGGGGCTCGTCGACCTCCAAGGGGCCTCGCTGGTGCTCGTCGGGGCCGTCGGGGTCATCGCCTGGAGTCGCGGCTCCCTCGCCGAGACGTTCCACGGATACCGCCGGCTGCTGGCCCGCGAGACCGGTAGGCTGGTGGTCGGGCTGGCGGTCGCCGGCCTCGGCTGCGCGGCGGCGGCCGGTACGACGTACTTGCTGGTCTTCCTGCTGCCGCCGGCTGGATGGGTGCTGGCGGCGGCCGACAGCTACGCCCACTACGCGACGATGCCCATCGGCCTCTGGACGCTCTCAGCCCTCGTCACGCTCGCCGAGCGATCGTTGCCGATCGCGGCCGCCGCTTCCGATCCGCTCCCGGCGCTCGACGTCGTCGCTCCCGCTCCCGAGGGTTCCGAGGAGCCGGACGCGGAGCCGATCGCCGGACCGTGAAGGTCGTCAAAACGGCGTTCCACAGCAAGGCGATCATCGAAAGGCGCGGCGTTTGCTGATGATGGAACGAGGAGGGTAAGTTGGAACCACAAAGACCGCCGTCCGCGAAAATCCGAGGCTGAGTTTTCACAATCCCGCGTTCCGGGTCGTACACTACATAGAGAGAGCGTTGCGAACCGGGCCGCGATCGGTGCGACCGCGGCGTCGCGAGGCGCCTGGCTCGCTTGACAGAAGAACAACGCCGCAGTTGTAATGACGTACAGCGGCCTGGGCTCGCCGACGGCGGACGCCCAGTCGACTCGAATGGTCATCCAACGGAGACCTTATCGTCCGGCTCCCGGACTTTTTCGCTTGGTCGGCGATCGCTCACGGCGATCGGATCGGCTGGGCCTTTCCCGTCGCGTCGAACACGTTGACAATTCGGCCGAGACCTCAACCGGAACGAGGCTAACGCCCCTCCGTGCCGCGAGTGTTCGATGGGACGACTTGCGGACGGAATCGACCGATTCGCAGCGTCGGCTTCCTCTCGGTCGGCCAACAACCCGAACGATCGGCATTCAGGAGGATTCCAGCCATGTCCGCAGGATCGGATCTGATCTCGCTCATCGCTCGTCGCCAGAATCTCGACGACTACAAGCAGAAGCACTGGACGGGCAGCTTCGCCGAGTACCTGGACCTCGTCAAACGCGACCCCAAGGTCACGCGCACCGCGTATCAGCGGCTGTACGACATGATCTTGTCCAAGGGCACTGAGGAAATCGTCGTCAACAAGGAGAAGCTGCTCCAGTACAAGTTCTTCGAAGACCCGGACGCCAACGGCGAGGACGCCATCTTCGGGCTCGAGCGAACCCTGATCAGCCTGGTCAACATCCTCAAGAGCGCCGCGCACGGCTACGGCACCGAGCGCCGCGTGCTGCTGCTGCACGGCCCGGTCGGCAGCTCCAAGAGCACGCTCGCCCGGTTGATCAAGAAGGGGATTGAACGGTACTCGAAGATCGAGGAAGGCCGGCTGTTCACCTACGGGTGGAAGGATGACGGCGACGGCGCGGAAGAATACCTCGAATGCCCGATGCACGAGGAGCCGCTGCACCTGATCCCGCCCGAGCACCGCGCGGAAATCGTCTCGTTGCTGACCGACGAGGAGATCCCGCGCGTCTACGACCTGAAGATCGAAGGGGACCTCTGCCCATTCTGCCGGCAGATGTTCAACGAGCGGATGGAGCGGTACAACGGCGACTGGTCGCGCGTCGTCCAGGACGTCCGGGTGCGCCGGCTGATCCTCTCCGAGCAGGACCGGATCGGAATCGGCACGTTCCAGCCGAAGGACGAGAAGAACCAGGACGCGACCGAGCTGACCGGCGACATCAACTACCGCAAGATCGCCGAGTACGGCACCGAGAGCGACCCCCGGGCGTTCAACTTCGACGGTGAATTCAACATCGCCAACCGTGGGGTGATCGAGTTCATCGAGGTCCTCAAGCTCGACGTCGCGTTCTTGTACGACCTTCTGGGCGCCAGCCAGGAACACAAGATCAAGCCCAAGAAGTTCGCGCAGACCGACATCGACGAGGTCATCATCGGGCACACCAACGAGCCCGAGTACAAGCGGCTCCAGTCGAACGAGTTCATGGAAGCCCTGCGCGACCGGACGGTAAAGATCGACGTCCCGTACGTGACTCGCTTGCAGGACGAGATCCAGATCTACCAGAAGGACTACAACGAGCGGAAGGTGCGCGGCAAGCGGCTGGCCCCGCACACGCTGGAAGTGGCGGCCATGTGGGCGGTTCTGACCCGGCTCGAAGAGCCCAAGAATGCCGGCCTGACGCTCATGCAGAAGCTCAAGCTCTACAACGGCAAGACCCTGCCGGGGTTCACCGAAGACAACATCAAGGAGCTGCGCGAGGAGTCGGAGCGCGAGGGGATGCTGGGCATCAGCCCGCGGTACGTGCAGGACAAGATCTCCAACGCATTGGTGGCGCATCCCACCGAGCGCTCGATCAACCCGTTCATGGTTCTCAACGAGTTGGAGACGGGGCTCAAGCACCACTCGCTGATCAACAGCGACGAGACCCGCAAACACTACCGCCACCTGCTGTCGCTGGTGAAGGAGGAGTACGAGGACATCGTGAAGAACGAAGTCCAGCGGGCGATCGCCGCCGATGAAGACGCCCTGACCCGGCTCTGCGGCAACTACATCGACAACGTCAAGGCGTACACCCAGCGCGAGAAGGTCAAGAACAAGTACACCGGGCAGACCGAGGAGCCCGACGAGCGGCTGATGCGGTCGATCGAAGAGAAGATCGACATCCCCGAGAGCCGCAAGGACGACTTCCGTCGCGAGATCATGAACTACATCGGCGCCTTGGCCCTCGACGGCAAGAAGTTCGACTACCGGACCAACGAACGGCTCCAGAAGGCGCTCGAGCTGAAACTGTTCCAGGATCAGAAGGATACGATCAAATTGACGACCCTGGTGTCGAGCGTGGTCGACAAGGACACACAGGAAAAGATCGACATCGTCAAGGCTCGGCTGATCCGCAACTACGGTTACGACGAAGATTCGGCGACCGACGTGCTCAATTACGTCGCCAGCATCTTCGCCCGAGGCGACGTCAAGCGCGGCGGTCATTGACGACCGCCGCCGCGAGCCCCACCGGCCGCCGCCGTCCGGATCAGGACGGCGGCGGCCGAACGGCTTGAAGCGCGAGCGACGGGCGCCCGCTGCTGAAAACCTGGGCGACATGATGCCGCGAGGCGACAACGCCTGCGACCCCGGCGGAAGTGCGATACTGTCCTTGAATCGAAAGGGCGTCGCGGTCTACAATTTGCTGTTGAGATCGAATACCTCTTTTGGATCGGAAACCGGGATCGCGACCGTCGCGAGCAGCAACCTCGTCACCCCACCTCCACCCGACGCCGGTCTGCGACGTTTTTCTTTCTGATCCGCACCCGCGTACGCACAACCTGATCTTTGCCATCTGAATGCCGGTCGGATCGTGGATCTCTCCGGGATGCGGGCCATCTGGCCTGCGCCGAGGGGGAGCCCGTCGCGGGGATGAGACGTCCGCGCCCGGGTCGGAAGCGGTTCGGTCCGGCTCAACAACGAGCACGCCCGGCCTCGCCAAGGGATGGAGGAGCGAAGCCGGGTCGGTCCGGGCGCGGTCGATGCGTCGGCCATTCTCGTCAACCCAACCCACTGAGCGGCGGGGGCAAATCAGCCGTGGTCCGAAAAATCGATCGAGATTCCAGTCGGTTCAAGCAAATCGTCCGCGGGAAGATCAAGTCCGACCTGCGCAAGTACATCACGCACGGCGAACTGATCGGCAAGTCGGGCGGCGAGTTCGTGTCGATCCCACTCCCCCAGATCGAGATCCCCGAGTTCCGCTACGGCGACAAGAACCGCGGGGGCGTGGGGCAGGGGCCGGGCGACGTCGGCACGCCGATCGGCCGCTCCGGCGACGGCGAACCAGGGCAGGGCGCCGGCGAGGCCCCCGGCCACCACATCCTCGAAGTCGAGTTGACCCTCGACGACCTGGCGCAGATCCTCGGCGAGGAGCTCGCGCTGCCCCGGATCGAGCCCAAGGGGCGCGCCAACATCATCGAGGAAAAAGACAAATACACCGGCATCCGCCAGGCCGGCCCCGAGAGCCTCCGCCACTTCAAGCGGACCTACAAGAAGGCCCTCAAGCGGCAGATCGCCTCCAGCCAGTACGACCCCCGCGACCCCCTGGTCATCCCGATCCGCGAGGACAAGCTCTACCGGTCGTGGAACCCGATCACCTCGCCCCAGTTCAACGCCGTGGTCCTCTACCTGATGGACGTGTCGGGCTCGATGACCGACGACCAGAAGGAGATCGTCCGGACCGAGGCGTTCTGGATCGACACCTGGCTCAAGAGCCAGTACGACGGCGTGACCACCCGCTACATCATCCACGACGCCGTCGCCCGCGAGGTCGACGAGCACACCTTCTACCACACCCGCGAGAGCGGCGGCACGCGGATCAGCTCGGCCTACAACCTCGCCAACAAGCTGATCGACGAGTTCCATTCGCCGATCGACTGGAACATCTACGTCCTCCATTTCTCGGACGGCGACAACTGGGGCGAAGACAACCGCCAGTGCATCAGCCTGCTCCGCGACCAGCTCCTCCCCAAATGCAACCTGTTCTGCTACGGACAGGTCGAAAGCCCCTACGGATCGGGCGAGTTCTACCGCGAACTCGAAGAAGCGTTCGACGATGTTCCGAACATGGCCCTCTCCGAGATACGTAATAAGGAAGGGATCTACGACTCGATCAAGGAGTTCCTGGGACGAGGACGCTAAACGCCCCCTACCGGTTTTGTGAGCGGACTCGATGAGGCCGGTTCGGTCCCACGGCGCGCGTCCCGGGGTCGCAGACCCCGGTTACAACCGGCGGGGCGCCTTCCCTTCACGACCCGACTGATTTTCGATGGAGCCGACGTGATGCCGACCACTCTTGCCGAGACCCGCCCGGCGACCGACTCGACGATCGAGCCGTGCGTCGTCCTCCACGACGTCGATTGGTCGGGGTACGAGTCGATCCTGAAGATTCGGGGCGAACATCCCGTGCCCCGAATGGTCTATCTGGACGGGAGCCTCCTGCTCATGTCTCCCTCGTACCCCCATGAACGCCTCGCGGAACGCCTCGGTTGGTTCATCAAGGTGATCGTCGAGGAGCTGGACGTTCCCTGCATCGCGTCGGGAAGCACGACGTTTCGGCGCGGTTCGGAAAAGGGGGGCGTTGAGGGGGACCAAACCTATTATCTAGCCTCGGTGGTCAGGGTTCGAGGAAAGACCGAGATCGATCTCGAAATCGACCCGCCCCCCGACTTGGCCGTCGAGGTCGTCTGGACCCACAAGGCCGACGCGGCCGTCGAAGTCTACCGAAGGCTTCAGGTCCCAGAAGTCTGGGTCTGCGACGGCCGCGCGCTGACGATCCTTACGCTCCAGGCCTCGGGGCAGTACGCCCCGGCCGAATCGAGCCTCGCGGTCCCGGTCTCGGCGGCCGAGATCCAGGAATGGGCGGCGGAGCGACCCGAGGACGACGACACCGCCTGGGCGAAGGCCGTCCGCCGCTGGGTCCGCGAGGCCGTCGTCCCGCGCCGCCGGCCTGAGATCAAGATCGAACCGAACCGTGATTGAGAACGTCGTCGCGTCTAGTTGATTCCGTTGCTCGCAAGCGAGACCCGTCTCATGTCGACCGTCAACACCCACAACCTGCCCGCCGACCTCCGCGCGATCCAGATGGACACCGAGGATCATGCGCGGACTTACGGGCTCGACTTCTACGAGACGATCTTCGAAGTTCTCGACTACGACGAGATCTCGGAGATCGCCGCGTTCGGCGGATTCCCGACTCGCTACCCGCACTGGCGGTTCGGCATGGAGTACCAGCAGCTCTCCAAGGGCTACCGCTACGGGCTCCAGAAGATCTACGAGATGGTCATCAACAACGACCCGTGCTACGCCTACCTGCTGCGCTGCAACCAACTCGTCGACCAGAAGCTCGTCATGGCCCACGTCTACGGCCACAACGACTTCTTCAAGAACAATATCTGGTTCAGCCAGACGAACCGCAAGATGATGGACGAGACGGCCAACCACGGCAGCCGCATCCGCTCCATCATGGAACGGTTCGGCGAGGACGCGGTCGAGAGCTTCATCGATTCCTGCCTGTCGCTCGAGAACCTGATCGACGTCTACTCGCCCCACATCAAGCGCCGGGCCGCGGTGAATCGGTACGATTTCGCCGCCGAGGATGAAGACGACGCGCTGCCGTCGAAGTTCCAGAGCAAGGGCTACATGGACGGCTTCATCAACCCCCCCGAAATCCTCAAGGCGGAGCTTCGCAAGAAGGAGAGCGACCGCCAGAACGCCAAGCCGATGTCGTTCCCCGAGCAGCCCGAGCGGGACGTGCTCCTGTTCCTGATCGAGCATGCCCCGCTCCAGCCCTGGCAGCGCGACGTCCTGGACATCATCCGCCAGGAGGCGTACTACTTCGCGCCCCAGGGGCAGACCAAGATCATGAACGAAGGGTGGGCCTCGTTCTGGCACTCGACGATCATGACCCAGAAGATCCTCCACCCTTCGGAGGTGGTCGACTACGCCGATCATCACTCGGGGACGATGGCCACGCAGCCGGGACGTCTCAACCCGTACAAGGTGGGCATCGAGCTGCTGCGCGACATTGAGGAACGATGGAACAAGGGGCAGTTCGGCCCGGAATGGGACGAGTGCGACAACTACGAAGTCAAACGCCGATGGGACAAGCAGGTCGGCCTGGGTCGGGAGAAGATCTTCGAGGTGCGGCGGATCCACAACGACGTGACGTTCATCGACACCTTCTTGACTCAAGACTTCTGCAAGCGACACCAGTTGTTCAGCTTCAAACATAACGACCAGAACGACGTCTACGAGATCGAGAGCCGCGAGTTCAAGAAGATCAAGGAACGGCTCCTCTTCAACCTGACCAATTTCGGCCAGCCGATCATCCGGGTGAAAGACGGCAATTACCGCAATCGCGGCGAGCTGTACCTGAACCAGGAACACTTCGGCGTCGATCTCCGCCTGGACTACGCCCAGGACACGATTCGTCATCTTCACCGCCTCTGGACACGTCCCGTTCATCTCGAGACGACCGTCGACGGGCGGCCCACTCTGTTGTCTTTTGACGGAACCGATCACTCGATCCGCCCGTTGGGGGGTGCTTCCCATGACGCTGAGCCGAAAGATCGCCGCCGCGCTTGATGAAAATACGCGGGCCTACAACCTTCCCTGCACGATCACGGTCGATGAAGGACCGAACCGGATGACCCTCGACATCACCGCCCTCGACGCAGTCGGCGTGGCGTTCGACACGCTCGAATTCGCCGCGACCAACCGCGCCGATTGGTCGTCCTCGGCCCTCAACGCCTGGGGCGATCAATTGGCGAAGCGGGTCACCTATCTCATGGAGCCGCTCCGGGTCCTCGAGATCGACGCCGGAGGCGGTGAGGTCCAGATCCGCAGCGCTGCGCCCACCCCTCGGGCTGACGCCCACGGCTTCTACGAAGTCCGGCTCAACCGCGGAGGAACCTGCCGGCTGGAACGCTACGTCTACGACGAGTCCGACCGAAAGCGCCGGCGGACCCCCTGTCACCTGACCCGCGAAGTCGTCGAGCGCCTCGCCGACGACATCGCCGCCAGCGCGGTCTGAAGACTTCCAACAGCCGGACGACCGACTCCAGGCGAGATCCGTGATCCGCGGATCTCGCCTTTCATAGGGATGTCCAGATGATCCTCGCCGATCAGCCGGTATTTGGAGTGAAGGAGTCAGCCGACCGCAAGCTGTTAAACCGCCTCACTCAGATCCGATCTCTCTTCAAATTGTTGCACCTTCGGCAGAGAAGTTGAACGTTGCCGACGGTGTTAGCGCCGCCGCGGGCGTGAGGGATGATGTGGTCGAATTCGAGATAGTCGGTTGCGCTGCAACGGACACATCGGCCGCCGTCACGATCCCAGACTTCGCGTTTGACTTCGTCAGGGATGTGTCGAGTTCGGGAGGAGGAATAATCTTCAGAGAGTAGGTATTTGTGCTTACGAACGACGCCGGTCAGTACGGCGTCGAGCTCACGCGGGTCAGTTACGAAGTAGTGGCCGGTCCCCTGCCGGGAACTTGCTTTGACTTCGAGGCAATCGGAATAAAGGTTGAGGTCGAGGATCTTCGAAGGAGGGAACGAGACGGATTTGGTTGGAGAGAGAAAGACGACCCGCTTGCCCGTGATGAGCAACTCGCCGTCGACCCGAAATTCGCTCTTGGGCGTCTCGTATCGATACACACACGGGCCGTCCCAGTGGCACGTCTCCCCGCCTTCCAGGAGTTTTGACGTCCGCACATTAGGGAGGTCGCCGTTGCGATAGCCCTCACGCCGCTCGGCGTCGCGGATCTCTTTCCAGAAGGGGGCCACGTCCGGCTCGGATAAGCCGGTTTCGGCCTGGAGCCACTTCAGCATCTGGTGTTCTTCTGGAGTGACCACGCCATCCTGGATAGCCATCGTGATGCATTCGCGATAGAGGTCCGTTGCATGTCCGGCGAGGAACAGCGGGGTGTCGGCGTCGGATATAGCCAGTGCAAGCTTGAGCCTGGCGAGATCGTCCCGTAGCTCGGGTGTGAATCGACCGTTGCGGACCAGACGCCGCATCTCGGCGACGTACGCGTCTCGAGACATGTCCTCCGTCAGCGCGAGGCTCTCCTTACGACTTATGCCGAGAGATCGACGAAGACTCTCGAGTTCTTCGAGTTCGTCCTGGGAGATGCGGCCGTCTCCCAGCGCCGATGAGACCGCACGGTGATACTGGGCGTTGCGCGCCTTGCCCTCGACCGAGGACGCGACCTCTGACGGAATCTCTAAGGCGGTGGTCAACCGGTCCATCGTCCGACGTTCATCCTCGGAGACCACGCCGTCGCTGAACACCTTCTGACAGTATCCCCCGTAGAACTCCTCCGCGACGATGTCGGCCTCGGCCCGCTCGATGCCACAACCGGCCACGAGGTCCGAGAAGCTGAACCGCGATGCTTTGGCTTTACGAAGTTCGCGTGTTAGCAAATGCCGGAAGCCGGACCTAGAGCGTGTTATGAACTTTAGTCCAGTGCAGGGCGTAGGATAGGCATGATCACCCACAAGCCCTATCCGAGCGACGCGACCGATGCGGAGTGGCAGTTCGTGCTTCCCTATCTCTGCCTGGTGCGCGAGGACGCCGCGCAGCGCGTCTACAACCTTCGCGATCTGTTCGACGGCCTTCGTTGGCTCTCCCGCAGCGGCGCCCCCTGGCGTTATCTGCCCGCCGATTTTCCTCCCTGGCACGCGGTCTACCAGCAGGCTCGTCGTTGGATCGACGCCGGCTGCTTCGAGGCCGTCGTCTCGGATCTGCGGGTCACGATCCGTCTCGCCAAGGATCGCAAGGCCCAGCCCTCGGCGGCTGTTCTCGACAGCCGAACGCTCCGCTCCACGCCCGAGAGCGGCAACCGCGCCGGCTACAACGGTCACAAGAAGATCAAGGGGTCGAAAGTTCATATCGCCGTGGACACGCTCGGGCATTTGCTGGCGCTGGGCGTGACGCCCGCCAACGACGACGACCGGACGCAAGTCGCCGAGCTGTGCGAGGCCGTCCAGGCGGCCACCGGCGATTCGGTGGAAGTCGCGTTCGTCGACCAGGGCTACACGGGCGAGGCGGCGGAGAGTGCCGCGGCCGACCACGGGATTCGCCTGGAAGTCGTGAAGCTGCCCGAGGCCAAGCGAGGCTTCGTCCTGTTGCCGAGGCGATGGGTGGTGGAGCGTTCGTTCGCATGGCTGACGCGATTCCGACGCCTCGCCAAGGACTACGAACGCCTGCCCGAAGTCCTCGCCGGCATGAACTTCATCGCCTTCAGCTTCCTCATGCTCCGCAAAGCCGCTCCGCTCCTGGCAACAAGTGCATAACACGCTCTAAGCTTGTGCCGCTCCTTCTCTCGAGCCTTGGCGTCCTCACGGGACTGATGAACGAGATATCCTCCACCGCCTACGGTGGCGAGGCACGCGATCGCGAGGAAAAGGAAGCCCATCGTCGAGTAGCTCGATAGATTACGTCCCCGTCGGGCTCACATGGACGGCTCAAGATGAATAGGCCCGACGGCATTAAGCCGGAGTCTACAGGGATGCAAGCTCAGAAGCAACAGTGCGTCCATTGCGGCGAGGGGCCTCGCCTTTCGCGTTTCGAACCCGCCCTTCGGCGCGGGACTTACCACCCGAGGTTGGTTATGATGCGCGAGTCGGGCTCGATCGCCACGATCTAGCTGGATTGGACGGAGGACGACCCATGACGACGCGACATCGGGGAAAACTTCGGATGCGAATCGGCCGACCGGCCGCGTGGCTCTGCCTGCTGCTGGCCGGCTTCGTCCCGGCCCGCGCAGACGACGCCGCGCCCCAGACGGCCGACGCCCGGACATGGTTCGAGAACGCCAAGTTCGGACTCTTCATCCACTGGGGAGTGTACTCGCTGCTGGGTAAGGGCGAGTGGGTGATGGAGACCGACAAGATTCCGATCGCCGAGTACCGGAAGCTGCCGCCGCAGTTCAATCCGGTCAAGTTCGACGCCGAGGACTGGGCGCGGCTCGCCAAGGCGGCCGGCGTCCGCTACGTCACAATCACGAGCAAGCACCACGACGGCTTCTGCATGTTCGACAGCAAGCTCACCGATTACGACGTCGTCGACGCCTCGCCCTATGGCAAGGACCCGTTGAAAGCCCTGGCCGAAGCCCTCCGCAAACAACACATCAAGCTCTTCTTCTACTATTCGCTGCTCGACTGGCATCATCCCGACTTCTACCCGCTTGGCAAGTCGGGTCATCAGGCGGGACGTGAGAAGAAAGGCGAATGGGAGAAGTACGTCGCCTACTACCAGGGTCAGGTTCGCGAGCTTTGCACCAACTACGGCGAGATCGGCGGAATCTGGTTCGACGGCTGGTGGGATCGCCCCGAGGCGGCCTGGGATCTGGAAGGAACGTACAAGCTGATCCACGAGCTTCAGCCTGGCGCCCTGGTCGGCAACAACCACCACGTCGCGCCGTTTCCCGGCGAGGACTTCCAGATGTTCGAGCAAGACCTGCCGGGCGAGAATTCGGCCGGGTTCAACAAGGCGGGCGTGACCACCGCACTGCCGCTCGAAACCTGCCTGACGATGAACCAGTCGTGGGGCTACAACGCAACTGACGATCACTACAAGTCGCCCGAGCAGATCATTCAGGCGCTCGTCGGCGCGGCGGGACGAGGCGCGAACCTGCTGCTCAACGTCGGTCCAAAGCCCGACGGCGCGATCGGCCCGGAATTCACCGAACGGCTGCTGACCGTGGGCCGATGGCTGGAGAGCAACGGCGAGGCCGTCTATGGCACGCGCCGAGGTCCGATTCCGCCCCAGTGGTGGGGGGTGACGACCCTTCGCACCGGCCGCGACGGCAAAGCGCCGGCGATCTACCTCCACCTCCTCAAGCCCGACGCTCACTCGATCATGCTGCCCGAGGAATTGGTCGAGTACGACGCGATTCCGCTGGGCAAAGCGACTCCTTTGGAGCGGGACCCCGAACACGGCCGGACGAAGCTGGAAATACCCGTCGATGGCCGGGCGCCTTACGACGCGATCATCGTCTTGTCGCCCCCCGCGCTGGGCCGTTGATCGGATTCGTCGATTCGTCGGCCTCTTTTTCCCCCTTGATTTCGGGACCTCTCCCATGTCGACCGACCCGGCGATCCCCAGCGGCGACGCCCCCGGCAAGCGATACGATCGGCCGAGCGCGGTGCTCGGCCTCATCACACTCGCGCTGGTGATCGCGACGGCGTGGCTGAGGCTCGGTCCGGGGCTTTGGCCCACACCACCAACGGTCGGCTCACTCCTGCCGCCGACCCGGCTGGAACGGCTTCAGGACGACGAACCACTGCTCCTGCTCGGGGTCGAAGGCCGCGTAACCTGGCTGGTCTTCTTGTCGGCGGAATCGGTCGAAGGCCGCGCCGTCCTGCCCCAGCTCGAAGCGGTCTGGAAGAAGCTCAGGCCGTCGAAGCGGTTTGCGGTCGTCGCCGCGGCCGTCGACCAGGGCGTTCCCGAACAGCTCCGAACGGCCCTGGCCGCATACCAGGGCGAGGGGCGGCTGCCACTCTACCTGGCCGGTCATGAGGCCCGGCGCGTGTTCGGAGTCGACGGTGCCGACCCACCGTGGCACTTCCTGGTCGACCCCGAGGGTCGCATCGCCACGATCGCCCGAGGCTCGGGAAAAGAGACGATCGACCGACTCGCCAAGCAGGCGGGGCGCTGGCTCGAATCGTTGGAGCCGCTCGAAGAGGCGCACTTCGCGCGGGTCGGCGCGGCCCCTGGCGTCGCCGACGAATTCCAGCCGGGGCGAGGTGCGGACCGACGGAATGACGTTGTGGCGAGCGCCGCCCGGCGTTAATGTTGGTTCGTTAAGAATCGCCTCTTGCTCACGACTTGACTTGGTGAACGCGCCAAGAGAGCGGCGACGACCCCGACGAGGTCTTTTGCGAGCGACTCCGCCCGCCGCGACCGTCTGTCGCCGTCTGTGCTTTCACACGCCGAAATGCTTTATTAAGACCCCAGTCAATCTGGATGGAGCTTCGAATGTCCGCCTCGCCGAGCGCTGCCGCGCACGCCGCCCTCAAGCCGACCGGCCGCCCGATCCGCCGCGTCGCCATCTTGTTCGCCGGCGGCCCCGCCCCCGCCGCCAACGCGGTGATCTCCACCTGCGCCGCCTCGTTCGTGAACCACGACGTGGAAGTCGTCGGCGTCATGAACGGGTACTCCCACCTGGTCGAGTTCGCGCCCGACCATCCGATGCAGGAGGGCCGCGATTACGTCATCCTCGACTCCAAGAAACTGCGGCGGACGCGCAACACCCGCGGCATCATGATCGGCACCGCGCGCACGAACCCCGGCAAGGACGTCTCGCACCCCAGCCACATCGCCGACCCCAAGCGGACCGTCCACCTGCGGACCGTCCACGAGGCCCTCAAGTCGCTGGGGGTCGACGCCCTGGTCTCGATCGGCGGCGACGACACGCTGAAGACGGCCAACAAGTTCAAGCTTTTCCAGGACGCCCTGCCGGCCGGTGAGAAGCGCATCTCCGTCGTCCACGTCCCCAAGACGATCGACAACGACTACCGCGGCATCGACTTCACGTTCGGCTACTTCACGGCCGTCGAAACGCTCGCCGAGGAGATCCGAAACCTGCTGGCCGACGCCGAGGCCACGCGCGGCTACTTCATCGCCGAGTGCATGGGCCGAAGCGCCGGCTGGCTCGCCTACGGGGCCGCCATCGCCAGCGAAGCCAGCCTCGTGCTGAGCGTCGAGGACATGACCGGCGATCTGGCCACCGAAGAGACGCTGACCGATCCCAAGACCGGCGTCGCGACCACGCGCAAGATCATGAACGTCGACAAGTTCGTCGATTCGATCGTCAAGCTGATGCTCGCCCGCGAAAAGGTGGGCAAGGAGCACGGCGTCGTGGTCGTCGCCGAAGGACTCGCCGGATTCCTGCCGAGCAGTTACCTCGAAGGCGTGAAATTCGACGAACACGGGCACATCTCGCTGGCGGCGACGAATCTCTCCCAGCAGATCGTCAAGCTCGTCGAGAAGGAGTACGAGAAGCGGACCGGCAAGAAGCGGCGGATGACCCCCGTCCAGCTCGGCTACGAGTCGCGGTGCGCCCTGCCGCACGCGTTCGACGTCATGCTCGGCAGCCAGCTCGGCGTCGGAGCCTACCGCGCCCTCGCCGAACAGCAGTACGACGGCGTCATGATCTCGACGACCGGTCAACTCAGCCTCACCTACGTCCCGTTCAGCGACCTGATCGACCCCGAGACCCTTGTGACCGTCGTCCGGTTCATCGACGCCGGCTCCGACTTCCTGCGCCTGGCGCGCCTGCTCGAAGGCTCGCAGAACAGCTAAGGCAAGCCGAGAAGATTCGCCCGACCGCCGCGATCGACACGGTCGATCCGCGGCGGCGGGCGGTTTCGCGCTACTTGGTCAGAACCCACTTCGCCAGCTCGGCGAACGTCGGCGTCTTGCCTTGCATCAAGAGGCCCGTTCGGAAGATCTTGCCCCCGGCCCACACGCAGAACAGTGCCGTGAGGCTCGTCAGGACCACCGCCAGGATGACCTGCCAGATCGGCGGCGCGGGGTTCATGGCCATCCGCATCAGCATCAGGAACGGGCTCGCGGGCGGAAACAGCGACATGCCGACCGACAGCGGGCTCGACGGGTTCTTGAGAACCGCCGTCCAGACGAAGACCGGCAGCATCGACATCAGCATCACCGGCATCATCAGCGACTGCGCGTCCTTGAGATCGTTGCAGGCCGATCCCACGGCCATGTAGAGCGACCCGTAAAGCAAGATCGCCAGCAGCAGGAACCCGCCCAGCGCCACGAGCAGGCCGGGGGTCATCACGTCGGCGTAGCCGTGGTACGCCGCGACGCCGTACGCTCCGCCGATGTACAGAACCGCCAGCAGCATGGCGATCCCCGCGTTGCCGAGCAGCTTGCCCATCATCAGCTCGAAAGGCGAGACCGAGCCCAGCAAGACCTCGCTCACGCGGTTCATCTTCTCCTCGATCACGCTGTTCAGAAGTTGCGGGGCGCTGGTCATGAGGATCATGAACACGACGAACATCAGCGCGGCAGGAACGAGAGCCGTCCGGACCGGATCGACCTTCGCCGCCGACTTGATCGCCCCCGGCTCGTCGCCCGTCGCCGCCGACCGCTCGACGAGCTGAAGGTTCTCGACCTCCACCGGCCGGCTCAGCCGCATGGCGAGCGCCTCGTCGACGCCCGCCGCCCGGAAGCGTCGGGCGCGGACCTCGGTGTTCACGGTTTGTCCGAGCCAATCGCGGAGGATGCTGTCGTTCGGGTTGTCGGAGTGGTAGCGCACCGCGGCCGGCTCGGAACCCTCGGCCGTGATCTCGACGTAAGCGTCGAGTTCGCCGCGGCGAATCCGCTCGGATAATGCGAGCTGCTGAGCCGAGTCGCCCCCGGGCCCCTCGGCGGGGGGCGTCGGTTCCAGTTCGAAACGCGGGCGAGTCCGCTTCGCATCGCTCGATTCGACGCCTGCGTTGTAGTCCTTGACCGCCTTGGCGATCGTAGGCTCCAAGGTCTTCGATTCGTCGACGACGACGAATCGCCGGGTCTTCACGTCCGCTCGGTCGGCGACGATCGTCTGGAGCAGGATTGACGCCCCCATGATGATCGGCAACGCCAGAAGGCTGATGAGGAACGACTTGGTGCGAACCGAAGATCCGAACTCGGTGGTCGCAACCACCCAGATCTTGCGTAGATCAGGACCCATGGCTCACCATCACTTCCTGTTGCGACAGCTCCGGCGCGGCGATGCGGACGAAGATATCGTGCAACGACGGCCGCGCGACTTCGAACCGAGTGATCCGGGTGCGATCGACCAGAGCGTGCAGCAGGTCTTGCGAATCGCCCTGATAGCGCACTTCCTGAATGTTCCCCTGATCGTTGATCTCGTCGATGCCGCTCAGGCCCGTGAACGCGCCGACGCCGGCGTCGCACTCGACCCGGATCGTGTCGAAACCGTAGACCGACTGGATCTCGTCGAGCGTGCCGTCGAGGACCTTCCGACCTTTATAGATCATGAAGATCCGATCGCAAAGCCGCTCGGCGACGCTCATGTCGTGCGTCGAGAAAACGACCGTGGCCCCCGCCTTCTTGAGGTCGAGAACGGCGTCCTTGAGAACCTCGGCGTTCACCGGATCGAGCCCCGAGAACGGCTCGTCGAGGATCAAAAGATCCGGGCGGTTAAGGACCGCCGCGATGAACTGGACCTTCTGCGCCATGCCCTTCGAGAGGGCGTCGACCCGCTTGTCGATCCAGTCGGAGAGCCCCATGCGTTCGAGCCACTCGGCGATCGATCGATCCAGATCCGGCTGCCGCGCCCCCTTGAGCGCGCCGAAATAGCGGAGCAGCCGTCGCACGCTCATCCGCTTGTAGAGGCCGCGCTCCTCGGGGAGATAGCTCACCCGGTCGTGCGCCGCGCGGGTGTCGCGAACCCCCAGCACCTCGATCTCGCCGCTGTCGGGCAAGAGAATGTGCATAATCATGCGCAAAGTCGTCGACTTCCCCGAGCCGTTGGGCCCGATGAAGCCGTAAAGCGAGCCGCGCGGCACGGCGAGGTCGAGCGCGTCGACCGCGACCGTCCCGCCGAACCGCTTGGTCACCCCGCGGATCGCAATCGCATCGTTCATGAGCAGTCCGTTCGATGAGACCGGCGAAGGTCCGCCATCGCCCTCCGTCGGGCTCGGCCGAACCTCGCTCGCGAAGACATTCGTAAAACCGGCGTTCTTATTTCCGAAGATCGATGGGGCTGAGCCAGACCGGCTGCGTGAACCCGCCGTCGTGGGCGACGTCCCAGACTTCCAGACGAGCCCAGGTTCGGCCCTTGAGATCGGCCGTGAACTTGAGCGTCCGCTCGCCGAACGCCTCGGCGTCGGCCAGATCGATCCGCTGCCGGTGGACGCGCTGTCCGTCTCCCGAGACCAGCTCGGCGAACGCGGGCGGGAACGTCCACTGGATCTTCGCCTCGACGGCGCTCGGTCCGTCGGCCTTGGGTGTGAGCCGGCCGCCCCCCGGCTGGCCGTCGATGGTGAACTCGGGGATCAGCACCTCTCCCGTCGTAACGAAGAACCGCCCGCCGCGCAAGGCGTCGAGCACCGGCTGCCAGCTTTCGCCGTACTTCGGCATCCGGTCAAGCCGCAGATAGTTGACGTTCATGTGGCCGTACAGCTCGTGCGCGTGGTCGATCTTGAAGACGTCGACTTCGCCCAGCACGTACTTGGGATCGCCCCAGTTGGCCATATCGTCGAGCAGGTCGAGCGCGCGCCGGCCGAGGCGGTCGTGCGACAGGTCGGCCGGCATGGCCTTCCACGCGGCGCCCAGCCAGCGGTCGGACCGGAAGAAGTCTTCGCCCCGATAGCCGTCCGGGGCCCAGCTCGACGACTTGATCCGGGCATGGGCGGTCCAGGCCAGGCCGTTTTCTTCCTTGAGCAGCCGAAGCATCTCGCGGCGGTCGCCGACGTGGTAGACCTTCCCGTATCCGACGACTTCCTCTTCGAACGGCCGGCCGGCGTCTCGGTTCATCGTCCAGAAGACGGGGCGCGGGAACAGGTAAAGCCAGTGACCCGCCTCGGCGCCGGGTCGTTCGACCCCGAGATGGACGTTAGCCTCCTCGCCGGGGAGGAACAGGAGGTCGTCGTCCGAGAGTCGTCGGCACTCGTCGAACATCGCGGCCAGCTCTTTCAAGCGAAGCTCGCCCGGATCGCGCGGATGGCCGTCTCCGTGGAACTCGGCGAGGTGGACGGCGTCGACCCCCATATCCTTGAACATCTTCACGAATTCCGGCGTGGATCGAGTCCCGTCGCCGGCCTTCTCCGCCATCGCCGCCATGGTGATCGCCATGTGCCAGTGGCTGGTGAACGTCTTGTACCCCGGAAGCTCGGAGAATCGATCGCCGTGCGTGTACCGGAGGGTCTCGGCAAGGGCGTCCTCGGCCTTGCCGCCGGACAGCAGATAGAACGTCCCCAGCCTCTGCTCGGTCCCCGGCGGCGCGTTGAACCAGGGGACCCACGGCCCGCCCCCTTGCTCGGTCTGGCGGACGCCGAACCCGAACCGCGGGTCGAGCCCACGGTGGCCATCGCCGAACCAGACCGTGCTCTGATTGTCGGTGACGTCGCGCGGGTAGAAATACTGGTGCGGCGGTGGGAAGCACGCAGCCGAGCCGTGCTCGCCCTCGATCACGATCGTCCTGTGGCGAACGGCGACGGCCCGATCGGGCGTCGAGGCGATCGGCTCGCGTTGGACCACGCCTTCCGTGTCGAACCACGCCGCGTTGCCGACCGGCGGGGTCGAGCTCGCGAGCCCGACGTCGTAGAGGATCGCCCGACCGTCTTCGCTCGTGCTCACGACCGCTTCGACATGGACGAGTCGCGACCCTGGATAGAGATTGATCCGCCAGGCCCCGCGAAACGGGCCGATCGTGAGCCCGCTGAGCGTCACCGCGAGCCGACGGCCCTGCGATGTCACGGCGACGTCGCCGAGTGCGAACTTCGACCCATGCCGCTGGAACGGCCGCTTGGCCGGCGTGTCGAAGAACACGTTGAACACGCTCATTCCGGGGGGCTGGCCAGGGGGCAATCGACGCTCGCCGACCACGAGAAACGCCACCGGGTCGACTTCCGTCAGGATCGGCCCGCGTTCCCCAACGTCCTTGCCAGCGATCGCCATCTCCGCGATCAACGGCCTGCCCGAGCGGAGGTCGAGGGTCACTCGGCCAACCTCGCCCCCCGCGATCGGCCATTGCAAGCTGAGCCGGCCGTCGTGATGCTCGACGTCGACGCCGCAGTCGGGTCGATAGCCGCTGAGATCGACCTTCGATTCGCCCCGGGCATAGGACGCCGCGCACGCCAGCACGACGAACACGATCGCCGCGGCTTTCCCGGTTCGTAAAAAGCGGTTCATGAATCGATCCCCTTCCACCACCCTCCGGCGTTCCAGCATGGTCGCGGGTCCGCCAGGCCGAGGAACATCAGTTCACCGCCAGCGATCCGCGTGAATGAGATTGTCATGCGTCGCGCCGGGTTTTAGGCTAAGATGCTTGTTCAATTTGATCAGCCAAGCGTCCTCAAAGCGAGCCGGGCGCGCGACTCGAAGGAGTTTTCCGAGGTATGTCGTCCACCGTGAATCTGAAGCAACATGTGAGCGCGGCCAAGACCCCGATGGACACGACCTGCATCGACACGATTCGGACGTTGGCCATGGATGCCGTTCAGAAGGCCAACTCGGGCCATCCGGGAACTCCGATGGCTCTGGCGCCGGTGGCCTACGTCCTCTGGCAGGATCACCTCCGGTTCGACCCTTCCGAGCCGGTCTGGCCCAATCGCGACCGCTTCGTCCTCTCGGCCGGCCACGCCTCGATGCTGCTCTACTCGCTGTTGCACCTCACCGAGGTCCAGGCGGTCGATGAGAATTACGAGACGCTCGGCAAGCCGTCGGTCTCGCTCGACGAGATCAAGAAATTCCGGCAGTTGCACAGCCACACGCCGGGCCACCCCGAATACCACCTGACGTCGGGCGTCGAGACGACGACCGGGCCGCTGGGGCAGGGGGTCGCCAACAGCGTCGGCATGGCGATCGCCGAGCGCTGGCTCGCCGCCCATTTCAACAAGCCCGGCTTCGAGGACTTGATCGACTTCAACGTCTACGCGATTTGCAGCGACGGCGACATGATGGAGGGGATCTCGCACGAAGCCGCTTCGCTCGCCGGGCACCTCAAGCTCTCGAACCTCTGCTGGATCTACGACGACAACCGGATCACGATCGAAGGCAGCACCGAGCTGACCTACGGCGACGACGCCGCCGAACGGTTCATGGCCTACGGCTGGAACGTCACGCGGGTCGGCGACGCCAACGACCTGGAGCTGCTCGAACGCGCCTATCAGGCGTTCCTGAACTGCAAGGACCGGCCGACGCTCATCATCGTCGACAGCCACATCGCCTGGGGCGCCCCGAACAAGCAAGACACCAGCGGGGCGCACGGCGAACCCCTGGGCGAAGAGGAAATCCGCCTCACCAAGAAGTTCTACGGCTGGCCCGAGGACGCCAAGTTCCTGGTCCCCGACGGCGTCTACGAGCACTTCCGCCAGGGCGTCGGCCGACGGGGCAAAGAGCTTCGCGAGGCCTGGTTCAAGCGGCTCGACGCCTACAAGGCCGAGTATCCGGAACTCGCCGACCAGCTCTACAAGATTCAGCATCGCGAGCTTCCCGACGGCTGGGACAAGGACGTGCCGACCTTCCCGGCCGACGCCAAGGGGCTGGCCTCGCGCGATTCGTCGGGCAAGACGCTCAACGCCTTCGCCAAGAACATCCCCTGGCTGATCGGCGGCGCGGCCGACCTCGCTCCCTCCACCAAGACTATGTTGACCTTCGACGGCGCGGGGTCGTTCGAGGCCGAGAACTACGGCGGCCGAAATTTCCACTTCGGGATCCGCGAACACGCGATGGGCGCCATCCTGAACGGGATGTCCACCGTCAAGGTGCGACCCTACGGATCGGGCTTCCTGATCTTCAGCGACTACGGCCGAGCGCCGATCCGGTTGGCCGCGATCATGGAATTGCCGGTCGTCTATGTGTTCACGCACGACTCGATCGGGGTCGGCGAGGACGGGCCGACCCACCAGCCGGTCGAGCAGCTCCCGTCGCTCCGAGCGATCCCCGGCCTGCTCGTTTTCCGGCCGTGCGACGCCAACGAGGTCGTTGAAGCCTGGCGAGTGGTCCTTCAGCTTCGCCATCAGCCCGCCGCGCTAGTGCTCACCCGGCAGGCGATCCCGACCCTCGACCGCACGCAGTTCGGCGCGGCGTCCGGGCTCGCCAAGGGCGCCTACATCCTGGCCGACGCGGCCGACGGCAAGCCCGACGTGCTCTTGCTCGCGACCGGCAGCGAGGTTTCGCTCTGCATCGGGGCGTACGAGCAGCTCAAGGCCGAGGGGATCAAGGCCCGCGTCGTCAGCATGCCGTGCTGGGAACTGTTCGACGACCAGGACCAGGCGTATCAGGACCAGGTTCTCCCGCCGGACGTCAACGCCCGCGTGTCGGTCGAACAGGCCTCGACCTTCGGCTGGGCGAAGTACGTCGGACGCACCGGCGCGACCGTCGGCATGCATTCGTTCGGCGCCTCGGCCCCGCTCAAGGACCTGCTTCACGAGTTCGGCTTCACCGCCGATCGAGTCGTGGCCGCCGCCAAGGAACAGATCGAGAAGAACCGCCGCTGAGGTTGACGTAGAAAACGGGCCGGGGCCGGATTCGCTTCGACCCCGCGCGGGCGATTGTATACGTGCCCGAAGCGCCAGCGAGTGCATCCACCGTCAGCCGACAGGGAATGCACTCGCAGGCGCTTCGGGCTCGTATTTTGATGCGCCGAAGACGGGCGGCGTAACTCTCAGGGACGGCTCAGCCGTCCCATGAAAAGAATCGCGCCCGTTTTCGTGTCGCGGATCAGGTAAAGGAACGGGTGATCGGCCCGGAAGACGATCTCCTTGGCGGCGAACGCCGACGAGCGGACGCCGACGACGGCGGTCGCGGCAGCAGCCTCGGTCCCCTTTTCCTCGACCTCGACGAACGCCTTGTGGACGACGGCCGAGATCGCGAAGTCGCGCGACCCGGTGATGCCCGAGAAGTCCGCGCCACCCTGGAACGCGAGCGGCATGCCGAGCTTCGTGAGGACGTCCTTCAGCTCGGCTTCGACCGTCGACGTGAAACGGGGGAGGCTTACCTTGACCCGGCTCGACTTCAGCCCGGCGAGCCAGGAGTCGAGATTTTCGACCGATAGGGACGCCTCAAGAGCTTCCAGTCCGTCCGCCTGCTTGGGCAGCAGCACGACCATCGCCAGCGAGCCGTCCTTGTACGGCAGCTCGAGCGTCTGGAACGCCTCGCCTTCGAAGTAGGGAAGCCGGGTCGTCTGGTTCATCATCTTCACCCGGACGGGGTCGCCCTTCGCGGGCCGAAAGTCGTCGTCTTGAGTCGCCTGGGCCGAGAACGGGTGCGCCCAGTAGCCCTTGAAGTAGATCGCGCTCGTCAGCACGACGACCGTGTCCGAGGTGACGACCGACGGCTTCAGCAGATCCTTGATTTTGTCGCGGGTCTGGTCCTCGACCCACCGGTTGATCGTCTCGCGGGCGGCGGCGGCCGCGTGCGCGAAGTCGACGGCCCGCGCCTTGGAACGGAACGACCGATCGAGCAGCGCCACGAAATCCGGGACCAGCTTCTCGCGCTCGTCGATCCAGACGGCGTTCGCCATCCACAGCCCGGCCTCTTGGAGAGCTTGATCCTTCTCACCAGGCTGCTGTTGCGCGTCCTTGATCGACGCCCGCAGCGAATCGATCCAAAGTCCAAGGTCGGCGTGGGCCTGGGGGCCAAGGCGGTCGAGGTGGAGCGTTCGGTTCATCTGCTCGGCGGTTTCGCCCCGCGCGCCGGCCGAGGTCATCGCCAGGGCGGTGGTGATGCTCAGGGGCGAACAGAAGACGTTGCCCTCGCGCCGCCGCAGTTCCCCGTACAGATCGAGCGCGAACCGCGACGTGGCCGAGGCCAGTTTGGGATCGCTCGCCTCGCGCGCTGGCGCGTCCGAATCCGGCATGGGAGTCTCCAACGCGGCCGCCGCGGCCAGGAGAAAGGGAAGCATCACGAGCAGGGGTTGCATGATCCGGGGCTCCTTCAAGCTAGACGTGGAGCGGAGCCCGCCCGTCCGATCGGTTCGATCCGGCTCACGGCTCACTCGGGGTCGGCGAGGTCCGCCCCGGGGTCGGGCTCCTGGGTGGTCGCGGGTTTCCGGGCTGCGCCTCGGGTACGTCGATTCCGGGTCGTGGCCTTGGCCGGCGCCTTGGTCTGACGACTCGCGCGTCCGACCTTGGCGGCAGCCTCGTCCTGCTCGACCTTGGCGACGGCCAGTCGGCCGTCGCTCGACATCTTGTGATCGACCCGGCTCAAGAACGCCTGGCCGAGCAACGGGGCCAGGTCGGCCTTGTTGCCGGGCATCACCGAACAGACGACGTTCTTGACGGTTACTTTTCCCACACGGACTGACGGCAGCGTCATTTTCCGCGCCTCGACGACGCTGCCGTCGGCGATCCGGTGCTTGACGACGGGGTCGGTATCCTTGGGCTTCATCCCCAGCTCGTCGGCAAGCTCGGACGAGATCACCACCTCGCTCGCGCCGGTGTCGTAGATCATGGGCACGGCGAGCTTACCATTGAGCATCGCGTCGACGACGAAGACGCCCCCCTCGCGGCGACACTTGATCGTGTCGGACGAGACGGCCCCTTCGGCCTTTTCCAACCGCTGGACGGCGGCAAGGAAGTCGCGCGAGGGGCCGAGCTTGTATTTGATCTTCGATTTCGAGGCCGTCGAGACGTCATTCAAGGCGCGAACGATTTCGTCGTCCTTGGCCAGCCCCTGATACTTGGCGAGGGTCGCGTCGACCAGCCGCCTCAGTTCGAGCATCGCCTCCAGGAATTGCTCGCGCCGTTGCGTCACCTCGCCGAGGACCTGATGCTTCTGGTCCGTGTCGCGGTCCATCCGGCGGAGCGAGTTCAACCGCTCGGCCATCTGATTCGACGTCGCGACGACCGAATTGCGCTGGGCGACGATCTGGTTTCGCTGCGCGTTCATGACGATGCTGTTGACGCCGGCCTGCTCGATCTGTGCGATCTCCTGGTCGAACGCCTGGATCTGCTGTTGAGAGGCCTGGTAGTTTTGCGAAAGCTCCTCGAGATAGGCTTTGCGCTCCTCGGCCCCGGCCTCGATCATGTTGAGGTAGTCGAGTCCCTCGCCGACCTTCTGATGGAGCGCAGCGAGTTCCTTTATGCTCTTGAGGACCTTCGCCTCCTCCGGCAGAACGTAGGTCCCGCCGGAGCGCTTCAGCTCGTGCGTCTTGAGCGTGGCGTCGGCCGCGGGGACAGCCTGGGCGCGGACGGAAGCAGTCGCAGATCCGACCAGGAGGCACGCGAGTCCGGTCATACGAGCGATTCGCCGCGTGATCATTTTCGACTCTCCGGAGGACCTCGGCGCGCAAGAAACCCGTGCTCAGCCGAACGGCTTACAGCCAAGACTATCTTACGACGCCCGGTAGAAGTCGGAAAGCATCCAGTTCAACCGACCGGAGAATCACCACCTGATGGACGCGGGCCGATCCGAGGCGCTTAGCGGTGCGAACCGCCGGGCCCCCTGTCGCGCTTGCCGGGCGGCCCGTGCCGCCGTCCGCCGGGAATGGCCGGCTGGCCTTCGGCCCCGGCCGCGAGCGCGGTGCCCTCGCCGACGACTCGCGTCACCATGTACGTACCGCTCTTGGGGTTGCGCTCGATGTCCACCAGGCTGAGGTTGTCGCCGTCTTCCAGCAGGTGGGTGAAGCTGCGATAGCCGTAGTAGCTCTCGTCGAACGAGGGCTTCTTCCGCTTCATCGTGTCCTTGATCATCGACGCGTAGAGCACTTCGTGATTCTCGCGGCGGAGCGCCGTGCAGGCTTCGAGCAGGAGGCTGAAAACCTCGCGCTGCTTCTCGGGTAGGCTGGCCGGCAGAAACGAGTTCAGGTCGATCGCGAGCTGCTGCTCGTTCTGTTCCTGACGCTCGAGGTCTTCGTAATAGATGAACTCGTCGCAGTTATCGCGGAGCAACTCCGAGGTCGACCCCTTCATACCCAGCCCGATGACGTGCTTGCCGTTCTCTTTGAGCTTGGAGACCAGCGGCGAGAAATCGGAGTCGCCCGAGACGATCACGAACGTGTCGACGTGCGGCTTGCTCCAGGCCAAGTCCATCGCATCAACGACCAGCCGGATGTCGGCCGAATTCTTGCCGGTCTGCGAACGCTTGGGGATCTCGATCAGCTCGATCGCCGACTCGTGAAACGGCGCAGTGTAGTTAGGATAGCGGCTCCAGTCGGCGTACGCCTTTTTAACGATCAACTTGCCCTTCTCGACCAGCCGCTCGAGCACCTTCTGGACGTCGAACTTGATCTTCCGTTGCCCCTGAAAACCCATCGCGAGGTTCTCCAGGTCGATGAAAACAGCCAGGTTGCGTTCGCGTTCACGATCAACTTTGGTCATGGGAGGAGGCACTCGCGCCGAGCAACGGTTGGGTCCGGAAACTGCATGGGAATCCATCGATCTCCGCGCGCTGTTCGACGACCCGAGATCAAGGCCCTTGTCACCGTCTCATGCTACGGCAATTCGTTCCTTCGCTCAACCCAACACACATCCGATCGAGTCACATTCCATCACGCACCAAAACACCCGCCCCAGCACACTCTCGCCCTTGCATGCCCACCAGAAACCTCAGCGCATTAAAAAATTCGTCAGACTGACGACGAAACCGGAAACGCGCTTTACATTTCTGTTGCCGAAGAATCGAAAGAATCCTCCGTTCCCAATCGCTGGGCTCCTTGACAGCCCCTAAATCTAATCCATTCCCATAGAAACAGGTTTGCATACTTGGTCCGATTCTTGCACGGCCCTGCGATCCAGGGGGGTCTGCCCAAAATAGATCGCCGAAGAGTCGGCATCAAATGTGTGAAAACATGAGGCCTGAGCCATGGAAATCGGCTTGCCGGCCCAGTAGATTTACATCGCCTGAGCTATCTAGAGAGAATAGACGCTATAGGCAAACGAAGCACGTCGCACGAAATTGTGTGTGAAATCGGGGGATTCCATCAAGGGAGTGACTTCGATGGCGAACGGAGTCAGGCTTTTTTAGGCAGTCCAAGGAGATGACCGACATGATTTTCAACAGGCGGAACATCCGCGGCATCGCAGGGGCGAGCCTGGCGACGAGCCTCTTGCTGCCGCCTTTCGCCCAGGGCGCGGACGACGCGAAGCCGTCGCCGCAATCACCGGCTCCGAGCAGTCAGGCTGCGGCCGCGGGGACGACCACGGTGCTCGTGCCTCAGACTCAGGTGACCTATGAGACCGTGTACGACCTCCAGTGCGTGCAGGTCCCGGTGACCGTCAACCAGACCCAGTACAAAACCGAACTCCGCAACCAGACCGTCCCGGTCACTCGGGTCGTCACCGAGAACGTCCCCGTCACCGTCAACCAGACCCAGTACAAGACCGAACTCCGCAACCAGACCGTCCCGGTCACTCGGGTCGTCACCGAGAACGTCCCCGTCACCGTCAACCAGACCCAGTACAAGACCGAACTCCGCAACCAGACCGTCCCGGTCACTCGGGTCGTCACCGAGAACGTCCCCGTCACCGTCAACCAGACCCAGTACAAGACCGAACTCCGCAACCAGACCGTCCCGGTCGTCAAGACCGTCGCCGAAGTGGTGAACGTCACCCAGACGTATACGGTCAACGTGCCGAAGCAGCAGACCGTCAACCAGACCGTGACCAAGACCGTCTACAAGCCGGTCACCACGACTCAGAAGCAGCAGCAGTACGTGACTGTGCTCAAGCCGGTGACCCGGACGGTTCTCCAGCCTCAGACCAAGACCGTGCTCACGTCGCAGGTTCAGACCAGCTACGTCAACCAGTCCTACACCGAGAACGTGCCGGTGACCACGAATCGCCAGGTCGTCGAGGAGACGGGCGGTTACGTGACGCAGACCGTCGCGATCAACACTCCGGCCCCCGCGGTCGACGCCTGCGGCAATCCGGTGAGCGGCTACACCGGCGGTAGCGTGGGCCACGGCCACGGTCTCTTGGGCCATGGCCTCGGCCTCAAGCACGGTCACCACGGCGGCTTCGGCAGCGCCAGCCTCTTCAGCGGCGTTCTCGGCGGCTCACCCTCCGTCGGCGGCGCCAGCGCGTGCCAGACGACTTACGCCACCCAGCAAGTCTACGTTTCTCGTCCGGTCGTCCGTTGCGTTCCGGAAACGACGTACGTCGCCCAGACGCGGACGCAGGCGGTGCCGGTCCAGCAGGTCGTTCAAGTGCCCACGACAACGACCGAACTGGTGCCCGTCAGCGTCACCGAGAACGTCCCGACCCAGGAAGTCACGACGATCGACGTCCCCGTGACGACGATGCAGGCGTCGCAGGTCAGTGAGACGGTTCCGGTCACCACCACGGTGTACGTCGCCGAGCAGCGGACCCAGCAGGTGCCGATCACGCAGTACAAGCAGGTCACCGAAAACGTCACCCAGCAGTACGCCGTCCAAGTCCCCTACACGGTCCCCGTCACCACCTATCAGCAGCAGCAGAAGCAGGTCACCGAAAACGTCACCCAGCAGTACGCCGTCCAAGTCCCCTACACGGTCCCCGTCACCACCTATCAGCAGCAGCAGAAGCAGGTCACCGAAAACGTCACCCAGCAGTACGCCGTCCAGGTCCCCTACACGGTCCCCGTCACCACTTATCAGCAGCAGCAGAAGCAGGTCACCGAAAACGTCACCCAGCAGTACGCCGTCCAGGTCCCCTACACGGTCCCCGTCACCACCTATCAGCAGCAGCAGAAGCAGGTCACCGAAAACGTCACCCAGCAGTACGCCGTCCAGGTCCCCTACACGGTCCCCGTCACCACCTATCAACAGCAGCAGAGGCAGGTGGCCCGACAGGTTCCGGTCACGCGCCAGGTTCTGGTGCCGGTGACGGTCCCTGCCGCCCCCGCCTCCGCCCCGCTGGCTTCGCCCCAGGCCGCCCGCGATCGTAAGACGAGCGTTCGCTGAAAGCACCTCGCGGACTGTTCCAGCCGTAGCATCTCACTCTCCAGGCTCGCCTGACTGGGTGGGAACGATTCCCAAGACGACCGAGCTGTTCTCGACGAGGCTTGCAAGCAAGCCGAGCAGGAGCAGCTCGGTCGTTTTCGTTGATTCGACGCCAGGAACGCCGGCCCGACGGGCGCCGCCGATCAAACGGCCCTTACCCGCTGAACAGCCTGCTCGGCCGGCCAGCGTTGCAGACGGGCCGGAGCTGGATTCTCGTCTCCACCCATGGCGTGGGAGCAGGCGCCCCAAGAGCCGGATGATGGGGTTTGGTCGGCGAGGCGTTCGACGAATTCCTATGACGCCCACCCTCGCAAGACATGCTCGCGGCAGCCTGTCTTGATGACTTTCAGCAATCCAACACGCAAACCACGCCAACGGCGGCCGGAACTCGCCTGGCCTTGCGCGATGAGGAGATTGGTCGACGGATCAAGTCCGATGCACGACTCGAAGGCCCGGGCGTTGGCCCCGCTCGAAAAACCTGGGCGCAAAAAAAATCCCCGGTCGATGACCGGGGACTCAAGCAGGCTCGAACTCAACGGACGATCAAGCCTTCTTCGGGTTCTCGGCGGCGGGAGCCGGAGCCGGAGGAGCCGGAGCCGGGGGAGCGGGGGCCGGGGGAGCCTCATCAGCGGCCGGAGCGGCCTCAGCCGGGGCGGCAGGGGCGGCCTCAGCCGGAGCGGCAGGAGCCGAAACGACCGGAGCGGCCTTGGCCGGGGCCGGAGCATACGCGCCGCCTTGGGGAGCCGGCAGGGTCTTCGCCGGAGCGTAGGCCGGGGCCGCCTGAGCGGCCGGCAGCGTCTTGACCGGGGCCGGAGCCTGAGCGACCGGCAGGGTCTTCGCCGGAGCGTAGGCCGGAGCCGCCTGAGCGGCCGGCAGCGTCTTGACCGGGGCCGGAGCCTGAGCGGCCGGCAGGGTCTTCGCCGGAGCGTAGGCCGGAGCCGCCTGAGCGGGGCCGGCAGCGTCTTGACCGGAACCGGAGCCTGAGCGGCCGGCAGGGTCTTCGCCGGAGCGTAGGCCGGAGCCGCCTGAGCGGCCGGCAGCGTCTTGACCGGAACCGGAGCCTGAGCGGCCGGCAGGGTCTTCGCCGGAGCGTAGGCCGGAGCCGCCTGAGCGGCCGGCAGCGTCTTCATCGGGGCCGGAGCCTGAGCGGCCGGCAGGGTCTTCGCCGGAGCGTAGGCCGGAGCCGCCTGAGCGGCCGGCAGCGTCTTCATCGGGGCCGGAGCCTGAGCGGCCGGCAGCATCTTCGCCGGAGCGTAGGCCGGAGCCGCCTGAGCGGCAGGCAGCGTTTTGACCGGAACCGGAGCCTGAGCGGCCGGCAGCGTCTTCATCGGGGCCGGAGCCTGAGCGGCCGGCAAGGTCTTGGCCGGAGCGTACACGACACCCTGGGGTGCCGGAGCGACGGCGGTCGGAACCTGCTTGGAGGGAACTTGAGCGTATGCGGACGTAGCCAGGGCGGCCACGGTCGCAGCGCTGAACAACCGAGTGCGCAGCATAGGTGCATTCTCCACGGTAGCCGGATCATCAAAAAAACAGATGCCTGGGGACGTCCCGGGCACGTGATCCCGTCTAGGACTCACCTAGTATACGAGATCACGGTCTGCGAGTTCTGGGAGCTTTGCGAATTTTTAGTAGATTAAATCGAGTCTTTCGCCTTGTCCAGGCTTCAGGCCTACATGATTGGCAAAATTGGCGCCTATCGCCGATCTGTAGGATCTGTAACGCTTCGGCTGACTGCATCAAACAAGGCGAAGGATTGTCTGAGTATAGGACTCGAACTCGCATCAGGCGGGGGGGTTCATCAACTTGGTCGAGCCGTAATCATTTCCGCGACTCGCGAAGCCGATTCCTCAAAAGAAGCGGTTTGGGTCTGAGCGACTGATCGACTATGCTCGAATCGTAGGATCTAGAGTTCAGGTCGGAAAGTCGCACCCGAAACCCGCGCGGTTTCAGGAGGGACGCCGACGGCCGGGCAGGGCTGCGAAGCCAGACCGACTTTATCGATTCCAGGCCGTGCCAAGCTCGAGAGCCATAGGATGGTGGTTTCAGCGAGCGTCGCGCGGGATCTCAGGGAGGGGCAGGTCGATTGATCTCCATCATCTCGGCGAGACACCGGGATCGGACCGCGCGAGCCGGTTCGCGCTGCGCGCTGGCCTGCGCCGTCGGCTTGCTGCTTTTTCTGGTTGCGATGCCCGGCTCGACTCTCGGTCAAAAGGGGTCGGACGACTCCACGCCCGCCCCTCGGGTGATCCCGGATTCGCTCCGGTTCGCTCACGGGCTCTTCCGACAACGGAAGTTCGATCTCGCCGCCGAGGAGTATCAGCGGTTCCTGGAGACCGATCCAGCAGTCGTCGACGCCGACGACGCGCGGTTCGGCCTGGCCAGCGCGCGGCTGCTTCAAGGACGCTACAAGGAGGCGCGGTCGGCCTTTCAGGAGTTCCTGCGGCTCGCCCCGAAGCATGCGAGGGCGCGAACCGCCTGGTATCGACTTGGCGAGCTCTCTTACATGCTGGGCGATCTCCCCTCGGCCCGCGAGGCGCTCGAACGATTCACGGCCGATCCCGCTCCGCATCCCAATCTTGAGACCGCCTGGACCTATCTGGGCGACGTCCGATCGTCGCTCGACGATCCCAAGGCCGCCCGCGAAGCCTACGAGAAATCGCTGGCGATGGCGCCCGACGCCCGCCTGGCCGACCGCGCCCGCTATGGTCTCGGGCGCTCGCTCGCGAGCCTGGGCGAGACCCAGCCGGCGATCGACGTTCTGCGCGAGGTCGTGCGTCGAGGGGCCTCGGATTGGGTCGACAAGTCGTTGCTCCAGATCGGCAAGATCGAGGTCAACGCCGCCCGATTCGCCGACGCCGAGAAGACGTTCGACAAGCTCGCCGGCCTCGTCCCGCCGAGTTCGTTCCAGTCGGAGGCTCAGCTTCGCCGCGGCGAGGCGCTCTTGCGACTCGATCGCCACGACGAGGCCCTGCGTCTGCTCCAGCCGCTGGCGGCCGACCCGTCGCAAGCGCTCGCCGCCGACGCCTCGCTCGCCTTGGCCAGCATCGAGCTGCGTCAGGGCCACGCCGACGAGGCGCTGAAGACGCTCGACGCGACCCTCGCTCGCGCGGCGAAATCGCCTCTCGAACCGGCCCTGCTGTACCGATCGGCCGAAGCCCTCCGCGCGCTCAAGCGTCCGGACGAAGCGAAGGCGCGGTTCCTCAAGGTCGCGGAGGTCGCCCCGGCTGATCCCTGGGCCGACGACGCGTGGCTCGAAGCCGCCCGGCTCGCCCTCGACGCCGGCGACCACGCCGAGGCCGGCAAGCTCGCCGCCGCCTTTCCGGAGAAGTTCCCGAAGTCCAAGCTTGGCCCGGACGTCGTGCTGATCCAGGCTCGCGCGGCGATGAGCGGCCGTCAGCCCGAGGCGGCCGTCGGGCTCCTTGAACCGCTGGTCGGCCCGGAAGCCAAGCCGTCCGCCGTGCTCGCTCCCGATCTGGCCGCCGCGATCCGGTACGAGTTGGCGTTGGCTTATCGAGCAACGGGCCAGGGGGCTCGGGCCGACGCGATCCTGGCGTCGTTGACGACCTCCGCCGAGGCCGGTTTCTTACTCGGTCAGAGTCACCTGGAAGCCGGGCGATACGCCGAGGCGCTCGCGGAGTTCGAACGCTACCTGAATTCCTCGCCCAAGGGACAGGTGGCCGACCACGCTCTGGCCCATCAAACCGCCGCGTATCTCGGGCTGGGCAAGCGCGACGACGCGGCGAAGTCGCTCGGCGTGCTGGCCGAGCGATTCCCCGAAAGCCCGGCGCTTCCCCCCGCGCGGCTGCGGCTGGCGGAATCGGCCTTCGCGGCCGGCGATCTCCCAAAGGCGATCGAGCAGTTCCAGATCCTTGTCGGCCCCAATCCCGCCGCCAAGGTGGAAGTCCCCCAGGCTGTTCGCGAACGCGCCGAGCTGGGGCTGGCGCGGGCGCTGTCGAAGAAGGGAGACGCCGGCGCCGCCGCGGCAATCTTCGACACGATCATCGCCCGCACCAAGGACGGGCCCCAGGCGGCCGGCCTGACGCTCGAACGCGCCCGATCGCTCGAAGCCGCCGGCAAGATCGATGAGGCGATCGCCGCCTATGAACAGCTCGAGACTCGCTTCGCGGCGGACGACTCGGTCCTTCACGCCGGCCTGGCCCGGGCGCGGCTGCTCGCCGAGTCGAAACGTCCGGAGGCCGCGGCCGAGCTGATCGGAAAACTCGTCGCCGACGAAGCCGCCCGCAAGCGGCTCACAACGATCGGCCAGCCGATCGACGCGCTGCTCGCCGAGCGGGCCTGGGCCCTCGCCGACGCCGGGAAGACGGCCGAGGCCGACGACGCGTTCGGCGAGTTGCTCAAGACCTTTCCCAACAGCGAATACGCCGCGGACGCCCGCTTCAACCTGGCCGAATCGGCCAACCAGAAGAAGGATTTCGCCGAGGTGGCGCGGCTGCTTGTTCCGCTCGTGAAACCCGACAAGCCCGACGCTCCGAAGACGCCCGACCGACTGCTTCCCGCCGTCCTCTACCGGCTGGGACGAACTCAGATCGAACTGAGCGACTGGCCGGCCGCGTCGTCGACTCTCGATCGGCTGATCGCCGAATTCGCCAACGACCGGCATCTCCGCGAAGCCCGCTTGCTCCGCGCCGAGGCGGCGCTGCGGCAAGATAGGTTCGACGCCGCCGAGTCGGATCTCTCCGCCCTGACGGCCGGACCGCCGAGCCCCGACGATCCGCCGAATTTCGCGAGCGTCGTGCGCGAGCGTCGGCTTCAGAGCCTCCTCGGCCTGAAACGCTGGAAGGACGCGCTCGCCGAGGCCGACGCCCTGAAGGCCGAGAAAACCGACTCCGCGCGCGACGTCGTCGAATTCGCACGCGGTCGGGCTCTCCTGGGCCTGGCCCGGCCCGACGACGCCCGCGCCGCCTTCCAGGCGGTGATCGAATCGCACCCGGGGAGCGAACTCGCCGCGCAAGCCCAGCTCATGCGGGGCGAGACGTACTTTCACGAGGACCGCCTTCGCGAAGCCAAGTTGGAGTACCTCAGGGTCGACAGCCTCTTCAACGCTCCGCGCTGGCAGGCCGCGGCGCTGCTCGAAGCCGGCAAGGTCGACGAGCGTCTCAGCCAGTGGAGCGACGCCGTCGAGACGTATAATTATTTACTCAATCGATTCCCCGACGACCCGTCCACCGTCGAGGCTAAGAACGAAGCTCGGAAGCGCCGCGCGGCGGTCCTCGATCAGCATAAAGTGAAAGAGCCGAGCGATGGCGAAGCGAAGTGATCAAGTCGAGCCGATCATGATCGCGCATGTCGATGCAGTAGACGTCCATCGCCACAAATTGGGAAGGAACCCGTCGATGAAGCCCAAGCAGCGGACAGGCCCATGGACTTGTCGGACCTTGACGTCGGGTTTGCTCTGTATCGGGCTCTTGGCCTTCGCGCCGACGGCCCGCGCGGAAGACGCGGCCGAGGACGGAAAGTCGATCGTCATCCAGCGGCGCATCGCCCGCGTCGTCAGCGAAGTCTTGATCTGGTACGAGCAGACTCCGGCCGGCGAGCGGATCGCCTGGGGAGGGCTTGCCGCGTGCATCCCGCTGGGTCTGTGCGTCGTGGCCGAACGATCGTTTCGATTGCGGAGGCGATCGGTCGTCCCCAACGACTTCACCGCCCGGTTCCTCGACCGCCTGCACGAGGGCAAGCTCGACGGCGGCAAGGCGCTCGACTATTGCGAGATGAACCCGAGCCCGGCCGCCCGCGTCGCTCTGGCCGCGGTGCGCCGCTGGGGACGACCGGCGATCGAGTTGGAACGCGCCGTCGCCCTGGCCCACCGTTGGGAGTCGGAGCGGTTGCGGAGCAACGTCGGAACCTTGCGACGAATCACAATCCTGGCACCGCTGCTGGGCTTGCTGGGCACCCTGCTGACCTTCGACCGGATCATGACGGAAGCCGGTGCGTCGCCGCTCTCGTGGCCGGCCCTGGCCGAGGCGCTACGGCCGTCGATCCTGGGCGTGGGCATCGCGACCGCGGCCCTGGTCGCCTATGACCTCATGATGGTGCGGATCGAGCGGCTGGGCGGCGCCCTCGACCGATTGGGCGCCGAGACCGTCGACGCCGTTGCAATGACAACTCCCGTATCGGCCCCGACCTTCCCCTCGACGCCTCACGTCCGGATCGGCGCCGGCCCGTCGGAGTCGCGGCGCGTTCCAAACTCCGGGTCATGACGACCGAGCGAGCGCGGCCTGGTGCGAGAATCAGGCGTTTCGACTATGCTGAACACGATCCGTCGTCCCGTAACGCACGGCGATCCTCGAACCTGGGCGTGAGCCGATGACCGACGGTCTAGATCTGGAATCGTTCCTGCTGCTGCTGAGAGCCGACCTGGGGGCCTGGGCCTTCCTGGGCCTGGTCTCGCTGCTGCTGGCGATCCTGGTCTGGGTGAGTTGGGGATCGCGCAAGGCGCTCCGCAAGTGTCTAGCGCTGTCGATCGCCGCGCACGCGGGACTTCTGGTCGGCGGAACCAGCATGCCGGCCGTGATGAAGGCGCTCCACCCGACGCCGATCGACGCCGAGTCCGAGCCGCACATCCGACGAATCAAGGTCTCGCCGTCGCCGTCGGACGCATCGACCCGATCGGGCGGCGCGGAGTCGACCGCCAGCGTGGGCGATGCGTCCCGTCCGGCGGTCGTCGGTCCGGTCGATCGGCTTGAGGAACCGGTCGTCCTGGCAATGCAACGGCTGCCCACGAGCCGGCCCGATCAGGAAGCGTCGACCGTCCGCGCGCCGCTCCCCGAGTCGCAGCCGCAGCCGCCGCTGGCGATCGATGAAGCCACCCCCGACGCGCCGCTCCCCCCGACCTCCGCGGAGCCGGAAACGCGATCGGCGACCAGTCCGCCTCTGTCGGCCGCCGCGCCGGCTTCCGCGCTCAACGTCTCGGGCGACGAAACGCTGAAAGCCCCGGACGTCCCCCCGCCGCCGCGCAGCAAGGACGACGCCTCGACCACGCCCCGCGTCGCTGCATCGCTCCTTCCCGACTCGCGCCTCCGTCCGCCGTCGCCTCACGCCCGACCGGCGACCCCGAGGCCGTCGGAGAACGCGAAAGAGAGCGCCAGGCCGGTCCCCCTGGCGATGACGACTCTCCGACCGGCCCCACCGGATCGGTCGACGCCCGTGCTGGCCGACCTCCTCGGCGCGACGGGACGGCCGACGATCACCGAGGTTCCCAAGATCTACCGCTCGCGGCTCGACGCCGACCGCTCGGCGCGAGCCGAACGCAGCGGAGCAAGCAACGCCAGCGAGCAGGCCGTGGAGCGCGCGCTCGACTGGCTGGCCCGCCATCAAGACGCGGACGGCCGGTGGGACGGCGGCACGGCTCGCTACGACGACGGCGTGGTCGTCGAGGGCGACGACGATTTCACAGTTCACTGCCCGGCTGGTCAGACCTGTTTCGGTGAGTGCGCATACTGGGAAGCCGACACCGGGCTGACCGGCCTCGCCCTCCTGACCTACCTCGGCGCGGGCTACACCCACAAGGACGGCAAGTACGCGACGACGGTCTCCAAGGGCCTCGACTTCTTGCTGAGCCAGCAGAAGCCCGACGGCGACCTCCGAGGCGCGAGCCGGACCGTCGGCATGTATTGCCATGCGATGGCCACCCTGGCTCTCTGCGAAGCGTACGCGCTGTCGCTCGACGACAAGCTGCTCTCGGGAGCCGAGCGCGCGATCGGCTTCCTCGCACGGTCGCGCGCCCGCGACGGCCTGGCATGGCGATATGCGCCCGGCGCGGGCGTCGGCGACACGAGTATCCTGGGCTGGGTCGTGATGGCGCTTAAGTCGGCCAAGGAGATCGGCATCCCGATCGCGAATCAGGCGTCGCTCGAAAAGGGCGCCGCGCTCTGGCTCGACAAGGTCGCGAGCGGCGACGCCAAGGGGCTGGGGCGCTACCAACCCTGGGACGACGTCACGCCGACGATGACCGCCGAGGCCTGGGCCTGCCGCCAGTTCCTCGGACTCGGCGGCCCAGGCCCCAGCAGCGCCGAGGCCGCCGCCTACTTGCTCAAGCACGAATCGGACAAGGGCGACACGAACGTCTATTACTGGTATTACGCCACGCTCGCGATGTACCAGCACGGCGGCCAACCCTGGAAGCAGTGGAACGACCGGGTCCGCAACCGCCTGGTCGGACTTCAGCGCAAGTCGGGGCATCAGGCGGGAAGCTGGGACCCCGACGCCAGCGTCTATGGCGAGCGCGGAGGGCGGATTTATTGTACCACGCTCGCCGCGCTCTCGCTCGAAGTCTACTACCGCTACCTGCGGCTGTACGACAAGCCGAGCCTCGACCACGACGCCGAAGACGACGCCCCCGCCCTCGAAGCACCGCCCGCTGGCTCGCCTCGGCCTTGATCAGCCTCGACGGCGGCCGATCGTTACTCGTGCCGTAGTGCGTCGATCGGGTTGAGCAGCGCGGCCTTGATCGCCGGCACGAGGCCGAAGACGACGCCGGTTCCCGTCGAGATTCCAAAGCCCAGCGCCACCGCCCACCACGGGATGACGACGTTGACCATCTGGGGATGAAGGCTCGCCAGGGCGCTCATCGCGTAGCCCAGGCCGATCCCCAGCGCACCACCCAGCAAGCTAAGGAATACGGCCTCGATCAAGAATTGCAACAGGATGTCGCGTCGGCGCGCGCCAACGGCCTTACGCAGGCCGATCTCGCGAGTCCGCTCGGTCACGCTGACCAGCATGACGTTCATGATCCCGATGCCGCCGACGAGCAGCGAGACCCCGACGATCCCCGCCAGCACCGCCGTCGCCACGAGGCTGAGGCTGTTGAAAGCTTCGAGGATCTCGTCCTGGGTCACGATGTTGAAATCGTTGGGCTGATAGGCGTCGAGCCGATGACGGCGGCGTAGCAAGTTGACGATCTGCGCCCGGGCCTCGGGAACCGCCAGTTCCGACGTCGCCTGGGCCGTCATGGCGATCTTGCGCTGGAGCGCGGGGTACATCTTGAGAGCCATGGTGTACGGGATCAAAACCAGGTTGTCCTGGCTGTTGCCGAAGAAACTCCCTTTCTCTTCGAGAACGCCGATCACCTGAAACCGCCGGCCCGCGAGCAAGATCGTCTGGCCCACGACGCCTTCATCGAGGTTGAGCTTACGAAGGACCTCGCGACCCAGAATGCAGACGTGATGTCGCTCCTCGACGTCGACGATCGAGAAGGGACGGCCGATCGCGACGTGGAAATTGCGGATCGCGTGGTACGGGGCCGACGCCCCCTCGACCGGCACACGAAGTTCGTCGCGTCCGTATTGCAGCAAGGCGTCGGGGGGCTTCACCAGCGGCGAGATCCGCCGCAACGCGGGGCAGCCGTCCTCGATCGCCGCGATATCGCGCTCGTCGAGCACGATCCGCCCCAGCCGCTTCCCCGCCTCCCCCCCGGGCCGTTCGGGCCAGACCCACATGGCGTTCGTCCCCAGCCCCTGCAAGAACTCGGCGACATACCGCGTGAACCCCTGGACGACTCCGACGACCGTGATCGTCGACGTCACCGCGATCACGATCCCCAGCACCGTGAGCAGCGACCGAAACCGATGCGCCCACAACTGCTCGAAGGCGTTCCAGACGTTGGCCAGTGCGATCCTCACGGCGAAGTCGTCCCCTGAATTCCTGGAGCTTGCGTCACTCGAACAGCCGACCAACCACGACGGAGAATCCCGGAAGAATCTCTGGATACGTCAACTCGTCGTTTCGCCCCAAGGTCCGAGGCGCGCTCTCGGCGCCGTGCACGACGGCGATCTCGTCGTCGAGGTCGAGCACGGTGACGAATAGAACACCCGCGTTCAGGTACTCGGCGATTTTCTTCAAGACGTCCGACCAGCGATCGCTCGGCGACTTCACCTCGAAAACAAGCTCGGGAATCTCCGGCCCGTACCCGGTCGATCGCGAGCTTTCGGGAAGCCTCTCGTAGCTGTAATACGCCACATCGGCACCTCGCACAGTGTCGGGATTGCGCTCGGTGACGATCGCTGAATCGTTGCTGTACACTCGGCCGAGTTTCTGATCCTCGAGGAATCGCCTGAGATGGAACACTATCTCTGCGCACGTATACCCATGCCTTCGATTCGGAGGCGGCGACATGACGATTTTCCCTCTCACAAGTTCCTCGGGCCGTCCGATGTCGGGGCGCAGGCCGAATTCCTCGGCGTTGAGAAGAGTCTGTTCAGCGGTTGCCATGGCGAGGTCTCCCAGGACTTGTGGTCGTCCTTGATTGTCCCAGAAGACCGTGGGGGCGTCCATCGAACGTGCGAGGGGTCATGATTCGTGCTCCTCGTCGGATTCGACGCGGCCGTCGCGGATGCGGACGACGCGGCGGCAGCGCGCGGCGATGTCGGGCTCGTGGGTGACGATCACGATCGTCTGGCCCTCGCGATGGAGGTCGGCGAACAGTTCGAGTATCTCGTCGCCGGTCTGGGTGTCGAGGTTGCCGGTCGGCTCATCGGCCAGAAGCAGCGCCGGGCGCTGGACGAGCGCCCGAGCGATGGCCACCCGCTGTCGCTGGCCGCCCGACATCTGGTTGGGTCGATGGCCCATCCGATCGGCGAGTCCCACTCGGGACAGCGCCTCGGTCGCCCGTCGGCGACGCTCCGAAGCCGACGTACCCGAGTAGATAAGCGGCAATTCAACGTTCCGCAGAGCCGACTGCCGCGCCAGCAACTCGAACGTCTGGAACACGAAGCCGATCCGTCGCCCACGAACCTGGGCCAGCTCCGATTGCGACAGCCGCGCGACGTCGCGGCCGTCGAGGCAGTAGCGGCCATCCGTGGGGACGTCGAGGCAGCCGATGATGTTCATCAGCGTCGACTTGCCCGATCCCGAAGGCCCCATGATCGCCGCCAGCTCGTTCGATCGGATCGTCAGATCAACCCCGCGCAGCGCATGGACCGTCTCCTCACCCATCGGGTAGACCTTGGTGATCCCCTCAAGCAGGATCACCGGCGCGGGTGCGTCCGCCGTGCGCGTCTCGCCAGGTTCGTTCGAGATCGCCTGAGACGTCATGAGCGGTCCTTCATTACTTCGGCTGGTCGAGTTCGGCCGCGGTGGCGACGGGGACGACCGGGTCGCCGTCTTTCAACTCGTCCAGTGCGTGGAACGGCCCGACGATCACCCGCTCGTCGGCCTCGACCCCCGATCGCACCTCGACCCGGCGCTCGTCGCTCAAACCAACGTCAATCGGCCTCGCCCGCGCAACATCGCCGTCGACCACGAACATCACCTTGAGGTAGCGAACCTCGGAATCGCGGGCCTTCTCGCCTGGCGCCCGGACGGCGCGCTCGGCCCATTCTCGGATCAACGGGGTGTCGGGGAGATCCTTGCGACGGCGATGCACCACGGCCTGGGCGGGCGCCGAAAGCGCCTCGTCGGCGCGGCGGACTTCGACTTCCACTGTCACGCTCATCCCCGGCCGAAGCGTTGAAACGGGGGGCTGGCCGTCGCCGTTGGACGTCGGCGCGAGGTCGACCAACGTCTCGAAGCTGACCACGTCGTCCTTCTTGATCTTGCCCTGCGGCGCCACGCGGTCGATCCGGCCCGCAACTGGGTGCAACTGGTCGGCCTGTGGGAAGATCCGGGCGGGTTGACTCGATCGGACGAGGAGGACGTCGGTCTCGTCGATGTCGGCCCGGACCCGCATCCGGTTCATGTCGCAGACCTTCATCAAGACCGAGCCGGGCAGGTTGGTCGTGCCGGCGATCACGATCTCGCCGACGTCGACGTTCAGGCCCGAGACGACGCCGTCGATCGGCGCCCGGATCGTCGTCCGCTTCACGTCTTCCTCGCTCGACCGCCGCATGGCCTCTGACTCGTTCAACTCGTTGCGGCACATCTCCAATGCGGCCTCAGCCTTGGCCAGCGATGTGTACGAATCGGCAAGTTCGGTCGGAGTGGAGAAGCCTCGGTCGGCCAGCTTGGTCGATAGTCCAGCGTCGCGTCGGGCCTTCTTGAGATCCGAATCGGCCTGGTCGATCGCCGACTTCAAGCGCGAGATCCGCGCCCGCGTCGAATCGAGGCGAGCCTGAGCGTCGGTCGGGTCGATCTGGACGAGGACGTCGCCTTTCTTGACCGCGTCGCCCTCCTTAAAGCCGACGGCGGTCACCCGGCCGATGATCTGGCTGGCGATCTCGGCCTCCTCGACCGACTCGATCTTGCCGGGCGCGGTGATCGTCTGGACGATCGCCCCATGCGACAGGGGCTCAGCCAGGATCTTCCGCGCGGGCTCCTGGATCAATCGCCAGTCGAGGTCGATCCGCCCCGGCTCGCGCGACAGGTTCACGCCCACGACCGCCGCAACGAGGGCGACGACTCCGAAGCTCACCAGAACGCCGCGCATCATGGTCGCGTCCCGCCTTCCGTCAACTCGCGATGAGCGAGAGTCGCATCGCCGATCCGAGAACAAGTCCGACGGCCGTCCTCAGACTCATCTCGAAAAAACCCAGCCCCGAACACAGGACGACCGCCGCCGCGAGGTTCGCGTCGCCGCGCCGCCAGCCCGATGTGGCAAGGCTCACCCAACCCAGCAGCGCGAAGACGTCGCATTCCCGGAGCATCAGCCAGGTCGCCGCGGGATACGTTCCCGGCGGCAGAAGCAGGCCCAGCGAGGTGTCCAGATCGTCCTCGCCGCGTCTCAGCACTACCAGAAGCCCCACTCGGACCGCCAGGCCGAGAACCCAGAAGCCCTGAATCCAGGCGCTGTCCGACAGCGCCCGCTCGAACTGGAGGGGCCGGCCAGTCATCGCGGCGATCGCCGTGAATCCGATCGCCACGCATACCGCCCTCAAGACCAGCGCGAACGGTTCGATCACGAAGTCGCCGAACACGAACACGACCGTCCAGAACGGCAGCGAATCCCGCTGCGTCCGGATCGCCTTGCGTACGAGGTCGTCGCCCGTCTCGCCCTTGCCGTCGGCCTCGATCCTCTGGACCCCGCGCTCGACGGCGACGGCGAGCAGGACGGGACGGAAGCCCGCAATCCATCGAGCCCCGTTCAACGCCAGGATCAAAACCATCCAGACGCAGAGGATCGCGCCGAATCGCAGCTCGGCCGTGCTCCGTCCGCCGGTCGATTCACGGGGTGGGGCGAGATCCATGAAGTTCCACGTTGAAGAGGAAGCGGGCCGAACCAAGCGCCGTCGCGCAGGTCGCCTCGCGGTCGTCGAGTCTGGTACTCTCGAAACGGAGGTTGGGTTTCAATGCGGCAAGCAAGCCCGGAAGAAATCTGAACGTGAATCGCGCCGGCTTCGAAGGCGAAACGGAGTGCGCCCCCCTCGGCCCATGAGCCTGAGGAAGGAAGCACTCCGATTCGTTCGACGTCCCGACGTGCGGCGCGTCGACTTATTTCTCGGTCACGGCCTTTTCGACCGCGGCGCGGAATTCGGGCGATTCGGGAGTGATCTTGGGGTGGAATCTGGCGATGACCTCGCCCTTGCGATTCACCAGAAACTTGGCGAAATTCCAGTCGATCTCGCCGCCGTGGCCCGGATTGGTCGACTCGCTGGTCAGGTACTCGTAGAGCGGATGGATGCCCTTGCCCTTGACGACGATCTTCGAGAACAGCGGGAACGACACATTGTACTTCGTGCTGCAGAATTCCTTGATCTCGGCGTCGCTGCCCGGCTCTTGCGTGCCGAACTCGTTGGCGGGGAAAGCGAGGATCTCAAGCCCTTGAGCCTTGTACTTCTTATAGGTCTCTTCGAGGCCCTTGTACTGCGGGGTCAGGCCGCACTGGCTGGCGGTGTTGACGATCAGGACGACCTTGCCTTGATACTTCGACAGGGCCACGTCCTTGCCGTCGATGTCCTTGACGTGGAAATCGAGCACGGACGAAGGCTTCTTGTCGGCGGAGCCCGCGGACGCGGTCGTCGCATGGCTGGCCAAAACGACGCCGGCAGCCAGGGCGAGAGAGCTAACGGTCAGTATGCGGCCGAGCACGGTGGGAGTCCTCTGGGGCTAGTCGGGGGGTGGGGGCGGACCAACACGAAGTCGGGGATCGGAAAAGCCAGGGTACTTCGGCTTTACAGCTTGTGACCGCGGCTGTGCAATCATCTCAAATTATCTTGGGACGGCTTGACAGGAATTTCAAGTGAAGTCGATCAAGAGTTTAATTCTTTCGGTGGTCGCGGACCGGGTCGGCCCATGCGATCATCCGGGAATACACGGGAACCTCGGCCGCGAATCGTGACGGTTCCGGCCGGTCGACGTCGACAGCTCAATGCCAGACGAGGCGAGAGGCGAGTTTTGATGAACGAGATGTTCACACCAGGCGCTCAGCGAGCCATGGATCGAGCCGAGGTCCGGGCGCGACAGCGGGACGCGGCGGCTGTCGAGCCCAGAGACCTCCTGGTCGCCCTGGTCGACGAGCCGGAGTGCCGGGCCGCCGAGCTTGTGGTCGAGTTCGGATCAACCCCCGACGACGTCCGCCAGGCGCTCGGGGCGCCCCCCGTCGAAGCCTCGCTTCCCGCCGCTCCGGGCGAAAACGAGCGCGGCTACGACCTCGTCGCCGCCGACCGGCCCCCGGTGCCTCATTCGCGGACCCTCCGGGCGGTCGTCGGCGAGGCGATGGTTCAGGCCCGGGCCGCCGAGCGCTCGGGCATGGTCGGAACCGAGCATCTGCTGGCCGGCCTGACCACCGAGGCGGCGGCCGCCCTCGAACCCGTGCGATCGGCCGGACTCGACCTCGAACGGCTGCGGGAATACCTGTCGCGCCCGGCCCTCGTGGCGGCCGACCCGGTGCTGCCGCTTGAAGACGTCGCGCCGCTCGACCTCTCCGACTCGGCCCGCTCGGTCGATATCGGACGCATCCTCGACGCCTCGGCCAACCGCGCCCGCGAAGGGTTGCGGGTCGTCGAAGACTTCGCGCGGTTCGCGCTCGACGATCCCGGTCTCACGCGCCGTCTCAAGGAGACGCGGCACCGACTGGCCGAGACCCTGCGTGGGTTCGATCCCGACCTGCTCATCGGCTCGCGCGACACGCCGGACGACGTCGGCGCCCACATCATGACCCACTCCGAGCAGATCCGCGAGAACCCCCGCGCGGTGCTCGTCGCCAATTTCAAGCGGACGGCCGAGGCGCTGCGGTCGCTCGAAGAGTACGGCAAGCTCGTTAACGTCTGGCTCGCCGGACGGTTCGAGGTCCTTCGCTATGACGTCTACACGCTCGAAAAGCTCGTCCTGACGGCGGTTCAGTCTTATCGCGCCCTGGGCGACGCCCGGCTGATGGTCCTGGTCGGCGGCCTGCCGACGCTCGGCGACCTGACGTGGATCGTGGGCGAGGCCCTGGCCGGCGGCGCCGACGTGATCCAACTTCGCGAGAAGAACTTGCCCGACCGCGAGCTGCTGACCCGCGCCCGCGAGGTCCGCATCCTCACCGCCCAGGCCAAGGCGCGGTTCATCGTCAACGATCGGCCCGACCTGGCCCGCCTGGCCGGCGCCGACGGCGTGCATCTCGGGCAGGATGACGTGACGGTCCGCGACGCCCGGCGGATCACCGGCCCCCATCTGCTCATCGGCGTCTCGACCCACGAGCGCGCCCAGGTCGACGCCGCCGTCCTCGCCGGCGCGGGGTATCTGGGAGTCGGGCCGATCTTCCCCAGCGCGACCAAGGAGTTCTCCGAGCCTGAACTGGCCGGCCTGGCATTCGCGCGAACTGTCGCCGAGATGACCCGGCTGCCTTGGTTCGCGATCGGCGGAATCACCGAGGAGAATGTCGAGCGCGTCGTCGAGGCAGGGGCGTCGCGGATCGCCGTCAGCGCTGCGGTCGTCCGGGCTTCGCGTCCCCGCGCCGCGACCACGCGGCTCAGGGCGCTGCTGGACGGTCGGGAGTTCGTCGACGACGATACGGCGTCCGGCGAGTGAACCTCTCCCCGGCGTGCGAGGTCAGGTCGCAACGTCGGCCGGGTTGAGCGCGTCGAGCTGGGGGACGAATCGCGACGGGTCGGGCGGCACCGACGGACGGCTCGATCGTCCCAGCAGCCACTTCGCCAGAACGCCCGATTTGAGGCCGGGACGGATCAGGCGGGCAGGGCGGTCGAGGTCGTCGAGAATTCCCTGCGCCGCCAGATAGCCGCTGCGCACGGCGCCTTCCATGGTCGCCGGCCAGCCGGTGTCGGTCCAGTCGCCGGCCAGGAACAGGCCGTCGATCGGCGTCCGTTGCGGGGGGCGAAAGGCGTCGACCCCCGGCCGAACCGCGAACGTCGCGCCGTGCTCGGTCACAACCCACCATCGAACCAGACTCGCGTCGCGTGCCGCCGGCCACATCTCGACCAGGTCGGCCAGCACGGCGTCGCGGATCTCCGTCTTGTCCATCGCCAGCAGGTCGTACGCGGCGCTGATGACGATTTGCAGATATTGCCCGCCGTCCGGGTCTTCCGAGGTCGACGTCGTCGCGGTCCGCCCCTGGATCGCCGTGTGATTGAAGACCCACTGAATGAAGCGCCCGGGAGTGACGACGTGGTCGAACGGGCAGACCGGGCGGTCGAACCAGAGATGAACCCCGGTGATCGGCGACGATTCAAGCCGGTTCAAGCCGGCGAGCGCGGGCATCCCGGCCAGGGTCGTCTCGCCGAGCATGCCGGCGACGCGGTCGTACGAGACGGCCAGCACGACGAAATCCGCTGGTATGCGCTCGCCGTTGCGAAGCGTCACGCCTTGAAGCGCCGCGTCGTCGCCGCAGTCGATGCTCCGCACGCCGGTCGTCAGCCGAACCTCGACTTCGCGCTCGCGCAGCCAGGTCTCCAGCCGGGCACCGTAAAGCTCGCCCAGAGGCGCAATCGGCAACTCCATCTGAAAGCCCGAACGGTTGAGCAGGAAGCCGTCGACGAACACCCGCCGGGCGTGGCCGACGTCCATCTGTTCGAGCCGCTCGTTGAGCGCCGAAACGAGGACGGTCGCCCAGAACAAGTTGATCGTCCGCACGCTTTGCTTGTGCCGCCAGAGCCAGTCGGCGAACGATTCGCCGGGCCGAACGTCGTGGTTCCGCGCCAGACAGGCCAGCCCGTAGCCCACCCGCAGCTTGTCATTCCAGGTCAGGTAATTGGCGGAAAGGAAGCTCTCAGCCAGGTGGAACGGAGCCGGTCCGATCCCGGCTCGGAGTCTTGAAATCCGGTTCTCGGGACTGAGGAACGTGATCACCGACTCACGCCGGAACAGGTCGGCGATCCCGACGCGGCGGGAGAAGTCGGCGAGGTTCGTGCAGCAAGCCATGCTGACGTGTTGGCAGTTGTCGACCATCTCGCCGGTCTTGGGGTCGTTGAACGAGCTGGCGCGACCGCCTAGCCGTGGCCGACTCTCCAGCAGCGTGATCCGCAGTCCCCGGTTCACGAGGGCCGAAGCCGCGGCCAAACCACCGAGACCGCCGCCGACGACGACGACGTGAGGAGGGGGGGGCTTGTGATCCAACGAAACGTGACCTCCGGTCGAAGCGCCGGCTCAGGAGACGAGATCGGACTTGGCGGGCGCGTTGCGACCGACGTAACGCGCGGGCAGCGATCGCAGCGCGATGGCCAGCTTCCGCCAGCCGGGCACCGACGCCCGCGCGCTCAACACGTCGTAATCGCGGCGGACGATCTCGTCGAGCAGCGCCTGGTAGATTCCGACGATCGTCAAGAGGACCGGCCGGCCCACCGGATCGACCAGCGGGACAAGGCCCGCGGCCTCCTCGTAGTAGGCGTAAGCTCTGCCGGCGTACTCCGTCAGCAGCCGGCGCAACGGTTCGCTCGGCCGGTCGGCGAGCAAGTCGCGCGGATCGACGTCGAACCGCCGAAGGTCGTCTTCGGGGAGATAGATCCGCCCCCGGCTCGCGTCCTCTTTTACGTCGCGGAGGATGTTCGTCAACTGGAGAGCCAACCCGCAGCGCTCGGCCAGGCGCTCCGCCCTGCCGTCGTCGGAATCGAATCCCCAGATATGAATGCAGCAAAGCCCGACGGCCGAGGCGACGTGGTGGCAGTAGTCGGCCAGCTCGTCGAAGTTCGCGAACCGCCGGGGCACGACGTCCATCTCGACGCCGTCGATCACCTCGTGGAGCAAACTCGGCGGAATCGACGTCCGCTGTACGGTGTCGACCAGGGCCGCGAGCCCCGGCCAGGCGGGCGGGCGACCTTCGAGCGCATCGTCGAGGTCGCGCCGCCAGGCGACGAGGGCCGTTTCTTTCTCGGCGGCCGGCTCGTCGCCGTCGGCCAGGTCGTCGGCGTGGCGCATGAAGGCGTAGAGCGCGCACATCGCGCGCTGCGGCTCGGGGGGCAAGAGCCGGAAGGCGTGGTAGAAATTGCGGGCCTCGCGCCGGGCGATCTCGCCGCAGAAGCGATAACTGGCGTCAAGCGTCTCGTCCATCGTCACCGGGGACTCTCCCAGCGCGGCGACGCCGCCGGTTCGAGGGTCGAAGCCGATGAACGTCGCGTCGATCGTTTTCCTCGCAGCTTCGCCCAGGTCAGCCCGAGCGCCGCGCGCCCCAACAGCCGGACCTTCGCGGCCTTGCTCAGCGACGGCCGAGCCGAGAGCACGTCGTAACCGCACTCCTCGATCCGCCGGAGGATCGCCAGACCGCCCCGGGAGAATAGGTCGATGTCGACGGCCAGCTCGGACGGAATCCTCGGGATTAGCGCGCGGCCGATCTCAAACAGACCGCGAGTCCGCTCGATTTCGAACTTCAAAAGGTCGGCGAACGCGGGGGTGAACCGCAAAGCGCGAAGATCGTCGTCGCCGTAGCCGAACCGTTCGCGGTCTTCGCGCGGCAGGTAGACGCGGCCGATGGCCAGGTCGCGCGCCACGTCCTGCCAGAAGTTCGCGAGCTGAAGCGCGGTGCAGGTGGCGTCGGAAAGGCGGGCGTTGTCGTCGTCGAAAGCGCCCGCGATGTACAGAACGAGGCGGCCGACCGGGTCGGCGGATCGCGTGCAATAGTCGCGAAGCTGGTCGTAGGACTGGTAATCCGTGACCGTCTGATCTTGAATGAATGCGTCGATCAAAGCGTGAAACGGCTCGGGAGGAATGCCGTACTGCTCGACGGTTTCCCTCAAAGCGATCATCACCGGATGCTTGGCGCGACCGTCGTACATCGCCCGCAGTTCGTCGCGCCACCAGTCGAGGAGTTCGAGCGAACGGGCGGGGTCGCCGATCTCATCGCCCAGGTCGTCGGACCATCGGCAAAAGGCGTAGACGCTCTGGAACGCCGGCCGATGTTCGCGAGGGGTCAGCCAGGTCACGACGCTGAAGTTCTCGTAGTGCGTCGCCGTGAGCCGGGCGCAGTAGTCGAGCGCCTCCTGGCGCGAGACGGGCTCGCACACCGGGGGGCCGTACCGCCTGAGATCCGCCTCGAATGACATTCTCAAAGACTCCGCATCCGTGGACCGACGTGATCGGCCTCGATTCTACAAGTGGTCGCACCCCGCCGCCAGTCGGGCCGGGCACTGCATTGACCCCCCGGGCCGTCGGCCCGAAAATCAACGCGGCTTCCGGGTCGACTTTTTCGACCCGCGGCGCGGCGGCCCCGTCGCGTCGTCCAATGCTCCACGCCAGGAACCAACCATGAAATCGATGATCCGAACGCTTTCCACCACGCTCGCGCTGTCCGCCCTTATCGCGGCCTCGGCCGCCGCGGCCGACGACGCCGACTTCAAGCCGCTGTTCAACGGCAAGGACCTCACCGGCTGGATCACGCCCGCCGACAAGGCCCTGTTCACGGTCGAGGACGGCGAGATCGTCGGCCGCACCAAGGGGGATCTCAAGAAGAACGAATTCCTGGTCGTCGACAAGCCGTACAAGGATTTCGTGCTCAAGGCGAAGGTCAAGCTCCGCAACGGCAACTCGGGCATCCAGGTCCGCAGCAAGCGGGCCGACGACGGCGTGGTCTCGGGCCCGCAGGCCGACGTCGCCGACGGCTACTGGGGGCTGCTCTACGAGGAGCGCGGCCGGGGCATCCTCGAACAATACGACAAAGATAAGGCCGCCAAGCTCATCAAGAACGGCGACTGGAACGACTTCGTAGTATCGTGCAAGGGCAAGCATTTGACGATCGACATCAACGGCACCCGCGTAATCGACCGCGAAGACAAGGAATTCGCCGACGACGGCGTTATCGCCCTTCAGGTCCACGTGGGACCGCCCATGGAGGTTCGGTACAAGGACGTCTCGATCAAGGAAATCGACTGACGAACGAGCCGATTCAGCGCGGGGCGGGGGACGATCTTCGGGTCGTCAGCCCGCCCCTTTTTGCGCGCCCCGTGAGCGAATTGAACGTTGCAAGGGCCTGGCGGAACAGGTGTTGGGAGGTCGCCTCGGAACAAGCAAAACAAAGAGCGGAGAACGCCTTGAAAAGAAGTGAGAAGGGTTGTCGCGCGAACTTGCGAGGATTCCTCAAGGGGCCCGCGCGAATCGCCGATAACTGATCTGGTACTCCTTCTCCACTCCTAGTACAAGGGGCTCACCGCGGTGAACGCGATCCCCTCCGATTTTCGTATGCTCCGAGCAGGACGCTCGGGGATGTCGAGTATCAGGGAGGACGCGGGCGTCACGGGACTGTCGGCCAGCCGCTTCGGCGCATTGGCCTCGTCCTCCGACTGTCGGGAAGGCGAGACTTTGCACATCGGAGACGGTTCGACCGGCGGGACGCGGCACGCCAAGAGGGCGCGTCGCGGGGCCGATTTCGCGAGGCCCGCCGCCCAAGGAAGGTCCGGGAGAAAACCCCGGCACATCGCACTCCACCTCGAATTTCAACCTCTTCACTTGGCCGCGACGCTCACTCAACCGGGCGTCGAACCTTCGCGCCGGTCGCTTTCAGCCCAGGCTGAGGGCCGACCCGACGGGACGGTGCGGCATTCCACCTCGCGAGGGCAGGCCCAGCCGCTTCCGTGTTCCTCGGCTTCGGTCGAGGTGCGTGGCATCAAGCTGGTTCCGAGTTCAGGCTGCGCTATCGCAGATCCGGCTCGCGGCCGAACCCGAGGGAAAGGAGTCCTTGCGGCATGAAACTCGCTCCATTGCTGCTCGTGCTCGTCAGCGTCACGCAGGCCGCCGCCGGAACCTCGCAGCCGGTCCTGCTCGATTTCCACGCCGACTGGTGCGGCCCATGCCGCCAGATGCGCCCGGCCGTCCAAAAACTGGCCGACAAGGGCTACCCGATCAAGTCGATCGACGTCGACCGATCACCCGAAATGGCCGAAAAATACAGCATCGGCCCCATTCCCACTTTCGTCGTCGTCGACGCCGACGGCCGTGAGATCGACCGCGTCTCCGGCGCTCAGCCGGCTTCTCAACTGGCTCAGTTCTACATCAAGGCCAAAGACAAGGCCAAAGCCTCCGCTCGGTCGCGAGGCGACGAAGAAGACGAAGCAGCCGCACCGACCGAAGACGACGCAGACGCCAAGGCCCCGGCCGACGACGAACCTCAGGCCAAACCCGAGAACGAGCGGCCGGCCCCCAAGCCTCACGTCAATCCCAAGCCCTGGGAGACCGTCGTCCGGATCAAGGTCCACGCCAACGGCTCGATCGGTTACGGCTCGGGCACGATCATTTACAGCTCGCCCGAGGAATCGCTGATCCTCACCTGCGCGCACATCTTCAAACTCGACGGATCGCGGCAGGCGCCCCCGAACAAGTTCCCCCGGAAGATCACGATCGACCTGTTCGACGGCCGTCCCCAGGGCCGCGAGAAGCAGGTGCATTCAACAAACGAGACGTTCGCCGGCGAGGCAGTCGACTACGACTTCAAACTCGACGTGGGCCTGATCCGCATCCGTCCGGGCCGCCGGCTGAAGGCGTCGCGGGTCGTCCCTCCCCACTGGGAGCCCCTCCAGCGGATGGGCATGACGTCGGTCGGCTGTTCCGAGGGGGCCGACGCCACGACCTGGAGGACGCAGATCGTCGATCCCAAGATGCGCGGGCTTTCAGGTAATACGGCCTACGAAGCGATCGAGTGCATGAAGGCTCCGAAACAGGGGCGTTCCGGCGGCGGCCTTTATACCGACAACGGCTACATCGCCGGAGTCTGCAACTTCGCCGAGCCGCGCGGCGACCGCGGCCTCTACGCCACGCCGAACTCGATCTACAGCATCCTCGACCGCAACAAGCTCGCCGGGCTGTACGCGTCGCCCTCCATCGGTTCGGGATCAACCCTGATGGCCGACCGTGGCGGGAAAGGCCCGATGTCGATCGCCCGCGGCCAGTCGCCCGATCACGAGGAACCCGTCCGAGCCGCCACCAAGGAAGGGGACGTGACGATCCCCGATCCCGAGATCGTCCTTGGCATCAAGGCCCCGCTCCAGAGCGGGCGCAACAGCCGGGTTCAGGCCGCCAGCTCGACCGGCGACCGGCGGCTGGCCTGGCATCCGCGAGGCGGCGCTCCGACGCCGAAGCTGGCGTCGATCGAAACGATCGAGCCGACCGACATCGGCATGGACTCCGCCACCGACAACGACCACTTCCCGCCCCCCGACTGGGACCGCGACGACGACGACCGGGATTCGAAGGCCAGCCTCAACACCGAGGACGTCGCCCCGCAGACCGAGGTCCGCAAGCCCGTCGCCGGCAAACCCTCCGGCTGGCGGCCGTCGAGGTCGTCCAGCGTCGGCGCCCGCTGAGACTGCGAAGCGGGACTGTCGTCTCGAACCCAAGAAAACCACGCTTGCACGCGATCGGCGCCGGCCCCCGGCGCCGATCGCGTCGTTTCGAATCCCGCGACGTCACTTGTTTTTGCGGGTCGAGCCTGCTCAATTCGATGACGCGACGATCGACGCCAGGACAATACCCGAACAGCCGCGCGACGACCATGTTCGGCTGAGAGCATCGAAGGTTCCCGCGCCATGAAATCCGCCCCCGTGCTCGCCGCGCTCGCGGCGATGATCGCCTTCGCCGGCGCGAGCCCTGCCGACGACCCGAAGTCGGACGACTCGGCCCTCCTGTTCACCTCGTTTCGAGGCAACGGCGAGGACGGCCTCCACCTCGCCACGAGCAAGGACGGATACTCCTGGACGCCGATCAACGACGACAAACCGTTCCTGAAATCGAAAATCGGCGACGGCCTGATGCGCGACCCTCACTTGATCCAGGGGCCCGATGCGACGTTTCAGCTCGTCTGGACGACTGGCTGGAGCAAGCACGGCCTCGGCTACGCGCACTCGAAAGACCTGATCCACTGGTCCGAGCCGCGATTGCTCGACGTCATGAAGACCGAGCCCAAAGCCCGCAACGTCTGGGCGCCCGAGGTGTTTTACGATGAGGCGGGCGCGCGGTTCGTGCTGTTCTGGTCCTCGACGATCCCGGGGCGGTTTCCCGACACCGACGCGGCCGGCGACGATGACTACAACCATCGGATCTACGCGACGACGACCCGCGACTTCGAGACGTTCACGCCGACTCGCCTGCTGTATGAACCGGGTTTCAACACGATCGATGCGACGATGGCCCGAGACGGCGATCGGTACGTGCTGTTCATCAAGGACGAGACGCGCAATCCGCCCGCCAAGAACCTCCGCGTTGCGTTCGGCGCCTCGCCGCTGGGTCCGTTCGGCCCTCCTTCGCCGCCGATCACCGGCGCGTACTGGGCGGAAGGGCCGACGGCGATCCAGTTCGGCGGCGTCTGGCACGTCTACTTCGACCGCTACACCGAACACCGCTACGGGCTGGTGACCTCGACCGATCTCACGCAATGGAAGGACGAGTCGGATCGCGTCCATTTCCCTCCCGGCTTCCGGCACGGCAGCGTCGTGCGTGTGCCGTCGTCGATCCTCACGAAATTGGAGTCGGTCGCCGGCCGATGACGCCCCTGGCTCGGCCGAGCCGATTCGCCAACCGCCCTCAAAATCAGGGACCGTTCATGAGACGCTTATTCTTGTGGGTACTCCTCGTCGGCCTCGCGTCGACGGTCGCGCAGGTCTTCGCGATCGATCCTAAGCTCGATGCGCCGCCGGCCTCGATCGAGTCGATAACGGCCCGAGAGATCGGCGGCCACCTGCGATTCCTGGCCTCCGACCTGATGAAGGGTCGCGACACGGCTTCGCCCGAGATCCGGCTGGCCGGGGAATATCTGGCGGCGCACCTCTACGCAGCGGGCGCGCAGCCCCTGGGCGATCAAAGCCCCAAGGGGCGCACCTATTTCCAGCGGTTCCCACTCGAAGTCGTCACGCCGCTCTCCCAAGGGTCCGAGCTGACGCTGACCCTCGATCTCGGCGGCGCGAAGCGCGTCGTATCCTGCAAGCTGGGGGAAGATTACGTGCTGCGTCCGCACGGCGTGATCGGCGGCGAAATCGAGGCGGACGTCGTCTTCGTGGGTTACGGGCGAGACGACCCCGAGAAGAAGATCGACGACTATGCCGGCCTCATCGTCGAGGACCGGTTCGTCCTGGTTTTCGAGGGAAACCCCGGCGACGCACCGGCGAAGCCCGGCGAAACGGCCCCGTTCACGAATCCGTTCGCCAAGCGCGAGGCGGCCCGGAAGCACGGTGCTCTCGGCGTGCTGGTCATCCAACCACCGGGAAGGAATTCGACTCCGCCGCGGATTCCGTTTTCAGCTCGCAATCTGGGGTTCGACGAGCCGAACCTTTCACTCGCCCCGTCCCCTTCGGTCGTGCCGGTCGTCACCTTGGCCGACCCGATCCGCGACCTGCTCGAAAGCTCGCTGAAGCTCCAGACCGAGGGCGACAGCCGGCCTAAGGCCCCGCACAACGCCCTCCGGGTCCGATTCCGTCACGCCGTGAAGCGCGAGGCTCGCGAGGACCGCAACGTTCTCGGTTTCATGCCGGGCGTCGATCCCAAGAAGAAGAACGAGGTCGTCGTCTTCAGCGCCCACTACGATCATGAGGGCGTCAACGCCAAGGGCGAGATCTTCAACGGGTCGGACGATAACGCGTCGGGCACGAGCGCCGTGCTGGAGATCGCCGAGGCGTTCGGACTGTCGCCCCGCCCGGCGCGGAGCGTGGCGTTCCTCTGGGTCTCGGGCGAGGAGAAGGGACTGCTCGGCAGCGAGTGGTACGCCGACCATCGGATTCTCCCCGACGGGGCCGTGATCGTCGCCGACATCAATCTCGACATGGTCAGTCGCAACGACTCCAAGAAGATCGGAGTCACTCCGTCGCCGAAGCACGCCGATTACAACTCGCTGATCCCCGCCGCTCGCGAAGCCTGCAAGATCGAGGGGCTGGAGGCCGTCTTCGACACCGATCCGTTCTACGGCCGGACCGACAGCTTCAATTTCGCGAAGAAGGGGATTCCCATCGTCTTCTTCTTCTCGGGCATTCACGAAGACTACCACCGACCGACCGACGACTTCGAGAAGGCCGACCTCGAAAAAGCCGCCCACGTCGCCCGCGCCGCGTTCCGCCTCGGCTGGAAGACGGCCCAGGACGAAGCAGCCCCGAAGAAGATCCCCGCGCCGGTCGATGAGAAGCCGGACGGCGACAAGACCGTCGACCTGAAAACAAGTCATTGAGCCGAAGCCGCCGGCGGGACGTGATCGCGGAACTCCGGCGGAGTACAATAATCCTTATGCGGTTCGTCGCTTCGCTCGCGATCGGCCGAATCGACCACCGCCGGTTTCGTCCAGGGGACTTCGCATATGTCTACCGTGTACCGGCTCATCGACGCGCAGGGACGAGAAATGGCCAAGGGAGACACGATCTCCTACTTCCGAGGGCTGGCCGCCGACCTGCCTCCCGGCCGCTATTCCGTCGAGGAAGTCGAGACCGACGGACTGGGTTACGCCCACAATTCGAGGCGATGGGGATCGCTCATGCGGTTTGACGACGGCTCGGTCGTCGTCGATCCCGAGATCGATAAATGACGAGCGCTGTTTGCAGTTGAGTCTCAGACATCCATGAAAGCAGGCCGTCGTGATCATACCTTCTCCCCTTGCGGGAGAAGGATCTCCGGCTCCGGTCTGCCCGTAGCTCGATTGCATATAACCCGCCCCTCCGCCAGTCTTCCGCCCACGCGCCCGCCCCGACCGAGCCCGCCGATTTTCCTCCACGCGACAGGGAGAACGCCTTGATGAAACACCAGTACTCGATTCCGCTCGCGGCAGCGCTAGTCTTCTGCGTCGCCGTGTTCGGTCAGTCGACGCGCGGGGCCGACGACGTCCGCGACCTCTTCGCCGACACTTGGACGGCGGTGGACGGGCTCGGCCGACGGCTGCCGGACGCCGTCGAGGTCGGGCCGCCTCGCCCCAACAAGACGGTCGCCATGTTTTACTTCCTCTGGCTGGGCCGATCAGGCGAACTCGGGCCGTTCGACATCACCAAGATCCTGGCTCAAGATCCGACCGCGATGACCAACCCGAATAGCCCACTGTGGGGGCCGATTCACTATCCTCACCACTGGGGCGAATCGATCTTCGGCTATTACCGGAACGACGACGACGGCGTGCTTCGCAAGCACGCGCAGATGCTCGCCGACGCGGGGGTCGACGCGGTCGTCTTCGACGTCACCAACCAGGTGACCTACCCACAGAGCTGGAAGGCCCTCTGCCGGGTGTTCGACGAGGCTCGCCGCAACGGCGAAAGGGTCCCCAAGATCGCCTTCCTGTGCCCGTTCTGGGACCCGAAGAAGGTCGTCCGCGAACTCTGGGAACAGCTCTACGAGCCGGGGCTCTACCCCGAGCTGTGGTTCCAATGGGAAGGCAAGCCGGTGATCCTCGCCGACCCCGCGCTCTTGACCAACGACGTCATCGAACAGACCCGGCGGACGACCCCGTTGGCCCTCGAAGCGGGGCGAACCCTCGGCCAGACGTTCGCCGTCGACCACCCATTCGACGCGGTGTCGATCGCAACCCCGACGTGGGAGACGAAGGATTCAGGCGCGATCTTGACGCTGTATCGGAAGGACGCGCAGGGAGAGCGGCTTGCCGGCCGCGCGTCCGAGCATGTCGAGGACAACGCCTGGTTGACGCTCACTCTCGACAAGCCCGCGCCGGCCGGGACGTACACGCTGGAGATGTCGGAACCTCGCGGCCGGATCGGGTGGTGGAAGAGCGAGCGCGACAGCCTGCCCACGGGAGAGGCCCAGGTCGACCGCTCGAGCGTTGCAGGCGACTTCACCCTCCGCGTCCAGCGCCACGACGAGACCATGGCGAAGATCCTCCAAACCTTCACCTTCCGAAAACCGCAGCCCGACTACTTCCAGGGGCCGAACGGACCTCGTCAATGGAGCTGGCTGGAGGTCCATCCCCAGCACGCGTTTTACGCCGAACCAGGCGTGCCCGAGCAGGTCTCCGTCGGCGTCGGCCAGAACGCCGTCGACGGCAAACTCGGTGTGCTCAGCAACCCCCGATCCCACGGGCGCAGCTTCGAGAACGGCCGCGAGCCGGGGCCGGAAGGGCGGAACGACACCGGGAAGAACTTCAACGAGCAGTGGCGGCGGGCGCTCGCGATCGACCCGGCGCTCGTGTTCGTCACCGGTTGGAACGAGTGGATCGCCGGCCGCTTCGATGCGAAGTTCCCGCTCGCTGGCTCGGGTCCGGTCACGTTCTGCGACCAGTTCAATCAGGAATTCAGCCGCGACATCGAGCCGATGAAAGGGGGGCACGGCGACGCCTATTACTACCAGCTCGTCGCCAACGTCCGCCGTTACAAGGGCGCGCGGCCGGTCCCGGTCGTGCAGTCGGCGCCGATCCAGATCGACGGCCGGTTCGACGACTGGAAACCCGTCGCGCCCGAGTTTCGCGACACGATCGGCGACCCGGTCCAGCGCGATTTCGCCGGCTGGGGGACGATCCTGCATTACACCAACACGACCGGACGCAACGACATCGTCACGGCCAAGGCGAGCCTTGACGCCGAGCACGTCTCGTTCCAGGTCCAGACGCGGACCGACCTGAAAACGTCGCCCGACGACGCCGGTTTGCTTCTGTTCCTGGACGTTGACGGCGATCCCAAAACTGGATGGCTGGGTTACGACTTCGTCGTCGGCCGGAAACCCGCTACCGCCGGGCGGGCCGTGCTCGAGCGCAACGTGCGTGGGGCTTACGAATGGGGGTCAGCGGCCGAGGTCGCCGCCGCCACCGTGGGGAACCGACGAGAGCTGGCGATTCCGCTCTCGGCGTTAGGCCTGAAGACCGCGCCTCGATCACTCGACTTCAAGTGGGCGGACGGCATCGCCCAGACAGGGGATTGGTCGGACTTCACGCTCAACGGCGACGTCGCGCCCAACGACCGGTTCAACTACCGGGCCGTGTTCGACCCGACCTCGCGCTAACGAGCGGCCGACGGGCGGGAATTATTCGTCGTCGGCACCCTTGAGTTCGACCTCTTCGAGCCCCATCTCCTTGATGACCGCCGAGAGCGTCTCGCGGATCTCGAACATGCCGGCTGGGCGCTTCTCGGGATTGAGTTCGAGGCAAGCCAAGATCAGATTGTTGAGCTTCGAGAGGATGCGCGGGTTGATCTTGTTGACGGCCGGCAGCTTGCGGTCGGAACCGGGCTTGGGGATGTCGGACTGGGCGAACCGGCCCGTGAACATCCGGTACATCGTCGCGCCGAAGTTGTAGACGTCGGTCTTCTCGTTGACGACGCGTTCCGAGGCCTGCTCGGGCGCGATGTACTGAGGTGTCCCCTGGACGCGGTTCTTCTCCTGGCCGCGAACCCAGGCGGTGCCGAAGTCGATCAGCTTCACCTGGCCGTTCTTGGACAGCATGATGTTCGACGGCTTGAGGTCGCCGTGGTAGACGCCGCGCCGGTGCATGTGGGCGAGAGCCGAAGCGACTTGCGAGAATAGGAGGATGAGCTGGTTCAACTCCGGGGCCTCGATCTCGTCGAGCGCCTTGCCGTCGACGTACTCCATGAGCAACTCGACGCCGGTGACCCGGAACCATGACTTCTTGAGTCGGTAGTCGTAGATCTTGGCGATCGTCGGGTGATTCAGCTTCTGCGAAGCTTCGTACTCGTTCTTGGCCTGCTCGATATAGATTTCGTCTTCCGGCTCTTGCTTGCGAACGACCTTGAGCGCGTACCGTTTGCCCCCGGAGTTCTTGTCGCTGATCAGGAGAATCGTGCTTCCCGCGCCGCCGCCGAGGTTATTGACGACGCGATACTTCATTTGCGAGAGCTTGGGCGTGGTCGACGCGCTTGCCATTCTCTGCCTCATGGATGGGGATACGGAATCAGCCGGGAGACTTTCAACGTCACCATCGGTCGCGAGTCGCCTCGCGGCGGGGAAAGATCTGCGTCGATCCGATTGTCGGAACGATTCCGCGGACGTCGTCTGGAACGGGACGGTCCGGGCGATTTCCACAACGATTGCTTGAATTCGCGTACGTTCGCGCGGAACCGGCGTGACGCGACGAGCCGGGAGCGCCCGGCTCGTCCGTCGAAGGGCCGACCACGTGAATTACTTCACGCCGACAAGTTCGATCTCGAAGTGGAGGGTGGAATTCGGCGGAATTCCCTTTTTGTCTTCGTCCTTGTAGCCCAAAAGCGGGGGAATGGTCAGCTTGCGAATCTCGCCGACCTTCATACCGGGGACGGCTCGCTCCCAGCCCGGGATGAGCTTGTTGGTTCCGAAGGTGAACTCGGCGGGCGTCCCCCGCTTTTTCGTGGTGTCGAAGACCGTGCCGTCGTCGAGTGTACCCTCGTAATTGATAACGCCGACCCGGCCGGGCGTGAGTTCCTCGCCGGTCCCAGCCTTGACGGTCTCGTAATTCAAGCCGCCTTCGAGCGTGATGGACTGGCCCACCGGGGTCGGTTGCGCCTTCTGCACCTCGCCGCCCCTCTCGGCGTTGCGCGCCGAGGCGGTGACCGTTTCACCCTGCGCCTGGGCGACGTCGTCGCCCTCTGGGGGCTTGCGAGGAATGACGGCGCCCGGAGGCGCGACCTGAATGACCTGAATCTGATCAGAATCGCAACCCGCGAGCGAGAGCGAGAGCAAGCCCAATGCACCCAGCAACCAAAGCCTCATCGATCGATCTCCCAAGCGAACCGGACCTCGAATGAAGACGAGATGAATCAAGCCGCCAACCCGGCGCGCGCCCCGAAACGTGGGACGTTCCGTGTCGCGCCGCTGGAGTCTTCAGAGTGATTCGATTATGACACGCCCACGGGAGCTTCGACCAGTCCCGAGGCGGTCGTCGAATGCGCTTATCCGCTCAATCCGCCGACGGTTCCGTCCAGATCGGCGTCGAACACACGGACCAGACTGACGGCAATCCCCCCTCCGAAGCAGACGGCCACGTCGCCGTCGTCGCGACGCGGGCGCTGCTGGTAGTCGCCTCGATAGAGCGCCCGGCCGGGCTCGACCTCGTACCGTAGCGGCAACGGCGACGGGTCGAGCGGGCAGAACACGATATCGGGATCGGCCGCGCCCGGCGCGGGGTGGGGCAGGTTCACGTTCCAGAACGTCCCGGGCCTCCAAGGCCTCGCGAGCAAGTCGTGAAGCACCTCGTGCGTCCACCGCGCGGCGCGCTCCCAGTCGATCGACCGGCCGCGGGCGATGTAATGCGAGACGGCGATCCCCGGCAGGCCGTGAATGACTCCTTCGCGCACCGCGGCGACGGTCCCGGAATGAAAGACGTCGGTCCCCAGGTTTCCCCCTGCGTTGACGCCCGCGAGCACCCACGCGACGTCCGGCGCCAGGTGGTCGATCGCCAGCCGGACGCAGTCGGCCGGCGTGCCCGATACGGCCAGAACGCCATTTTCGTGCGTGCTCACTTCGAGCGTTTCGTGAGTCGTCACGCGATGGCCGCAGCCCGACTGGGCCGTGAGGGGGGCGATCACCCGAGAGTCGCCCAGGCCGTCGCACGCCCGCCGCAACGCCAGGAGCCCTGGCGCATCGTAACCGTCGTCGTTCGTCAGCAGCAGCATCGGCGATTCTCGAATCGACATCGATTCACCACGCCCCGTTCCTGAGTGACGGCCGAGCCCCGCGCTCGGCCGGGCCCACGATCCCGCCCCGGATTGTCGGCGCTTTGGGTCACGAAGTCAAACTCGGCATGGAGTCCCGTCTTGTGCCCGGCAAGACGCTGAAGCTATGCTTCGATGGTCCGAAATTCTCGTAATCGCCAGGTTTTTTCGGACGGCGACTGATTTTCGACGACCTCCGACCCTTGCTAGAGTGATGCAGATGGCCGATTTCTTCCAACTCAAAGACCAGATTGCGCTTGTGACGGGCGGGGGCCAGGGCATCGGGGCGGCGATCGCGCGGAGGCTGCACGCGGCCGGAGCGCGGGTGGCCGTGTTCGACTGCGACGACAAGCACGCCGACGAGATCGCCGAAGAACTGGGCGGCCTGGCGATCGGCGGCGACGTCTGCTCCGAGTCCGACGTCCGCGACGCGATCGCGAAGGTCGAGGCCCGGCTCGGCCCCGTCTCGATCCTGGTGAACAACGCCGGAATCACGGGCCGGACCGATCTGAGCTGGAACCTGGAAGTCGACGAAGTCCGTACGGTCTTCGAGGTCAACGTGATCGGTCCGTTCCTGTTCTCGAAGGCCGTCGTGCCGGGAATGATGGATCGCGGCTACGGGCGGATCGTGAACGTGGCCTCGATTGCGGGCAAGGAGGGCAACCCCACTCTGTTGCCGTACTCCGCCTCGAAAGCCGCGGTCATCGCGATGACGAAATCGCTGGCCAAGGAACTCGCAGGCAAGGGGGACGTCACGGTCAACGCGATCTCCCCCGCCGTGATTCGCACGCCGATCCTTGACGGCATGTCCCCGTCGACCGTCGAGTACATGCTCTCGAAGATCCCCATGGGTCGGGCGGGAACTCCCGAGGAGGTCGCCGCCTTGGTCCACTTCCTCGCCAGTCGCGAATCCAGTTTCACCACCGGCCAGTGCTACGACATCAGTGGCGGCCGGGCGACGTATTGAATCGATTGACAAGACGTCCTATCAGAAGGTCTCACGGACGTGAGAGAAACGGGCCGTATCCGTTTGAGTTGAGGGTTCAGAAGGACGCATGGACCACACGCAACACTCCAGCCCCACCCCGGGCCGACGCACCGAGATCCATGACGGCGACGTCCTGACGCCTCACCCCGAGGTCGTCGCGGGACCGTCCTCGGCACCGTCGATCCGCAGGCCGGCGCAGCTTCCCAGCCGGTTCGATGTGCCGGTGTCGGCCCTCGCCCCGCTGTTCCGGACCCGCCTGGAACGGATCTATCGATGCCGGGTCGCGTTCGACCTCGACCTCAACACTCGGGCGACGACCCGGGTTCTCGGCGGCTACTACAAGACCCGCCGGCTGGTTCGGGTGTACGTAAACGACACCGAACTGGGCCGCCGGCCGTTGGAGGAGCTGTTCGACACGTTCCTCCACGAAGTGGCTCATCACCTGGAATACACCGAGCCGACCTCGTTCTCGGCCCGCGCTTGCGGCCGGGTGCCCGGCCGGATGCACAGCCGCCTGTTCTGGAAGATCCTCGGCGAGATCAAGTACCGCTGGGTGATCTTGCAACGTCAAGCCGCCGCGGCCCGCCAGCCTTGAAGAAGACTGTCGGGCCGGGTCGGCGTTGCGGTTGATTGCGCTCCGCGATCGCTCGCGGACTCGGCTCACTTGGCGGCGATGCCCAGCTCTTTGACCTTCGCGGCGACGTCCTCGGCCGCTTGCTCGGTCTTGACCTGCTTGTCGATGGCCTTGATGACGCCTTCCTTGTCGATGTAGAACGTCCACCGCTCGGGCACGGCGCGGCCTTCATGAACGACGCCGTACGCCTTGGCGACGCTCTTGTCGGGATCGCTGAGGATCGGGTAATCGCAGCTCAGCGATTCGGCGAACTTCTTGTTCAGCTCGGACGTATCGACGCTCGCCGTGAAGTAGGCGATCTTCAGCCCACGAAGCGATTCGCCCGCGGCCGCGAACGACTTGCATTCCTTGGTGCAGCCCCCGGTGAACGCCTTGGGGAACCAGGCGAGGACGACGCCCGACTTCCCCTTGAAATCGGAGAGTTCGTACGTCTTGCCGTCCGACCCCTCAAGCTTGAACGCCGGGGCCGGGTCGCCGACTTTCGGCTCGGCGGCGCTTGCGAGCGTCATCCCCGAAGCCAGCACGATTCCGATCCCGAACCACGAAACTTTCCGGCCGATGCGACGATTCATGATGTGCTCCAGACCGCGAAACAGTTCATTGGTGTGGTAAATCCTTCGGACCTCTAGCACGTTAGCAGTGAGAAGCCCTGGTTTCAACGATGACGCCGGCGGCTCGTCGCGACAGCCTCCGTTCCGGCCCCACGTCGCGGGCTCCTGGAAGCCTCGACCCCGGTCGCATGAGGGTGTTACACTTGGACTTTCGGCCGCTCGCCGAGAGATGCCGAAGCCGCAGACCGCCGCGCAGGGAGTCGCTTGATGTCCACGGAAAGTCCTCCTCAGACCAGGCCCCGGCCGTCGCCGTCGGCGGGCAAGAGCCGACTGGCCGGGCCGTCTTGGGGATTGCGGTTGTTCGACGTCGCCCTGATCGGGCTCTTTCTGGCGCTGGCCTTCCTGCTGGGCGTCTTCCCCCTCAAGGACACCGACTTCCACTGGCACCTGCGGACCGGCGATTTGATCCGACAGACCGGCCAGGTTCCCAGCGTCGATTTCTACACGTTCACCCGCGCCGGCACCCCGTGGATCGATCTCCACTGGATGTTCCAGGTCGGCGTGAGCTGGATCTACGAACGCGGCGGCGTGCCGGCCTTGACCCTGGCGAAATGCGTGATCACCTGCGCGGCGTTGCTGCTGCTGATCACGGCTCGACGCCGGACCTGGCCGGTCTGGACGATGATTCTGGCCTGGATACCGGCTCTCCTGGTCCTTTCAGGACGGATGTACGTCCGCCCGGAGACGCTGAGCCTCTTCTACCTCTCGATCTATCTGGCCGTGCTCTGCCGATGGGACCGGCGTCCCTGGCTGGCTTGGCTCTTGCCCTTCGTCCAGGTGGCGTGGGTCAACTCGCACGGGCTATTCGTGCTCGGACCGATCGTCCTGGGGTTCGGTTTGATCGACGCGGCGCTGCGGTCGCGGAACTTCGGCGGCGACCGGAAGCGATGGTGGGCGATCGCGATGTCGGCGTCGGCCGCGACGGGCTTGGCGTGCCTGCTCAATCCGTACGGGATTCGAGGGGCGCTTTACCCGCTCGAACTCGCCTCGACGATGAGCAATCCGGTCTTCTCGAACAGCATCGCCGAGTTGCAGTCGATCCCCAGTTTCATCAAGAGCGCCGGCATCTGGGTGCTGCCGCTCCAGCTCCATTTCGCGACGATCGCCCTGGGAGCGCTCAGCTTCTTGATCCCGATCCTCGCGGCCGTCGCGGCCCGGGTCCACTCGGCGTTGCCGTCCCGAGCCGTCGCAGAACTGGACCGCGAGCCCTCGGAGCGAGGCGCGGCGGGAAAACTTCGAAAGTCGACGTCTTCAAAGGTCGCCATCAAATCGGCTACTGCGAGCCGGAAGCCGCGGCGCAGGCCCGTGGCCGTCAACCCCGACGAGGCCGGATGGCGGATCAGCTTGTTGCGACTGCTGTTGTTCGCGGCCTTCACGATGCTGAGTTTTCGGGCGACGCGGAACAGTCACCAGTTCGCAGCGGTCGTCGGCACGGTGACGGCCTGGAACTTCGCCGAGTGGGTTGGCGCGCGCAACGCCCGACGGTCGGCCGGCAAGTCCGATGCGTCGGCTTCCGATTCGGACGGAATCCGGCCGCGACTCGTCGCCCTTGTCGCGTTGATCTTGCTCGTTTTCGCGGTGGGGAGCGGTCAGTTTTATACATGGGCCGGCGAAGGCCGCGAGATCGGCTGGGGCGAGGAACGGCTCTGGTTCCCGCACGCCGCCGCGCGATTCGCCGGCGGTCCCGATATGCCCGACCGCTTCCTCAGCTACCACAACGGACTCGCCTCGCTCTTCATCTACTACAACAGCCCGGAGCGGCCCGGCGGCCCCGGAAAAACCGTCTACACCGACGCCCGACTGGAGATCACCGGGCCCGAACTTTACGATACTTATATCGAGCTTCAGAAGCGGCTCGCGGGTGAGCAGGCAGGGTGGCAGCGCGACCTCGACGCGATCGGCCGCCCGACGATGATGGTCGATCATCAACAAAGCTCTCAGATCGGCTCCGTCCTTCTCGGAAGCGACCACTGGCGGTGCGTGTGGTTCGACGAGCTTGCCGCCGTCTTCGTTCATGATTCGTACAAGTCCGCAGTCGCCGCCCATCAAGTCGATTTCGGCGCACGGCACTTTCACCCGGACGCCGCCCTTGAACCTCACGGGACGCCGTCCCTGATCGCCGCGGCGAAGGGCCTGCGCAATTATGTGAATTTTCACAGCATGAGTCGAGGCGACCTCGCGCGGCCGATGATCTGGCTGGGCCTCGACTATGCCCGTCGCGTCGTGGAAGCCGCACCCGACTCGCTCGAGGGCTGGAAGTCGATCGGTCTTATCGAAATGCTGCGCGACCCGCTGTCTCGGCCAGCGCCCCGCTTTCGGCTGCCGTTCGATCCGATCTTTGACCTGTCGCCGATCCGTGCGACCTACGCGTTGAAGCGCGCGGTCGAGATCGCCCCGCGCGATTTCCTGTCGCTGATCGGCCTTCAGCAATGCTACCAGGATCGGCTCCTGTTCGAGCCGCTCGCGCCGGTGGTTGATGAGATCGTTTCGTTGCACCCGATCAATCAAGCTCAGGTCGACCAGCAAATCCGCACCGACGCCATACGGAACAATGTCCGGCAGCAGCTAGACCCGCCGCCGGCGACGACCTGGCGGAATCTAGGCGAGCTGGACCAGCTCGTCGAGCAACAGCTCGCGCACGGTCGCGCGGGATCCGCGGCCGCGCTTCTGGAACGCGCCTATGCGCCAGGGCAGGCGCCCTGGGAGACGGTCGAGCGGCTGGCGAACCTCTATCTCCACCTGGGCGACCCCGCCCAGGCACGAGCGACCCTGACCAAGGCGGGCACCGTGCCCCGTCCCGCGGTTCGCAACGCTCGGCTCGCGGTCTGCGAACTGGCCCAGGGTCGATTCGCCGAGGCGCGCCAGCTCTATCAGCAGGCGATCGCGCAGGAGCCGAACCTTTTCGAGGCGCGTTATGGTCTTGCGGTAGTCGAGCAAGATGCCGGCCGGGCAGGCGCCGCCTACGAGCAAGCCCTGGCGGCGGTTGATTGCGCCCCCAGCGACGCCGCTCGCGTCTCGGCCCGCGCCATCGCCTCAGCCGTCGGCCGGTTCGCGGGCGAGCGAAACGCAGAACGGGGGGCCGACGCCCCCCGCTGATCGAGATCCACGAGGTCAGGGGGCTGACGCCCCCCGCTCGCCATGGAACGGATTCGCCGTCTCAGGTTCAGACGGCGGCTTTCTTCTTCACCGGCTTCTGGCGCGAGACCATCCAGTCGCTGTAAAGCGACTTCAGCTCGTCGACGGTCACGCCGCCGTGGTCCTCACCACTGTTCCAGCGATCGAACAGCACCGTGTGGCGGTCACGTAGCGGGCCGCGGGGCAGAAACCGGCCGTGGAACTTCTTGACGAACTTGAGCCGAGGGTCGGCCGGCTGACGAGGGGCTTCGACCTTGGGCTCGACCGGAGCAGCGGCCTCGGCGGCGGCCTTTTCCTTGTCCTTCGCCTTCTTGGCCTTTTCCTTGTCCTTGTCCTTCGACTCGGACTTGGGCGGCTTGTGGTCTTTGTGATCCTTGGCCTGGCCGTGGGGCTTGGCCTTCTTGTCCTTGTCCGCGTCTTTTTTGGCCATCGAACAGATCCTGCAACGACGTCGCACGGTAAAGAAAAGGAAAAGACCGCCCGACGGCGGCCGAAACGCAGCTTGCACGCCCGCGGCCGGGCGAAACGGCCAGACAGTGAGCGCAAGTTTGACCGTGCAAGTCTAATCCAAACACGGCTTTCCTGGCAAGCGCAGGAGATGGGACCGAAAACCGACGCGATCCGCGAACCGCTCGGGAACGAGGCGGTTCGCGGATCGATCGAGGTTTTGCCATGGCCTCTCGGCGAGCCGTGAGAACTTAAGAGCTTAGCGCCCGCCTCGCCACACCTTGGCGACGATACGGGCCGCCACCGGCCGTGCGACGACGGCCTTGGGAGCCACCGGCGGCCGTGCGGCGGCGACGCGGGCCACCGGCAGAGAGCGGACCAGCCGCACCGCCGCTTGCTGGGTCCGTCGGACGATGTTGTTGACGTAGGCGTTGAACCGTGCCGTGGTGGTCTGAGCGGTTCCACCAGCGTAAACGACCGCCGGCTGGTCGCCAGCGACCGCCAGGGCTTTCCAGGTGATGCTCGTCGTGAAGTTGGTGCCCGGCTGGTCTTGCCCAGAGCCGTCGAGCGGAATGCCCGAAGCGCCCGTCAGGCCGTTCGGCGTCTTGCCGTTGACGACCAGCGTGTAAGTCCAGTGCAGGTTCAACCTCTGCGACGGGTACAGCGTCACCGTCCACGACGACGCGTCGTAGACGGCCCGCGACACCGCGATCCCACGGCCATTGCTCCCCGTGATCTGGTAGTTCGAGACCGCTTGCGCGGCGGCCGGATCAAGTGGGCTGTTGAAATTCAGGATCAGTGTCGTGGCCGAGTAGTGGAAACCGTATCGGCTGAGCCCCACCACCTGGGGACCGGACGAGTTGATGACCAGCGAGGCGTTGCTGGCCGAAGTCGTGCCGCCTCCCGAATACACCGCTTTGAGAACGTGCGAGCCGCTCGAAAGCGTCCCGATGTTCAGGCTCGCCGCGCCGGCGTTCACCGGCACCGTCCCGAGCAGCGCGTCGCCGTCGTAGAAAGCGACCGAACCGGCGATCGGCGGATTGCCGGGGGTGGTGGCGACCACCGTGGCGGTCAGGATCGTCGCTCCGTCGGCCAGGGTGTTCGCGGTGAGGGACGTGCTCGTCTGGGCCGGGGAGACCGCGACCGAGGCCGGGGAGACCGTGCTGGCCGAGGCGTAGTTGGCGTCGCCCGAGTAGACCGCCAGGATGACGTGGCTGCCGACGGAGAGACTGACGTTCGGCAGGGTTGCTCGACCGTAGACGAGCGGGATGGTCTGGGACGCGAACCCTGGCTGAGTCGCGGTGTTGGGAGAGAACGGAACCAGGCTCGTCGATCCGAGGTACGTATCGCCGTCGTAGAAGGCGACCGTACCGGTCATCGGGGAGCCTCCCGAATCCGCGGCGAACGAGGCGGTCAGAGTCACCGTCTGTCCGTAGAAGATCTGCGGTGCGGACGAGACGACGTTGCCAGCGGTCGACTGGTTCTGGGTTACCCCGATATCGATCGTCTGAGACGCCACCGCCAGGAAGTAAGTATCGCCGGCGTAGATCGCCTTGATCGAATGCGCCCCGACGCTGAGGTCGGAGACGGTGATGAAAGCCGCGCCGGTCGGGTCGACCTGCGCGGTGCCGATCAGGGTATCGCCGTCATAGAAGCCGACCAGTCCGGTAGGAACCAGCGAATCCTGCGACGCGATGGTCAGCGTGAAGACGACGGCCTGGCCGTAGTTCGGCGTGGTGGACGACGACGTGAAAGTCGTCGCGGCCTCGATCTTCACCGCCTGCACGACGATGGACGACGTGCTCCCCTGGAACAGGGCGTCGCCGCTGTAGACGGCGGTGATGTTGTGCGAGCCAGGCGCGAGGGCCAAGGTGTTCAGGTAGGCGGCTCCGCCGTAGATCGGCACGACTTCAAGGACGTTCGAGCCGTCCATGAACGTGATCGTACCGGTGGGCGTCGCCACGACCGGGCCACCCGACTGAACCCAGGCGGTGAAGGTCACCGACTGCCCCCAGATGCCGGGCGACCCCGAGGTCATCAAGCCGGTCGAGCTGCTGGAGAGGCTGATGTTGAGGACGAACGACTGGCTGGTGCTCGCACCGTTGCCGTCAGTGGTCGTCACGAGGAAAGAGAAGGGCGATCCGGACGTGGAAGTCGGCGTCCCGCTCAGAAGTCCGCTCGCGCTGAGCGTGAGTCCCGCCGGCAGACTGTCGACCGCGAACGTGTAGCCCGACCCCGAACCGCCCGACGCCGTGAACTGCTGACTGAAGGCGACGCCGGCGTATGCCGCGGAGAGAACGGCCGGGTCGACGACGATCGCCGAGTTGACGACGAGCGTGTACGTTCCGCCGCCCGTGGCATCGTTACTATCCGTCACCGTCACGATCACGTTGAAAGGCGAGCCGACGCTGGTGGTCGGCGTGCCGGTGATCAGACCGGACGCGTCGATCGACAGCCCGGTGGGAAGGCCCACGGCCGAGAACACGTAGCCCGAGCCCGAACCACCCGTGGCCGTCAACTGCTGGCTGTAAGCGTTGCCGACGGTGGGGATCGGCAGGCTCGCCGGGGTGATCGTGACCGCGGCCAGAACCGCCAACGAAAGAGGTCCGGAGGCGACCGAGGCGCCCTGACCATCGGTGACGACGACGTCGATGATATAGGGCGACCCCAAGTTGTCGGTGGGCGTGCCGGAGAGCAGACCGTCCGGGCTCAGGGTCAAGCCGGCCGGTAGGGCGGAATTCGAGCTGAACGTGTAGCCCGAACCCGAGCCGCCGATCGCGGAGAACTGGTAACTGAACGCATTGCCCACCGTCGCCGGCGGGAAGCTCACGGCGCCGAAGACGATCGCCGAATTGACGGTGATCGAGTACTGCTGGGTGAGCGATCCGCCCAGGTCGTCGGTGACGGTGACGTCCACGGTGTAGGGCGAACCCGAGTTGTCCGTCGGCGTGCCGGTGATCAGACCGGACGCGTCGATCGACAGACCGGTGGGAAGGCCCACGGCCGAGAACACGTAGCCCGAGCCCGAACCACCCGTGGCCGTCAACTGCTGGCTGTAGACGCTGCCGAGAGCCGCCTGCAGTACGGTGACGGGGGTGATCGCCAGGGCCGCATTGACCGTGACGATGTACTGCTGGGTGAAGCTCGCGCCCTGGTCGTCGACGACGATGACGTCCACGGTGTAGGGCGAAGCGGAGTTGTCCGTGGGCGTGCCGGTGACCAGGCCGGACGCGTCGATCGTCAGCCCAGCGGGAAGCCCCACGGCCGAGAACACGTAGCCAACTCCAGATCCGCCCGTCGCCGTCAACTGATGGCTGTATGCGCTGCCGACAATCGGGTTGGGGAGCGTGGCCGGCGTGATCGCCAGCGCCGCGTTGACCGTGACGGTGTACGGCTGGACGACGCTCGCCCCCTGGCCGTCGGTGACCGTGACGTCGAAATTGAAGACGCCGACCACGCCGTCGGGCATGCCGGTGATCAGGCCGTCGGCGTCGATCGACAGCCCGGCGGGCAGGTTGACGGCCGTGAACATGTAACCCGAGCCCGAACCACCCGACGCCGTCAACTGCTGGCTGTACGCGCTCCCCAAGGCCGCCTGCGGCACGGAGCCGGGCGTGACCGCCAACGCCGCGTTGACCACGATCGAGTACTGGTGAGTGAAGCTCGCGCCCTGGTCGTCGACGACGGTCACGTCGACGAGGTACGGCGACGCGGAGTTGTCGGTGGGCGTGCCGGTGATCAGGCCGGACGCGTCGATCGACAGCCCGGCGGGAAGACCCACGGCCGAGAACACGTAGCCGACCCCAGAGCCACCCGTGGCCGTCAGTTGTGGGGCGTAAAGGCTTCCCAGGGCCGCCTGCGGCAGCGTCCCCGGCGTGATCGCGAGCGCCGGGTTGACGGTGATCGAGTAGGATTGGGTGAGGTCCGCGCCCAGGCTGTCGGTGACCGTGACGTCGAAATTGAAGGCGCCGACCACGCCGTCGGGCGTGCCGGTGATCAAGCCGGCGGCGTCGATCGACAACCCCGAGGGCAGGTTCGCGGCCGTGAACGTATAGCCCGATCCCGAACCGCCGGTCGCCGTCAATTGCTGGCTGTAGGCGCTCCCCAGAGCCGCCTGCGGCACGCTGGCCGGGGTGATCGCCAGGGCCAGTTCGACCGTGAGGGTGTACTGCTGGGTGAAGCTCGCCCCCTGGTCGTCGACGACGGTGACGTCGACCGTGTAGGGCGAGCCCGAGTTGTCCGTGGGCGTGCCGGTGATCAGGCCGGCCGCGTCGATCGACAGACCCGCGGGCAGGCTCGCGGCCGTGAACACGTAGCCGACTCCAGAGCCACCCGTCGCCGTCAACTGATGGCTGTACAAGCTGCCGACGATCGCATTGGGGATCGTGGACGGCGTGATCGCCAGGGCCGGGTTGACGGTGATCGAGTAGGATTGGCTGAGGTCCGCGCCCAGGCTGTCGGTGACCGTGACGTCGAAATTGAAGGCGCCGACCACGCCGTTAGGCGTGCCGGTGATCAGGCCTGCGGCGTTGATCGACAACCCGGCGGGAAGACCCACGGCCGAGAACACGTAGCCGACTCCAGAGCCGCCGGAACCGATCAACTGCTGGCTGTAGACGCTGCCTAGAGCCGCCTGCGGCACGCTGGCCGGGCTGATCGCGAGGGGCCCATCGATCACGAGCGAATACGGCTGGGTGAAACTCGCGCCCTGGTCGTCGACGACGGTGACGAGCACGCTATAGGGCGAGCCCGCAGTGGTCGTGAGCGTGCCGGTGATCAGGCCGGACGCGTCGATCTCCAGGCCAGTGGGAAGACCCGAGGCCGAGAACACGTAGCCGACTCCAGAGCCACCCGTCGCCGTCAACTGCTGGCTGTACACGCTGCCGACGGTCGGGTTGGGAAGCGTCAACGGCGTGACCGCCAGCGCCTGGTTGACGACGATCGAGTACTGGTGAGTGAAGCTCGCGCCCTGGTCGTCGACGACGGTCACGTCGACGAGGTACGGCGACGCGGAGTTGTCGGTGGGCGTGCCGGTGATCAGGCCGGACGCGTCGATCGACAGACCGGCGGGAAGACCCGAGGCCGAGAACACGTAGCCGACTCCAGAGCCACCCGACGCCGTCAACTGCTGGCTGTACGCGCTCCCAAGGGCCGCCTGCGCCACGGTGACGGGGGTGACCGCCAGCGCCGCGTTGACCACGATCGAGTACTGCTGGGTGAAGCTCGCCCCGTTGTTGTCGACGACCGTGACGTCGACCGTGTAGGGCGACCCCGCGTTGGTCGTGGGCGTGCCGGTGATCAGGCCGTTCGCGTCGATCTCCAGCCCGGTGGGAAGACCCACGGCCGAGAACACGTAGCCGACTCCAGAGCCACCCGTCGCCGTCAACTGCTGGCTGTACGCGCTCCCAAGAGCCGCCTGCGCCACGGTTCCGGGGGTGACCGCCAATGCCGCGTTGACCGTGACGAGATACTGCTGGCTGAAGCTCGCCCCCTGATCGTCGACGACGGTGACGTCGACCGTAAACGGCGACCCCGCGTTGGTCGTGGGCGTGCCGGTGATCAAGCCGGCCGCGTCGATCGACAGACCCGTGGGCAGGTTCACGGACGAGAACACGTAGCCGACGCCCGAACCACCCGTGGCCGTCAACTGCTGGCTGTACGCGCTGCCGACGGTCGGGTTGGGGACCATGGCCGGCGTGATCGCCAGCGCCGCGTTGACCACGATCGAGTACTGGTGAGTGAAGCTCGCCCCCTGATCGTCGACGACGGTGACGTCGACCGTATACGGCGAGGCGGCGTTGGTCGTGGGCGTGCCGGTGATCAGGCCGTTCGCGTCGATCGACAGACCGGCGGGAAGACCCGAGGCCGAGAACACGTAGCCGACTCCCGAGCCGCCCGACGCCGTCAACTGCTGGCTGTAGACGCTGCCGAGAGCCGCCTGAGGCACGGCGGCCGGCGTGATCGCCAGCGCCTGGTTGACGACGATCGAGTACTGCTGGGTGAAGCTCGCCCCGTTGTTGTCGACGACCGTGACGTCGACCGTGTAGGGCGACCCCGCGTTGGTCGTGGGCGTGCCGGTGATCAGGCCGGCGGCGTCGATCTCCAGCCCGGCGGGAAGCCCCGAGGCCGAGAACACGTAGCCGACTCCCGAGCCGCCCGTCGCCGTCAACTGCTGGCTGTAGACGCTGCCGAGAGCCGCCTGAGGCACGGCGGCCGGCGTGATCGCCAGCGCCTGGTTGACGACGATCGAGTACTGGTGAGTGAAGCTCGCACCCTGGTCGTCGACGACGGTGACGTCGACTGTGTACGGCGAGGCGGAGTTGTCCGTGGGCGTGCCGGTGATCAGACCGGCGGCGTCGATCGACAGACCGGCGGGAAGGCCCGAGGCCGAGAACACGTAGCCGACTCCCGAGCCGCCCGTCGCCGTCAACTGCTGGCTGTATGCGCTTCCAAGGGCCGCCTGAGGCACGGTTCCGGGGGTGATCGCCAACGCCAGGTTGACCGTCAGTGTGTACGACTGGACCGTGGAAGCCCCGCTGTCGTCGGTGACGGTGACGTCGACTGTGTACGGCGAGGCGGAGTTGTCCGTGGGCGTGCCGGTGATCAGGCCGGACGCGTCGATCGACAGACCGGCGGGAAGACCCGAGGCCGAGAACACGTAGCCGACTCCAGAGCCACCCGTCGCCGTCAACTGCTGGTTGTACAGGCTCCCCAGGGCCGCCTGAGGCACGGTTCCGGGGGTGATCGCCAGCGCCGGGTTGACGGCGAGGGTGAATGACATGGTGAATGTCGAGGCGTTGTCCGTAACCTCGACGTCGAAGCTGAACGGAGAGCCCGTGGTGGTCGTGGGCGTGCCGGTGATCAAGCCGTTGGCGTCGATCGACAACCCGTCGGGAAGCCCGGTCGCCGAGAAGACGTAGCCGCTTCCCGACCCGCCGGACGCCGTCAATAGCTGGCTGTACGCGCTGTCGACGGCCGCGGCCGGCAAGGTGCTCGGGGTGAGCGTGATCGCCGGGCTGACCGTCAACGTGAAGTTCTGAATGGCGTCGGGCAAGGCTCCATTGGCAGCCGTGACAACGAGATTGTACACCCCCACCTGGCCGGCGGCCGGTGTACCGACCAGCGACGCCGAGCCGTCGCCGTTGTCGATGAAGCTCAGACCGGTGGGCAAGGCCCCCGTGTAGGTGATCGTGGCGTCCGGGGAGGCCGTGGCGATGATCGTGAACGTCCCCGGGCTGCCAGTCGCGAACGAGGCGTTGTCAGCGGTGGTGATGACCGGAGCAATGGCCTGGGTCGCTTGCACCGCTCCGATGTCGATGACCCCGGCGTACACGCGAGCCAGTCCCCGCTGGTCAGTGAGCAGGGTGTTGGCTGCGACGTCGCCCCCCGCGAGCACAGGGCTGGTGCCGCTCGGGAGCATCGTCATGGTCGGGCCGCCGTTGGCGGCCAGGACTCCGAGTTCGGGGTCGGCGGTCTCGGCGATGGTTCCGCCGAATCCAACCGCCGATCGAATCAGGTTTCCGACGCCGCTGCTCGTGTTGGTGCCGGAATTGGTCGTGTCTCCGATGAAGTCGGGGCCGACGCTGGCCGCCTGCCCAACGATGGAATTGTTGAGCACGATCGTCGCGGTCGTGCCGTCGCCGAGGTTGAAAATCCCCGTGCCGGCTGTGGCCGAGTTCGCTGAGATGGTCGTGCTGTTGACGGTGATCGTGCTGTTGTAGCCGAAGAGGGCTCCGCCGTAACCCAATCCGGCTGCCGGGGTTCCGCCGACACCCGCTGCGCCGCCGATGGCGAAATTGGCGGTAAACGTCGAGTTCTCAATGGTGACGACGCCGCCGTTGGCGAATATCGCGCCGCCCATGCCGGCACCGCCACCGCCGCCGCCGCCGAGAGCGCCAGCGCCGCCGCCGAAGCCGCCGACGCCACCCGAACTCGTGCCGCCGCCGCCGCCACCGCCGAAGCCGCCCACACCACCCGAACTCGTGCCGCCGCCGCCACCGCCACCGAAGCCGGCGGCACCACCGGCACCGCCGGAGCCGCCGCCGCCGCCGCCGCCGAAGCCGCCGCTGCTCAGCGCGAGACCATCGCCGCCGACGGTTCCTCCCGCCCCGCCGCCGCCGAGTGTTCCGTTGCCGGATGCGGCCTGGTCTCCATTCTCATTGGCACCGCCCGGGCCAATCCCGATCATGGAACCGCCCGGGCCACCCACGCCACCGCCGCCACCCACATTCAATAACGTGCCTGATCCGCCGCTTCCGCCAACACCACCTCCACCGCCAGCGATATTCGGACTGATGCTACCGGCACCGCCGGCACCGCCTTGAGCGGTATTGCTGGTCAGTGTGCTATTTACAAGGGTTAGGTTGCCGGCGTAGACGTAGACCGCACCGCCCAATCCCGCCGCTCCACCGCCACCCGGTCCCGGCGCACTCGATCCGCCATCGCCGCCCTGGGCGCGACCGCCCGTCAGGGTGATGTTCTGGAGAGTCAGCGAGGCGCCGCTCCCCACGGCGAAGATGCGATGGGCGTCGTTGCCGCTGATCGTCAGCATCGGGGCGGCCGACCCGTCGATCGTAATGTCGTCGTTGACGATGGTCAGGGCCGTCGGGCCGAAGGCCGAGTTGGCGCTGTTGCTGGTGAGGGTGATCGTCTGGCCGGCAAGCGACGGGTCGAACACGATCGTGTCCGCCTCCGCGTTGCCCGAAGCGTCGAGAATCGCTTGCCGAAGCGTGCCCGGTCCCGCGTCCAAGGCGCTGATCACCGGGAACACGGCCGGCGCGAGGCGGTCCTCGAGCAGGTCTATATTCAAACGCCGTCGTCGATCCGGCGCCGTAATGCGGGATTTCGAAACGTGTCGGTCGCGACGCTTGTTGCTCATGGTGAGGTTCTCTTGGGTGTAAGAGAGGTTGGGCGCGAACTCGCTCAATCGTTTCGGCGACGAGATCCAAGCGGATTCGCGTCCGCCGAGCGCAGCCTGGCGTGCTTCTTCGGCGGCGGCTTGGTCCGACGAAGGAGGCGCGACTCCGCGGGCGGATCGTCCGCGCTGGAGTCGCTGGTCGACGAAGTAGGGGCCGCAAGGCCCGCAAATCGCCTGATCACATCAAACCATTAGGACATCGGAGTCCAATGCGCGAACTCACTAGTGGAGATTCTTGGCGAGAACGCCGAAAATCTACATTTTTTAATGTCAAATCGTTGCGATTACGCGACCGTGAGTCGTAATGCACACGAACACATTCCAAGCGAAACGCACACGCAAGCTCACAAGCATCGCAAAGAGTGCGGCTCGATCAGAACGAAGAAATGAGTGGAGGCGTGAGAGTGGGGAGCGGGATCAACGCTCGGAATGCTTACGAACGGCGGCGGACTTGTTGAGCCGCAGGGCGTGGGGGCCACGGAGGACCGATGCGGCTTCGGAGGCGTGCGAGAGGGGGGCGACCGATGCGTTGTCGCCGTCCCAGCGGTGGGCGTCGAGGCTGCGGAGGATCTGATCGGCGACCCGGACGGCGCGGAGGGCGTCCTCGCCAGAGACGCGGGGGCGGGAGTCGCCGCGCACGGCCGCAACGAAGTCTTCGAGTTCGAGGGCCAGGGGCTCGCGGCCGGTCGTTTGGAGCTTGTCGACGCGGAGGACCTTACCGAACAGGTGTTCCTTGATCTCAGCGGCCTGGGAAAGGTCGACCCCTTCGAGATCAAGCTGACCGGCCAGGAAGGCATCCGAGGGCCTGACCACGGTCGCCTGCTTGGCGGCGAAGTCGAGCGAGACGTAGCCCTCGGCACCCCAGATCCGCATCTTCCGCGTCGCCGCTTCGCTCGCCCGGCTGGCCGTCAGGTTGGCGACCGTGCCGTCCTCGAACTCGATCCGGGCGTTGGCCACGTCTTCGTGATCGCCGAACAGACTGGCACCGACGGCGGCGACCGACCGCACAGGGGCCGAGATCAGACTCAGCACGATATCGATGTCATGGATCATCAGGTCGAAGACGACGCCTATGTCGGTCGAGCGGAACGTGTAGATCGAGAGCCGTTCGGCGGTCAGATACCTGGGACGGATCGGCGCGTCTTGGAGGACCGAAAGCGCGGGGTTGAACCGCTCGATGTGCCCGACCTGAAGGACCGCGCCGGTCGACCGGCTGAGGGCGACGAGTTGCTCGGCCTCGGCGAGCGAGCCGGCCAGCGGCTTCTCGACCATCGCGGCGATCCCTCGCGAGAGGAACGCGCCGGCGACTTCGCGGTGAAGCACTGTGGGGACGGCCACCGAGACGGCGTCGACCTGATCGATCAACTCGCGATAATCGTCGACCGCTCGGGTCCCGACTTTGGCGGCGACCGCCTGGGCCTGCTCGGGGCGCGAATCGGCCACCGCCACCAGCTCGACGTTCGGCAGCGAGGCCAAGATCCGGGCGTGATGCTGGCCGAGATGGCCGACCCCGACGACTCCGACGCGCAGCGGTTTCATCGATCCAAGTCTCCGTGACGTTCCGTTGTCATTCATCGCCGTTTCGCGACCTGGTCAGGCCGAAGCCGACAGCTTGGCGCGGTCGCGGCCGCGGCCGTGGCGGCCCTGCTGCTGGATCTCGATGAAGTCGAGCAGTCGCCGGACTTCCAGGCCGATGTGGCCGTGCGCGTCGAGGACCTCGCGAGCCTGCTTGGCGATCATCCGGGCGCGGTAGATCAACCTGTGGGCCTCGTGCAGCGATGCGATCGCCTCGGCGCTCAGGCCGTGCCGCTTGAGGCCGACGATGTTGATGCAACGCACCTTGGAAGGGTTCCCTTCCACGAGCATGAACGGCGGCACGTCGTGATAGACTCGCGTCAGCGCCCCGATGTAGCTGTAGTTGCCGACCGAGACGAACTGGTGCAGGCCGACGCCGGCCGAGATCGTGGCGTAGGAGTCGACGTGGATGTGGCCGGCGAGCATCGTGTTGTTGGCGATCAAGATCCGGTCGCCGAGCACGCAGTCATGGCCGACGTGAACGTTCGCCATGAAGTAGTTGTGCGAGCCAAGCCGGGTGAGGCTCTCTTCCTTGCAGCTCCCGCGATGGATGGTCACGCCTTCACGGAAGGTGTTGGAGTCGCCGATCTCGAGGCGCGTCGGCTCCCCTTTGTAGCTGAAGTCTTGGGGATCGCCGCCGAGGACCGAGTTGGGGTGGACGACGTTATTCTCACCCAGGGTCGTGTGGCCCAGGATGCAGACGTGCGCGATCAGCCGGGTTCCCCGGCCGATCCTGGCGTCCGGTCCGATCACGCAGTACGGGCCGATCTCCACGTCGTCGGCGATCTCGGCGCGAGGGTCGATGCACGCGGTGTCAGCAATCATCGTGGCCATGAGTGACGGTTCCTACAGCCGGTTTGCGGGATAGGGAAAGACGTGGCTGTGACTTGGGCGCCCGAGCGATCGGCCGGGCGAGAGGCCGCGGCGAGCCGCCTAGGCCGCCGGGGCGTCGATCATCACGAACCGGATCTTCGCCTGAGCGGCCAGTGCGTCGCCGACCTTGGCGACTCCGGTGACGCTCGCCGAGGTCGTCTTGATCTTGTGCGCCACGATCTCGATGCGGAGCTGGTCTCCGGGCACGACCGGCCGGCGGAGCTTCACGTCGTCGATCGACGCGATGACCGCGGCTCGCCCTGACCGATTGACGCTCGACGCGATCAAGATCCCGGCCGCCTGGGCCATGGCCTCGATGATCAAGACGCCAGGCATGATCGGCCGTCCCGGCCAGTGGCCTTGAAAAAACGGCTCATTGAAACTGACGTTCTTGAGCCCGACCACGCGCCGGCCGGCCTGGAGTTCCAGAACCCGGTCCAGCAGCAGCATCGGGTAACGGTGCGGAAGGATCTCGAGAATTCCCTGGATGTCGATCGTGCCGTCGCTCCGGAGGGGCAGGGGAGGAGCCCAGGGATCGGCCTCCTTCTCCTTTTCTTTCTCGATCGACTGAAGCAGTTTGCGCACCAGCGAGGCGTTGGCGTGGTGCCCCGAGCGGTGGGCGACGACGAACCCGTGAAGGTCCATGCCCAAAAGCGCCAGGTCGCCGATCATGTCGAGCACCTTGTGGCGGGCGCACTCGTCGGGGAACCGAAGCGTGTTGCCGACCACGCCGTCGGGGCCGAACAGCAAGACGTCCTTCTCGGTGGCGCGAAGTCCGATCCCCGCCGCGCGGAGTGACTTAGCTTCGTGCTCCAGGAGGAACGTGCGGCTGGCCGCGACCTCGGAGCGGAACGACTCGGGAGATAGCGAGAGCAGGAAGCTCTGGTTGCCGATCGGCGAGTCCTGGCCGTAGTCCAGGTGGTACGAGAGCGTCAGCCCGTCGGTGGCGTTGGGATGCGCCGCAAGCACGGCGTCGCCCTCGCGAACGGTGAACGAGCGTTCGATCGTGAGCGTCTGGCGCGGCCGATCCTGATCGACGACGCCGGCCGCGTCGAGGGTCTCGACGAACACCCGGCTCGATCCGTCGCACCCCGGACATTCGGGGGCGTCGATCTCGATCAGGCAATTGTCGATCTGCAAGCCGGCGAGGGCCGCCATGACGTGCTCGATCAACTCGACCACGGCCGGACCATCCTGCACGGCCGTCCGCCGCTGGGTGGGGATCACCTGGCTGACCCGAGCCGCGACCGAGGGGCGGTCGGGCAGGTCGGTCCGGATGAACCGAACCCCCGTGTCGGGATCGGCCGGGAGAAACCGCATGGTCACATCGGCGCCGTGGAAGAATCCGACTCCACGAACCTCCGCCGCGCGGGCGAGAGTTCGTTGCGGACGCTTGGCGATGAGCATTCCTACCCTGGTCCTTTCGCCGGCGCGGGCGGATCGGCCTCGAGGCGAGGGTCGGCCGCGCGACGGTTGATCTCATGACGGTTCGAGCCGCGGCGTCGCGGCTCGAAAGCCAAGCCATGTCACCTCAAAGTGTCCCGATCGGTCTTGTGATCGGGAACGGCGGCCCGGCGGTCGGCGGTCTCGCCGGGCGGTTCGCGATGCGCCGCGGCGGTCGATCCGCCGGCTCGGCTCGGCCCCGACTCAGTGAACCTCGGGCTGGGCGGCGGCGGCGGCGGCCGGTTGAGCGGCGGCGGGGGCGCCACCAACGGCGGCTCCGGCGGCGGGCTTGGCAACGTGCCCGCCCACGGCGGCGTACCACTTGTTGAGGTTGTGGACGACGTCGTTGGTGATGTCGTTGCGCGGATCGGCGTAGATCATCGTGTTGGACATCGCGGCCATCACCGAATTCGGGTTGCTCCCCGAGATCGGCTGGTTGGAAACCCGGACGACGTAGTTCATTCGCCGCTGCTCGGCGATCTTCTGAACCATGACCTGGATTTCCTTGTACAGCGTGGCCATCGATTCGGCCTCGCGAGAGCTAAACTCGCGTTCGGCCGACTCACGGCCGGCTTCCATCTTCGCCTTCAGCTCGGTGATGTGGTTCTCGCGCTTCTTGAAGTCGTCGCTGCCGGGGTTGAGCTTCTGAAGCATCTCGGCTTCTTGGGCCATCTCGCCCTGGATCTTCATGAGATCCTTCTTCTTGGCCATGGCGGCGGCGTTGAATTCCTCGGCCTGCGCCTTGACCTTTTCGTAGCCCTTGAAGACGGCTTCCAGGTCGACCGTGCCGATGACCGGCGGGATCGGGGCCTTGAAACCAGCGGGCGCGGCGGCACCGGCGTTGCCGGCGGTGCGGCGGACGCCGCCGTCTTGCTGAGCCTGCCCTTGTCCCTGTCCCTGGATGGGGGCGGCGAGGAAGGCCATCCCCGCGGCTCCGAGGCCCAGGGCCGCGATCAAACGTGAAGAGAGAACCATCGGCTTCACTCCTTTTCACCGCTGGTGGTAACAGGCCGTACGCCTGTCTTGTGCTCGAGTCGAGCGGCCGCCGGGGCCCGACTCGTTTCCCGTACATCCTGGGGGAAATCGAGTCCGGCTCGGAAATGACCGAGAGCCCTCGAAGGAGGGTCGTCGTCGGTCTTTCCGCTGCTCCGGCAGGCCAACGTCGGCATTCTGCGCGGAAGCGCGGCGAGGGTCAAGGCGAACTGCGCGGGTTCAACGTCGAAACGCGCGGGGGAGGGGGGAAGCCGATCGAGCCGGCGGCGAAGCCCCGCTCGGATCAGGCGCCGGCGTAGGTCAGGACGAAGTCGTGGAACCGGTACTTCTTGTTCTTGGGCGTCTCGCCGGCGGCCGAGAACAGGCTCAGCAGCAGGTCGCCGAAGTGGTCGGTGCGAACGCTGTAGAAATTATGCTTGCCCTCGCGCCGCGACTCGATCAGGCCGGAGACGCGAAGCAAGGCCAGATGATGGCTGACCGCCGGCTGGCTCTGGCCCAGACGCTGGCAAAGCTCGGTGACGTGCAGCTCGCCGTCTTCCGACAGCGCCAGATAGAACAGGATGCGGAGCCGGGTCTCGTCGCTCAGGAGCTTGAAGACCTGGGCGAGCTCGCGGATCGACTGGTCGGAGACCTCCGGCGCGGCCTCCGCCGCCTTGCCGTTGGTTTCCGTGGACTGCTTCGCGTCTTTGCGAGCCATGAGTGGAAATCCTTCTTCTTGAAGTCGGAGTAAGTAACGGTGATGGTCGGGATGTCAGCGATTAAAAACGAGGAACCGAAGGGCCGTCGTGGGACGATCGCGCGCAGTCCCACCACGGCTCATCATGAAACGGAATTAATAATTGCAGATCTCGATCTCTGGATGAGATCGGGCGCGAGCGGGACGAGGCGAGGTCGAACGATGACCGCGTGCAACCGACGGAAAAATCGGCGAGCCTCGATGAGACTCGGCCGTTACGCATGATAATCAATATCTAAGTGGAATGGAATCGGAAGCCGAGCCGGGATGCGCAAGCGGGATCAGCGGTTCAAGAGGCCGTACTGGTTCAGCGCCTGAGACAACCGACCGAGAGCCGCCTCATCGAGGGGGCACAAGGGGAGCCGAAGCTCGCCGTTGCCGCGGCCCAAGAGCGCCAGGGCCGCCTTGAGCGGCACCGGGTTGGGCGCCAGTCCGAGCAGCTCCCGGCACAGCGGAAAGAGCCGAGCGTGGCGTTCCCGGGCGGCGCGAAGGTCGCCGGCGTTGAATTCGCGGATCAGCGCGGCAATGTCTTGGGGAATCAGGTTGGCGGCCACGGATATCACTCCCTCGGCTCCCACGGCGAGCATCGGCAAGGTCAGGCTGTCGTCGCCGGAGAGGACCGTCAAGTCGGTCCGGACGAGGATCTCGCTCACCTGGTCGAGTGAACCGGACGCCTCCTTGATCGCAACGATCGGCCCCAGACCCGCGAGCCGCTCGACCGTGTCGACCTCGACGTTCCTGCCGGTCCGTCCCGGGATGTTGTACAGCACGATGGGCAGATCGACGCTTTCGGCGACGGCCGCAAAGTGCCGGTAGATCCCCTCTTGGCTCGGGCGGTTATAGTAAGGAGCGACAAGCAGCGCGCCGTCGGCCCCAGCATTCGCCGCGAATTTCGTCAACCGGACCGCCTCGGCCGTCGAGTTCGACCCCGTCCCCGGCAGCACCTTCGCCCGCCCCGCGGCCGTCTCGACCACGATCGCGATGACCCGCTCGTGCTCCGCGTGCGAAAGCGTCGGCGCCTCGCCCGTCGTCCCCACCGGGCTGATCACCGGCGTCCCCTGGGCGATCTGCCACTCGACCCACGCACGCAGAACCGGCTCATCGACCGCGCCGTCGCGAAACGGAGTCGCCAGCGCGACCGTGCATCCGGCGAACATTCGACCCTTCGTCGCCATGTCTTGATTCCATTATCGGACCGCGACGTTCGCCGGAGTTTCCACTCCAACCCGCAGGCCGGGCCACGCGTAAACGTCTCGATCACGATTTCATGTGAAATTTTAATCTATGCAGCACTGCATACGATCAATGAATATATTAGTGATCAGTTCGCCGCAAGGGAAGTGGATACCTCCGTCGCGACCGGAAATACGACATGGCTCCATGCAGGAGTGTTGCGGCTCGAAAACATGGGCTTCCCTCGCGGTCGAGTCGACGGAGGGGGATCAGGCCCGGACCTCGATGCAGTCTTTCATCTCGCGGACGGCGCGCTCCAGGCCCACGAAGAGGGAGCGGCTGACGATGCTGTGGCCGATGTTCAGCTCGGCCATCCGATCGAGCGCGGCCACGGCTTGGACGTTGCGGTAGTCGAGCCCGTGCCCGGCGTGCAGCTCGACGCCCGCGGCCGCGATCCGGGCCCCGGCCCGCCGCAGGGCGTCGAGTTCGACGTCGCGGTCGGACCCCTCGCGAGCGTTGGCGTAGCGGCCGGTGTGCAGCTCGATCGCGACGACCCCCAGCTCGATCCCCGCGTCGATCTCGGCAGGATCGGCGTCGAGGAAGAGCGCCGCGTGGATGCCGGCGTCACGCAGCCGCGCCACGGCCTCGGCGGTGCGGGAGCGGTGGGCGGTGACCGACAGCCCCCCCTCGGTCGTGATCTCCTCGCGGCGCTCGGGAACGAGCGTCACCTGGTCGGGCCGGTACTCCAGAGCCAGCGCGACCATCGCCGGATCGATGGAGAGTTCGAGGTTGAGGACGACCTGCACGGTCTCGCGGAGGATGCGGAGATCGCGATCCTGGATGTGGCGACGGTCCTCGCGCAGGTGGATCGTGATCCCGTCGGCGCCGCCGAGTTCGGCGATGGCCGCGGCCCAGACCGGGTCGGGCTCGCGCCCCTTCCGCGCCTGGCGGAGCGTGGCGACGTGGTCGATGTTGACGCCCAGTCGGGGCATTGTGGAACCTCCTTCTCGAATCTCTTCGCGTGTGCGGGCACGCTCAGCGGGTCGGTCGGCCGCCGGCCTTGCCGACGACCTTCAAGGGGGACTTGGCGAGCACGAACGTCTTCTCGCCCGAGAGCGTGAACGCGATCTTCCCCTTGCGGTTGGGCCCGGCGCCGTCGACCGAGACGATCCGTCCCAGGCCGTATTCGGGATGAAGCACCGACGCCCCCGGCCGGAAGGCGTCGAGATCGCTGGTCGGGGTGGTCGTTGGAAACGACCCGCCCCCGAGCTGCGCCGCGGTCGTGAGCCGGAACGCGGCGGGCGACGGCGTCGGATTCGGACGCGGCTCCGGTCGACGCGACGCGTAGCCCGAGGACGAAGACGACGAGGGCGACCATCCCCGTTCGCTCGTGACGACGCCCGAGCGGTCTTCGTAAACCATGAACTCCCTGGGAAGTTCGGTCAGGAATTGCGACTGCGCTGTGGCCTGCTGCTGGCCCCGAAAGCTCCGGATGCGGCAACGGCTCAGAAACAGTTCCCGCTTCGCCCGGGTGATGCCCACGAACAGCAGCCGGCGCTCTTCCTCCATCTCGCTGGGGTTGTCGAAAGCCCGGCTGTGAGGCAGGATGCCCGCCTCCAGGGCGACGATGAAGACGACCGGAAACTCCAGCCCTTTCGCCGCATGCAGCGTCATCAAGGTCACGGCCCCGGTCTGCTGGTCCCAGCGGTCGATCGGCGAGGCCAGAGTGATGTCGGACAGGAATTCCTGGATCGTGGCGCCGGCGTGCTCCGCGTCGAACTCGCGTGCCGCAGTAATCAGCTCTTCAAGGTTCGCCAGCCGGTCCTCGCCCTTGTCGCCCGGCTCGTCCTTCAAGTGCTGGCGATAGCCCGATTTCTCCATGAGCTGGAGGATCACCTTCTCGACCGAGTCATCGCGGAGCGCGGCCAACTCGTCGTAAAGCTGGGTGAAATCGAGAAACGCGCGGATCGCCTTGTCCTTCAGCCCCGGCACGCTCTTCGCTTTCCGGGCGGTCTCCAGCAGCGTCTCGCCGCGCTCGCGCGCGGCGCTGATCAGGTGCTCGAACGACGTCTTGCCCAGGCCCCGAGGGGGGACGTTGACGACCCGGGTGAAGGCCAGGTCGTCCTTGGGGTTGTTGATGAGATTGAGATACGAGACGACGTCCTTGACCTCTTGCCGTTCGTAGAACGAGACGCCGCCGATGATCTGGTAGGGGATGCGGGCCGACCGGAACGCCTGCTCGAAGGTGCGGGTCAGGGCCGTGATTCGGCAGAAGACCGCAACGTCGGAGTAGTTGTACGAGCCGTCGCGGACCAGCGATTGGATCCGGCCGGCGACCCCTTCGGCCTCGTCGCTCTCGCGGCCGTAGACGGTCAGATCGACCGGCTCACCGCGCGAGTTCTCGGTGATCAGCGCCTTGGGCTTGCGGTTGGTGTTGAACTGGATCAGGTGGTCGGCCACGCTGAGGATGTTCTTGGTGCTGCGGTAGTTGTGCTCGAGCTTGACCACCTTGACGAAGTTGTAGTCCTTCTCGAATTCGAGGATGTTCGAGAGGTTCGCCCCGCGCCAGCCGTAGATCGACTGGTCGGGGTCGCCGGTGACGCACAGGTTGGGGTGGTCGACCGAAAGGGCCCGGACGATGGCGTACTGCGCCATGTTCGTGTCCTGGTACTCGTCGACCAGGACGTAGCGGAACCGGGCGTCGAGGCTCGCCCGGACGTCCTTGTGATTCTTGAGAATGCTGACGACGTGGACCAGGAGGTCGTCGAAATCGACGGCCGAGGCACCCTTCAGGCGTTCTTCGTAAGCCGCGTAGACCTTGGCGACCAGGCGATCCTTGTCGTCTCGGGCGCGGAAGGCGAGCGACTTGGGGCTGGCCAGGTCGTTCTTGGCCTTGCTGATGGCCGACTCGATCTTTTCGGGGGTGATCGGCGGGTCTTCGATCCCGAGCGCGTCGAGGACCTCGCGAACCGTCTTCAGGCGGTCGGACTGGTCGTAGATCGTGAACGCCTTGTCGAGGCCCACGAGCGAGCCGTGGGTGCGCAGGAGCCGGGCGCAGAAGCCGTGGAACGTGCCGACCCAGACCCGGGCCCCCGGCGTGAGGGCCTCGATCCGCTCGCGCATCTCGCCGGCGGCCTTGTTGGTGAAGGTCAGCGCCAGGATGTTGTCGGCGGCGATCCCCTGCTTGAGCAGGTAGGCCACCCGGCGGGTGATGACGCGGGTCTTCCCGGAGCCCGCGCCGGCGAGGACGAGCATGGGGCCGTCGACGTGCATGACGGCTTCGCGCTGGGGGGTCGTGAGGTCGGCGAGAAGATCCATCGCGGTCGGTTCATCCCGAGCCGCCGGGGCCGTATTGGGGCGGCTCGCGGCTCCTGACGGAGTGGGTTGGTGCGGTCGTCGTGTCAACTCCCAAAGTATACCGGCGAGCCCCCCGAGCGGCGATCGGTTTTCGAGGCCGCGAGCAGGCCGCCCCCGCGCAACCGGGCGCATCCTACTCGCTTGCGGGGTCGGACGATAAACTGGGGGAAATCACCCGGATACCGCCAGGAGAATCGCACGCATGGAGATCGTCGGAATCGGAACGGACATCGTCGAGTGCCCTCGGATCGGCAAGATGATCGAGCAGTACGGCGAACTCTTCCTGCGGCGGATTTACACCGAGCGGGAGATCCGCTACTGCCAGTCTCGCAAGCACGCGATCGAGCATTTCGCCGGTCGCTGGGCGGCCAAGGAGGCGATCCTCAAGGCGCTTGGGACGGGTCGGGGCGACGGCGTCGGCTGGAGCGACGTCGAGGTTCGCAACGGTTCCCAGGGGGCCCTCCGGGTGATGATCCGCGGGGCGGCCAAGGACGTCGCCACGGAGCGCGGGGTCGGCGACGTCCTGGTCTCGATCGCTCACTGTCGGACCTACGCCACGGCCTACGCCATGGCGGTCGGTCGTCCCAAATCGGCCCCGCCGGCCGACCAGGCGTAGCGAGCCTCCACGGCTCGCCCGCCTGGATTCGATCGGCGATTGCTGATGCATCGTCGATCAGGTCGTCGCGGCGTCGGCCGCGGCGTCCGCGGCGTTGGCCATGACGGCGTTAATCTTCTCCAGGGTGCCTTCGCTGGGCTCTTTGGTCCCCTTGCACTTGGGGTATTTCGCACAGCCGAGGAAGTAGCCGCGACGCCCCTTGCGGGGGATCATCGGACCGCCGCAGTCGTCGCAGATCTCGTCGATCTGGATCGATTTCAGGTCGGGGCCCGCGGCGGCGGCCGGCGGGGGCGCCATCTTGGCGACCTCGTCCTTCAGCTCGTCGGGGACCGGCACGGCGTTGCGGCACTTGGGGTAGCCCGTGCATCCCAGAAAGGCCCCTCGCTTGCCTTGCCGGATGGCGAACGGCTTGCCGCACTTCTCGCAGTTCTTGTCGATCTTGATGGTCGGCAGCGGGTTGCCCTCGACGTCGACCGCCACGATGTTGCGGCACTTGGGATAACCGGTGCAGCCCAGGAACGGCCCCCGCTTGCCTTGCCGCAAGGCCAGCGGCTTGCCGCACTTCTCGCACTTGTGCTCGGTCTCGACCATCTTCTGGACCGGGTTGCCCTCCGGGTCGATGTCGAACGATTCCTTGCACTCGGGGTAGCCCGAGCACGAGAGGAACTTCTCCCCCTTCTTGTTCTCGCGGATCAAGAGCGGCTTCCCGCACTTGGCGCAGACGTGGCCGCTCTCGACGGCCTCGGCCCGGGGCGGGCCGTCCTTGGGACGGGTGGCCTTGCACTCGGGATACTTGGAGCATCCCAGGAACTCGCCGGTCCGGCCGAACTTCATCACCATCGGAGCGCCGCAGACGTGGCAGATCTCGTTGGTGGCGATCTGCACCCGCTCCATCTGGGTCTCAGCCGCCTTGAGCGCCTCCTGGAATGGGTAATAGAACTCGTCGAGCACCTTGACCATGTCTTCCTTGGCCTGGGCGACGTCGTCGAGCTCATCCTCCATGTGGGCGGTAAACTTGAGGTCGAGGATCTTCGGGAAGTGCTTGACCAGCACGTCGGTCACAACCATCCCCAGTTCGGTCGCGAAGAACCGCCGGTCGGTGTGCTCGACGTACTTGCGGTCCTGGATCGTCTGGATGATCGGCGCGTAGGTGCTGGGGCGGCCGATGTTCTCCTTTTCAAGGGCCTTGATCAGCGTGGCTTCGCTGTACCGGGGGGGCGGCTGGGTGAAGTGCTGGGTGGCGTCGAGACTCTGGAGGTCGAGCTTCCCGCCGACCGACACCGCCGGCAGAAGCGCGTCTTCCTGCTTGCCGCCCGGCGGCCAGATCTTGCGGTGGCCGTCGAACCGGAGGATCTTGCCCTGGGCCTTGAACAGCCCCGGCCCGGCCGTGATCGCCACGTCGGTGACGGTGAAGACGGCCGCCGTCATCTGACTGGCGACGAACCGCCAGTAGATGAACGCGTACAGACGGTTCTGATCGTGGCTGAGATGCTTCTGGACCTTGTCGGGCGTGAGGCTCAGCTCGGTCGGCCGGATCGCCTCGTGAGCTTCCTGAGCGTTCTTGCCGGCCGAGTAGCGAAGGGCCTTGGGGGGCACGTACCGATCGCCGTACTGGGTCTTGATCAGGTCGCGGACGCTGGTCAGGGCCTCTTCCGACACCCGCAGGCTGTCGGTACGCATATAGGTGATAAGGCCGACGGGCCCCGAGCCGTCGACGTCGATGCCTTCATAAAGCTCCTGGGCGACCTTCATCGTCTTCTTGCCCGGGAACCGCAAGCGGATGGCCGCCTGCTGCTGGAGCGTGCTCGTCTTGAACGGCGGGTCGGCCTTGTCAAGCTTCTCGGTCTCGTCGACCTTGGAGACGACGTACGGCTCGGAGGCGAGCACGTCGCGGATCTTCTGGGCCTCGGCCTCGGTCTTGGCCGCGAACTTGGCGCCCTCGAATTCCGTCAGGCCGGCCTCGAACCGCTCGTTCTCAAGGGTCGAACCGGCGGGGCTGACGGCCGCGGTGATCTTCCAGAACTCCTCCTGGATGAACGCCCGGATGTCCCGCTCGCGGTCGACGATCAGCCGGACGGCCACCGACTGCACCCGCCCGGCGCTCAGGTTGCGGGCCACCTTGCTCCAGAGCAGGGGGCTGAGCTGATACCCCACGAACCGGTCGAGGAACCGCCTCGCTTGCTGGGCGTTGACCATGTCCATGTTGATCGGACCGACTTTATTGAACGCCTCGCGCACGGCCCGCTCGGTGATCTCATGGAAGGTCACGCGGCGGACCCGGTCGTCCGGAAGGTCGAGCGCCTGCTGGAGGTGCCAGGCGATGGCCTCCCCCTCGCGGTCCGGGTCAGTCGCCAGATAGACGATCTCGGACCGGGCGGCGTCGCGGCGGAGGTCGCCGATCGTGTCTTTTTTAGCGGGAACGATCTCATAAGAGGCCGTGTAGCCATCGGCGACGTCGAGCCCGAGCTTGCGCTTGGGGAGGTCGCGGACGTGGCCCATGCTTGCTTTGACGATGAACTTGGAGCCCAGGAACTTGTTGATCGACTTGGCCTTCTTGGGGCTTTCGACGATCACCAGCGCGGGGCCGTAACCGCCCGCCGGCGGACCTTCGGCCGCTTTCGTCCGAGAACCCTTGCCCGTCGCCGCCTTGGAGCGCGGAGCGGCGGGTTTGGCGGTCTTGGGCTTCGCGGCCTTGCCATTCTTCGGCGTCGTCGTGGAGGAGGACTTTCGCGGCACAGTGGTATCCTATCCTATCGTCTTTCCATGGCACAGCTTCGGTCGATCCGTCTCCGTTCGACTCGAGTCCGGCTCACGCCTCTTTGAGGTTGCTCCGGGAGACAAAGATGCTACGATGAGGGTTGGGTTGGCCATCATTTGACCCCGCATCCTTCCCATTAGCGGCATAGCTAGGGTATTCGGGGTCTGTCAAGGGGGGGATGCCGAGGAGGTCCCTTCCGAAGCCTCTCCGCTAGCACCCGAGGATCCCCATGCCTTTCGAGGTCTTTCGTCGCAACCAGCGTGTGCTGATCGCCGTCTTCGGCATTATGGCCATGATCAGCTTCGTCCTCTCTGACAGCCTCCCAAGATTGCTCAACGCAGGCAATGGAGGACGCGACCAGGAAGTGGCGAAGTTGTACGGCAAGTCGGTGTATCGGAGCGAGCTGAACGAGATGGCTCGCCAGCGGAGCCGGGCCAACCAGTTCCTTAATGGACTGATGCCTTACATGCGCGACCAGTTCGGCAGTCTCAAGGATCGCGAGCTGGTCGACGCCCTGATTCTGGAACACGAGGCCGACCGCCTGGGGATGACCGCCACGCCGGCCGTCGGCCGCGAATGGCTGAAGACGATCACGCAAGGCCGCATGAACCGCGACCTCTTCGAGATGCTTTACAGCCGGTTCAGCAGCGAAATCTCCCAAGAGCAGCTCCTCACCGATATCGCCAACCAGGTCCGCATCCGCAAGGTTCGCGGCCTGCTCGGCTACCCCATGGTCACACCGTACGACGTCTATGAGTCCTATCGCGATCAGACCGAACGGGTCGCCGACAAAATCGTCGAGGTCCCGGTCGAGAACTTCCTGACCAAGGTCGGCGAGCCCTCGGACGCCGAGATCAAAACCCTCTACGACCAATATAAGGACGTCCTGCCCGACCCCAGCCGCGAGACGCCGGGATTCAAGGTCCCGCGCCAGGTGCAGGTCGAGTTCCTTTCCCTCGACGGCAACGCCAAGGCCCGGGGATACCGCGACAAGCTGACCGACGCCGAGTTGCAGACGTACTACGAAAATCATAAGACCGAGTTCAAGGTCCCCTCCGAATTGCCCGACGACCTGTTCGCCGACGGTGCCTCGTTGACCCCGCCGGTGCTCCAGCCGTTCTCCGAGGTCAAGGGCTTTTTGGCCCCTCGGCTCGCCGACGAAAAGGCTCAGACCGAGATCAACGAGACCTTCAATCGGATTCGCGACGAGGTCTTGATCCCGTTCGCCGACGAATACCTCTCGGCCCTCGACGACCAGGAAGACGCCAAGAAGCAGGGGGCGAAGGTCGATGTCAAGTTCCCGGATCCCCTGGATCTCAAGGCCGTGGCCCAGAAAGCAGGGGTCAACTACGAGATCACGCCGCTGCTCTCCCGCGACGAAGCCGAGCGGTACGGCCAGATTTCCACGGCCGAGGTCGGCACGACCCGGCTGAGCGGCGGTCGAAAGTTCTCCGACGAGTTCACTGATCCGAAGATCAGCCTCTATGAGCCGGTCGAGCTGACCGACATCCTCGGGACCCGGTTCCTGGCTCGCAAGGTCAAGGACGAGGCCCCCCGGGTGCCGCCGCTCGACGAGGTCAAGTCGGACGTGATCCTCGCCTGGAAGCAGTCGAAGGCCCGCCCGCTGGCCGAGAAGGCCGCCGAAGCCTTGGCCGCCCAGATCAAGGACAAGGGGGGCAAGATCGCCGAGGACAAGGTCGACGGCTACCGCGTGATCTCGATCCCGCCGATCACCCGGACCCAGATGGGGGGCATGCCGTCCTCGCCGTTCGAGCCCACGCCCCAGGTCGAAACCACGATCCCCGAAGTCCCGCTCGCCGGCGACGCCTTCCGCGACGCCTACTTCGGCGTCAAGCCCGGCGAGACCGACGTCGCGCCGAACCTCCCCAAGACGGTCTACTACGTCGTCGCCCTCGACCGTCGCGAGCCGGCCAACTTCACCCAGCTCTACGACCCGATCAAGGGCGAGGAGTTCCGGTTCAAGATGCTCACCACCGAGGAAGCCGGCCGCCGGCAGGACGACAACTGGATGGCCTGGCTCCGCAAGCAAGCCGGCCTCCCCGCCGATTGGGTTCCCGCGGACGAAGCCAAAAAGGACCTCGCCGCCAACGGCTGATCCCCCCCCTCACGACGACCCGGGGCCGGTCCATTCCGACCGCGCCCCGGGCTCTCGAATTGGGTTCGTTCGCTCCCCGCAAACGAACCGAATACGAAACACAAGTCCTTACCTCGCACAGAGTTCATCCGTCTGGATGATTTGGCTTCGATCGGCCGAAAACCCCCGCCGCTTCGCTGGTCCGAAGTCCGTCACAACGGCGTTTCGTGGGCTTCACCCACTCGCCTCGGCTGTCCGCGAGATTGGGTTCGTTTGTCGCTTTTATGCGTCCCTTTCGCTGGTCCGAAGTCCGTCACGACGGCGTTTCGTGGTCTTCACCACTCGCCTCGGCTGTCCGCGAGATTTGGGTTCGTTTGCTCTGAAAATGGCCTCGCGAAGGCCTGCCCCGATACAAGCTCGAAGCGCCAGCGAGTGGATGCTTCCAATGGCCCAACGGAGATTCACTCGCTGGCGCTTCGAGCTTGTATTCGGACCCGCGCCACCCCGAACCACCATTTTCATGGAGTGGGGTGCCAAAACTGGCGGTATGACGATTCGTTCGTCCCCCTTTTCGCGATACCACTGCGACCCGAATTGAGAAAGAGCGGGGGGCCTTCTCCTTTCTTCTTTAAATGTACGACCGGCCGCGCGCGTCGAAGTCCTCCTCGCCTGAGAGCATGACTTCGATACGATCCCCCGACCGGGGGAATCACTTCAATCGCGCCAATTCGTGTTTCATGCGCGGATCGCAGGTTGGGATCATCCTTCCCAGCTTCTCGGACGTGATATAGTCGCTGAGAGCCTGGGCGCTCGGGCTCGAAGGTGCCGATGGGTCTTGCATCAGATGACTGGAGAGGCCGTCGATGAGGGTCGCCCTGCTGGGGTGGGATCTGGAGGACGAGACCGTCGCCGAACTGGGCGGGCTCGGGGTCGAGGTCGTCGGCTTCACGCGATGGTTCCCGGACCTGCCGGCCCGCGAGGCGCATCACGGCTGGCTGGAAGTGCGCTGTCCTCATAACATCGGCGGCAGTCCGCGCGACGAGGCCCTGGCGTTCGGCGTGGCGGTGGTTCGCGAGGCGAGCACGTCGGGGCTCGGCTTCGACTTCGACGTGGTCCACGCCCTCGACTGGCGGACCCGCCCTGCGGCCGGCGAGCTGTCCGCCCGCGCCCCAGGCTCGATCGTCGTCGCCTCGCACGCCGCCGGCGACGACGACCTCGCGGAGCATATCGGGTTCGGTCCCCGCGAAACGCCCGACGCCTGGATCTGCGACCACCCGTGGGGAGCCGAGAGGCTGCATGCGCGCATCACCGGCGAACCCCTCGTCTTCACCGTCCCGACCGCCCACGCCCTCGCGACCCAGAAGACGCCGGCCCCCGAGGCCGACGCCGAGCCGCTTGCGACAGGTCCGTGCCTCGTGCTCTCGCTGGGCTCCGGAACGCGGGTTTCGTCGCGGACGTTGATCCGGGCTGTGCGAGCCGCCCGCGAGCGCGTGCCGGGGCTGGTCGTCGCGCTGTTTGACGCTGCGGGACGTTACGGCCGGCTCAAGCGGTGGCTGGACCGATCGGGCCTCGCCTCCACGCGATGGGGAGGGATGGCGCTGCCGACTCCCGACCTCTGGAACGCCGCCGTGGCCCAGGCGGCGGTGGTTGGCGTGGCGTCGCGCAATCCCGTCGACGACCCGACGGCCCACGCGGCTTGGCTGGCCGGTGTTCCCGTCGTCGGGCTGCTCACCGACGACTCCGACGCCCTCGCGCTCGCCCTGGCCGACGCCGTTTTCTGCCCCGAACGCCGCGACCACGACGTCCGGGCGTGCGCCGCGCTGGCCGGTCGGAGGCTCTCCCCGGAGTCGGTCGCCGCGGACCGTCTCCGCGCCTACCTCATGCTTCTCGACCGCAAACGAACCGCGCCGTCGCCCGAGCCGACCGGCCGTCCGACATCGGCCGATGAATCCGACGCCCCCCGGACGCTGGCGTTTCCCGACCTGCGGTCGCGGCTGACTTTGACTCCGGTTTCGAGCCGCGAGGTGCTGGCGTCGTGGTCGGTGCGCCCGGACGACTGGCGGTCGGCGCTTCAGTGGATGGGCCCCGAAGCGGTGCGAGCGGTGTTGACGATCCGCCTGTTCGACGTGACCGACGTGGCGTACGACGGCATGAATGCCCACAGCGTCTTCGACGTCGACCTGTCGCTCAGCGAGAACCATCGCGTGATCGCCGCGCCCTATGAGGGTCGGTCGCTGGCGGCCTGTCTGGGGGCGCGGTCGCAGTGGGGCTACTTCCATCCGCTGGCCCACGCCCGGATCTGCCACCTGCCGCGCGAGGGGCTGGCGCCGGTGTCGGACGGGAGGCGGCTGCGGATCATGCCTCGTCGCACCTGGACCTGATCGACCGCCGTCATCGTGATCGCCCCTCGCTCATGGAACGGATCTTTCTATGCCCTGTCTGGCCCTCGTCCTCGAACTCCACCACCCGCTGCCCGACTCCGGCGCGGCCGTCGGCGCCGACTGGGCGCGGGCCTCGATCGAGACCTACTGGCCGATTCTCCGGGCGCTCCATCGGTTCGCCGAAAATCCCGGCGGGTCGTCGTTGACGCTCGCCGTGAGTCCGAGCTGGATGGCCCTGGCGGCCGATCCGACGGCCCAGGCGCGGGTGCGGGTCGAACTCGATGCCCGGGCAAAGCTCGATACGGTTGATCCGTCTCTGCACCGGTTCATCGCGACGACCTGCGAGGGGGACGCGCTGCGGTCGCTCCGCCGCTGGAACGCCGCCGGCGCGATCGACGTGATCCCGACGTCGGCCAGCCACACGTGGCTGCCGAGCGTCGCCCAGGACCCGATAATCGCACGGGCTCAAATCGGCCTGGCCGCCGCCGACTGCGCCCAACGGCTCGAAGCGCGGCCGACGGGCGTCTGGCTGCCGTTCCTCGGCTACGCGCCGGGGCTGGAAACGGCGATGGCCGCCAGCGGCTTGCGGTTCTTCGGCGTCGCGGCCGACGTCTTCGTGCGGGGCACCGTTCTGCCGCCGGGACGAACCTCCGGCCCGCTCGTCACGCCGCCGGGCGTCGCGGCTTTCGGGGTCGAGCCAGGTCCAACGTCGCAGGCTTTCGACCCTCAGACCGGCTACGGCCGCGATCCCCGTTACGTCGATCCGGCCAAGGCGGTGCGGGCGGCGTTCGAGCATTCGAAACACTTCGTCGACGCCTGGCGCGACCAGGCGTTCTCCGCCCCCACGGGCGAGGACGCGCCGATCGAGCCGATCCGCGTGGTCGCGTTCTCGGCCCACGACCTCGCCCAGGGCTGGCAGTCTGGAGGGGCGGGGGAGTGGCTTTCGCAGGTTCTGGAGCGGCTGAAGTCCGTCGAGGGCGCCTCCGCGTCGTCACTCGATCGCTACCTGGCGCGAAACCCGGTCGGGCCGTTCGGCCGTCCCGGGGTCAGCCCTGGAGGAATGCTCGCCGCCCGGCCCGCCGATTCGGACCTGTTCGACCGCTGCCGGACCGCCGCCGACCTCTTGACCTTCATCCTCGAACAGCGCCGGACGTTCCGCTCCCTGGAGCGGCGGACGACCGCCTGGATGATCCGCTGCCTGCTGCGGGCGCAGCAAGTCGACTGGTCGCTGCCGTTCGGCCGCGGCGTCGGACCCGACGTCGGTCTGGAGCGTGCGCGACGGCACCTCGCGATGTTCCACGAGCTGGCCGGCGGCCTCATGGCCGGCAGGCCCGACGCGCGCCGGCTCGACCGGCTCGACCGTGGACCGTCCTATCTGCCGGAGATCGACCTCGCCATTCCAGCCGGCGACTGAGAGGTCGGGTCAATCAGCCCAAGACCACCATTCCCAGGCCGCACTGGATCGGCCAGGCGATCGCCAGGATCAAGCCGACGCGACTGGTCCATGGGCCGGCCTCGACCTCCTCGGCCTGTTCCGGGGGGACCATGACCCAGGTCGACCAGACTTCGACGACGGCGATCAGCGAGGCGACGGCCAGCCCCCCCATGAGCGTGATCGAGACGAGTGCGTCGCGGCGGTCGCCCAGCGAGAGCGATTGGAGGACGGCGGTCAGCAGCCAGGGGAGCCCCAGCAACGCCCACAGGCGGTCGCCGATGGCGGGATAGCCGGGGGGCCGGCGGATGTAGCGGCGGGCGACGTACAGGAACGGCCCCGTGGCGGTTACGGCCAGCCAGGTGAAGGTCAGAACCATCATCGCCCAGCCGGCGATCGACAACCCGCTCCGCATCACCCGCAGGACGTGAAGCGAGGCGATCGCCGAGCCCATCACCAGCGCCGCGCCGTCCAGCACGGTGAACCGGCCTCTCTGCTCTCTCGAATCCATGCAACTTCATCCTGTGCCGACGGCAACGGTCGACCTATCTTTTTCGATGCGAAACGTGGCTGCACTCGGCCTTGGATTTGCCGGAACCGCGCGTAATATCGTACAATAAGCTGATACTTCGGATTTTCAAAACGTACAGTAAGAATCTGGCGAATCGGACGACGTGCGCGACCGGGCCTTGGCTTGATCTCTCCGACGGTCTCTCCTGGTGTTTTCCCTCCGCAACTACGCACGCCGCGCCGCTTTCGAATATTCTCGCGGGGTGTTTGTCATGGCGTTGCCCAAAGTGGTGATCGTGGGCCGACCGAACGTCGGCAAATCGTCCCTGTTCAACTGGATGGCAGGACGCCGGATCGCCATTGTGGACGATGTGGCCGGAGTCACCCGCGACCGTGTCGGCGCGCTGGTGCAGCTCGGCGACGACGACCACGCGCGGTTTTTCGAGTTGATCGACACCGGCGGCATCGGCATGGTCGACCGCGACGACCTCAGCGAGGACGTCGAGCGGCAGATCGACACCGCGATGAACGAGGCCGACCTGATCCTCTTCGTCGTCGACATCCGCGAGGAGCTGATGCCGCTCGACCAGGAGGTCGCCCAGCGGCTCCGCTACCTGAAGACGCCGGTGATCCTGGTCATGAACAAGGCCGACTACCCCGGCATCGACGACCGCGGCGGCGAGTTCTACAAACTCGGCCGCGGCAAGCCGGTGGCGGTCTCGGCCCAGCAGAACCGCAACAAGAAGCAGCTCCTCAAGCTGATCCAGGAACTGCTCCCCTGGGAGCAGCCCGATCGGCCGGCCGAAGCCGTGATGAAGGTCGCCTGCGTGGGCCGGCCGAACACCGGGAAATCGACGTTCATCAACATGCTGGCCCACGCCGAGCGGATGATCGTCTCGGAACGTCCCGGCACCACCCGCGACTCGGTCGACGTCCATTTCGAGCTCGACGACCTGCCGTTCCTGGCGATCGACACGGCGGGCGTCAAGCGCAAGGCCAAGATCAACGACAACCTCGACTTCTACTCGGTCCACCGGGCCGAGCGGTCGATCCGCCGCGCCGACGTCGTGTTGCTGTTCCTCGACCCGACCCAGGGGATCACCCGGCTCGACAAGCAGCTCGCCGACTACATCGCCAAGGAATACAAGCCCTGCATCTTCGTGGTCAACAAGTGGGACCTGATGGTCGCCGACGTGAGCGACGAATCGCAGGGCAACATGGGCAAGTTCGCCCACGTGGTCCAGCACGCGTTCCGGAACATGAGCTACATGCCCCTGGCGTTCATCACGGCGAAGACCGGCCGGAACGTCAAGGCGCTGCTCAACCTCTCGCAATCGCTGTTCAAGCAGGCCAACCGTCGAATCAGCACCGGGAGCCTGAACCGGATTCTTCGCGAGGCCGTGGCGGCCCATCCGCCGGCCACGCGTGACAACCGCTCGCCGCGGATCTACTACGCCACCCAGGTCGGTTCGGCCCCGCCGACCATTGTCCTCTTCGTCAACAGCACGCGACTCTTCGATCCGACTTACCAGCGCTACCTCCTGAACGTGTTCCGCGAAAAGCTGCCGTTCCGCGACATCCCCATCAAGCTCTACATGCGCGCCCGAACGCAGACCGCGCCGGACGAGCGAGGGGCCGCGCGGGCCGAGCGCCGACTCGGGGAAGGCGTGGTCGGCGGCGACGACGATTGGGACGGTTTCGACGACGACTTCACGGACGAAATGGCGACGCCCAGCAGGGGCGCCCGCGGCGAGGTCGAGGACGTCCGGTACATCAACCGCGAAGTCAACGAACTGCTCTCCGACCTCGACTCCTGAGCCGACCGGCTCGGAGCCGAGGGGGTGGCCCGCTTCCTTCGTTCTGCACCGGGCCGAACATGGCGTGACGACCTGCGGGGCGTTAAGATCCGGTAAGTCCCGCCTTCGGCAGACGGCCGCGCCGCTCGCGCGCCGTCCCGATGGCGCCTCTCGCCTGGAGACCTCACCGCCATGAACACGACTCACCGACGTGGATTCCTGGGACGCATGATGTTGGCCGCGGCGGGCCCGACGCTCGCCGGGTCTTCCACCGCCTGGGCGATTCCGCCGATCGCTCACAGGCGGCCCAGCCACCTCAAGCTGAGCGTCGCCGCCTACTCGTATCGCCAGTACCTGACCGCCAAGCCGCCGAAGATGGACCTGTTCGGGTTCGTCGACCTGGCGGCCGACCTGGGATTCGACGCCGTCGAGCCGACCTCGTACTACTTCCCCGCCGACGTCGACGCCGCGTACCTCGCCCGGTTCAAGCAGCACGCGTTCCTCGCGGGCCTCGACGTCTCGGGAACGGCGATCGGCAACAACTTCTGCCTGCCGCCGGGGGAGAAGCGCGACAAGGAGCTGGCCCACACGCGGCTCTGGGTCGACCGCGCCGCGGCGATCGGCGCCCCGGTCATCCGGATCTTCGCCGGCAACGTCCCCAAGGACGCCAAGGAGGAAGACGCGTTCAGGTGGGCCGTCGAGGGGATTCGCGCGTCGCTGCCGTACGCGGCCGAGCGCGGCGTCGTCCTGGCGCTCGAAAACCACGGCGGAATCACGGCGACCCCGGCGCAGCTCTTGAAGCTGGTCGAAGCCGTCGACGCCCCGAATTTCGGCGTCAACCTCGACACCGGCAACTTCCACGGCGAAGACCCTTACGCCGAGTTCGCCGAGATCGCGCCCTACGCCGTCAACGTCCAGGTCAAGACCGAGATCCTACGCAAAGGAGCCTCCACCAAGGAGGAAGCCGACCTCCGCCGGATCATCAACATCCTAGAACGCGCCCAGTACTCGGGCTACGTCGTGCTCGAATACGAGGCCGAGGAAGACCCCCTCACCGCGATCCCGCGATACGCCCGGCAACTGCGCGATCTGATCTGAGCCGATATTCACGTCCGGATTGCGTCCGTGCTGGGGGCTTTCGTCACAGCCTTGCGCAGCGAGTCCGGGCGTGCGGTTCGCGCTGCGGCCTCAGGCGGTCTCCGTTCTCCCCGCAAGGCTCGCGACCACCGCCACGAGTTCCTCCGGGTCGACCGGTTTTGCCACGTGCGTCTGGAACCCCGCGAACAGCGCCAGCCTCCGGTCGTCGGCGCGGGCGAACGCCGTCAGCGCGGCGGCTGGCAGTTCCCGGGGCGACCGCTTCGCCCTGACCTGGCGGATGAAGTCGTAGCCGTCCTCGTCGGGCATGCCGACGTCGCTTACGATCACGTCCGGGCCGAACTCCTCGACGAGTTGGAGCGCCTCCTGCGCCGACGAGGCCAGGGCGACCTCCGCCTTGCAATCCGAGAGCACCCTCCGGATCAAGTTGCGAGCGTCCGGCTCGTCGTCCAGCACGAGAACCTTGACGCCCTCCAGCATATGATCCTTGCACAGTTCCTCGGCCTGGTCCCAGGACCTCGGCCGGGTCTCGGAGTGTGAGGGCTGCTCCGGGTGCACGACCGTAATCGGCAGGGTCACGATGAAGGTCGCCCCTTGTCCTTCCCCCTGGCTCTTGGCACGCACTGCGCCCCCGTGCAACTCGACGAGGTGCTTGACGATGGCCAACCCCAGTCCGAGGCCGCCGTGACGTCGCGTCGTGCTGGAATCGGCCTGAAGGAATCGGTCGAAGACGTACGGCAGGAACTCCGGGCTGATCCCCACCCCGGTGTCGACGACACTGATCTCAAGGTGAGAGTTCACGCGTTCGAGCAGCACCTGGACCTTGCCGCCGCCCGGGGTGAATTTCACCGCGTTGGACAGCAGGTTCCAGACGATCTGCTGCAACCGCGCCGGGTCGCCCGAGACCCGACCGGCGAGCGAGTCGAGGAGTTTTCGGATGGAGACGCTCTTCGCCGCCGCAATGGGCGACACGGAGGCGATCGCCGCCTCGACGACCTCCTGGATGACGACGCTCCGGACCTCCAACTTGAGGTTGCCGGAGACGATCCGGGAGACGTCGAGCAGATCCTCGATGATCTGGACTTGTGAGACCGCGTTGCGCACGATGGCGTCCAACCCGTTCCGCACGTCTTCCTCGCCGGCCCGGCCGGAGCGGAGGATCTTGGCCCAACCCAGGATTGCGTTCAGCGGCGTACGAAGCTCATGGCTTAGCGTGGCGAGGAAATCGTCCTTCACGCGGTTGGCGGTCTCGGCCTCGCTGCGGGCCGCCCGTTCCGCCACCTCCGATCGCTTCCGGTCGTTGATGTCGGTGTTGGTCCCGAACCATTTGGTCACTCGTCCCTTTGCGTCGCGGACCGGCCTTGCCCGCGAGAGATGCCAGCAATACTCGCCGCTACGCTTGTTCATGACGCGCTGCTCGACTTCGAACGGTTCGCCGGAGTCGACGCTCCGGGCCCAGGCTTCCAGCGATCTCGGTAGATCGTCGGGATGGACGACGTTCGTCCACTGCACGACTCCGTTTTCCACGGGGATATCGCCGGCGAACTCGCGGGTCTGGGTGTTCACGTAATCAAGCGCGCCGTCGGGCCGAGCCGTCCAGACCTGCTGAGGCAGGACGTCGGTGAGCTGCCGCAGGTGCTCCTCGCTCTCCTTCAGCGCCGCCGCCGTGCGATTCCGCTCGGTGACGTCGCGGGCGACCTTAGAAGCCCCGACGATCATGCCCTCGCCGTTCCGGATCGGCGAGACGGTGATCGACAGGTCGAGGATCCGGCCGTCCTTCGTCCGACGTCGGGTCTCGAAATGCTCCACCCGCTCGCCTCGGCGGATCTTCGACAGGATACGGGCGATATCGTCGTCGTAACCGGGCGGCGTCAGAAGGGTGATATGCCGGCCGATGATCTCGTCGGCGGAATAGCCGAAGATCCGCTCCGCCGATCGGTTCCAGCTGGTGATGACGCCGTTGAGGTCCTTGCCGACGATGGCGTCGTCCGAGGAGGCGACGATGGCGGCGAGCGTCTGGCTCTCAATCTGGGCGTTCTTTCGGTCGGTGACGTCGGAGACGATCCCGGCCATCCGCAGCGGCGTGCCGTCCGTCGCACGGCTCATCCGGCCGATCATCTCCACCCAACGAAGCGAGCCGTCGCTGCGATGGAACCGGCCCGTGTAGTAGAACCGCCCTGTGCGAGCCGCCTCCGCCAGGGCCCACTGATAGGCGGCCGCGTCGTCAGGATGCGCAACCTTGGCGGCGTACTCGGCGGCGTTGATCGGGCTGTCTTCGCGCGTGCGTCCGAAGATCCGGTAGATCTGGTCGTTTTCCCAGTGGACTGTGTCTGTCCGGGCGTCCCACTCGAAGACGCCCACCCCCGCGGCTTCGGCCGCCAACCTCAGGCAGATTTCGCTGCTGCGGACCGCGTCGTCGTAGGTACTCGCGGCGGTTTCTTCTTGAGTCCGCCCGACTCCAGACGCGGGCTCGCGTGATGATTCGCCGTTGGTGACGTCCTGAGACATGGCTGTTCCAAAATCCAGATGGCGGGATCACGCACTCGTTGCACATGACGAACGCTCGGTTCGTCAGCCGCGCCCTTAGTTGCAGGCAATTACTGCGCCGTCGAGCATCATGAAACGATAGGATGACGGAATAACGAACGCAATCCCCTTCGATCGTGACCTTGCGAGTCGATCAGGCGGCGTCTAACATGGAGCGTTCGCGTTCTGGACGACGGAACGACGGAACATCGACGGCCTGTCCGCCACGCCACCTGATCCGGCAAGGAGCCCATGCAGTACAACCCGGCCAACCCGCTGATCGTGCAGGGGGATCGGACGATCCTCCTGGAAGTGGACAATCCGTTGCACGCCGAGGCCCGCGATACGATCGCGCCCTTCGCCGAACTGGAGAAGAGCCCCGAGCACATCCACACGTATCGGCTGACGCCGCTTTCGCTCTGGAACGCGGCCGCGGCCGGCGTCAGCGCCGACGAGATGATCGCGGGCCTGGAAACCTACTCGAAGTTTCCGCTTCCGCCCAACCTTCCGGCCGACCTCCGCGACATGGTCAGCCGGTATGGGCGGGTGAAGCTTCAGCGGATCGACGGCCAGCTTCGGCTGATCACGACGGACCAGCCGCTCATCGAGGAGCTTTCGCGCCAGCGCGGGGTTCGCGAGTACCTGGGCGAGCGGCTCGACGCCGTCAGTTTCGCCGTCGAAGACCTCGACCGCGGCGTACTCAAGCAAGGGCTGATCGCCGTCGGCTACCCGGCCGAAGACCTCGCCGGCTACGCGCAAGGCGCCGCCCTCGCGGTCGAGCTTCGCGAGACGATGCGATCGGGCGGCAAGTTCGTGGTTCGTGACTACCAGCGCGGCGCCGTCGACACGTTCCACGCCGGCGGCGACGTCAAGGGGGGCTCGGGCGTGATCGTCCTGCCTTGCGGCGCGGGGAAGACCATCGTCGGCATCGCGGCCCTGGCGGCGATCAAGACCGAGACCCTCATCCTGACCACCAGCACCACCGCCGTCGAGCAGTGGAAGCGCGAGGTTCTCGACAAGACCGACCTCGACGAGTCGCAGGTCGCCACCTACACCGGCGACTCCAAGGGGATCGCCCCGGTGACCCTGGCGACCTACCAGATCGTCACCTACCGACCCAAGAAGGACGGCGACTTCCCGCACTTCGGCCTCTTCAACCAGCGCGACTGGGGCCTGATCATTTATGACGAGGTCCACCTCTTGCCCGCGCCCGTCTTCCGGATCACCGCCGACATCCAGGCGCGGCGACGCCTCGGCCTGACCGCCACCCTCGTCCGCGAAGACCATCGCGAGGAAGACGTCTTCAGCCTGATCGGCCCCAAGAAGTACGACGTCCCCTGGCGCGTGCTCGAATCGAAGGGCTGGATCGCCGAGGCGCAGTGCCACGAAGTCCGGCTCGGGCTGCCGCCGGCGCTCCGCATGGAATACGCCATCGCCGAGTGGCGCGACAAGTTCCGGCTGGCCAGCGAGAGCCCGACCAAGGACGACCTCGTCGAACTGCTGCTCGAGCACCACAATCACCCTGAGGATCGCGTGCTGGTGATCGGCCAGTACATCAAGCAGCTCCGCCGGATCTCCGAGCGGTTCGACATCCCGATCATCACGGGCTCGACCACGAATTCCGAGCGTGAAGACCTTTACGGCCGGTTCCGCGCCGGGGCGATCCGCCGGCTGGTGCTGTCGAAGGTCGGCAACTTCGCCATCGACCTGCCCGACGCCAACGTGATGGTCCAGGTGTCGGGCACGTTCGGGAGCCGACAGGAGGAGGCGCAGCGGCTGGGCCGAATCCTCCGTCCCAAGGAGGGCGAGCGGCCCGCGTGTTTCTATACACTCGTAACGCGCGACACCCGCGAGATGGACTTCGCGCACCATCGCCAGCTCTTCTTGACCGAGCAAGGCTACAGCTACGAGATCGTCGACGAATCCGAGCTTTCCGCGCGGCTGCTGGCCGCGTCGGAACCGGCCGGATGACGGCTCACCGTGTTCTCGAGCGGACCGCCGCGAAGCTCACCACTGGACCCTGACCCCGACCTGGACCCGCCCTGATGACACGAGCGATCGCCCGGATTCCTGTCAAGCTACATAAGAACGTGACGTTGATACGCACGTCCGAGCCCGTGCTCGCCGAAGAGTTACTGGCCAGGAAGACGCTCGCGCGGCTAATCCTCGCGAGGCTCTCCGAGACGATCCTGCTGGTCAAGCCCGACGAGGCCGACGCGGCCGTCGACGAGCTGAGAAAAATGGGCCAGACACCCCGGATCGTGCGCTGAGGCGAGGAAAACGACGTCATGGCCTCGAATTCCAGCATCAACGCAACGGTCCACCGGCCGACGGCCGATCCGAATTCCCCGAACGCGAACGCGAACGCGAACGCCGACCCGCGTTTCACGTTTCGGTCGTTGCTGGCCAGACACCCGTTCGCCACGCTCCGGGCGATCGCCGCGCGTCGGGGCCTCGAATCGGAGGCCGTCCGCGCCAGCACGCTGGCCGGCGAGCTGACCGACGAGCTTGATTCGCCGGCCGTCCTCTCGGCGATCCGGGCCGATCTGGACGACGACGCCCGGCTGGCCTTGTCGCTGTTCGGCCTGACCGACTCGCCGAGCTGGCCGTTGTCGGGCCTGAAGCACGCGCTGTCGGTCCTGGGGGCGACGGCCGAGAGCGTCGTCGTCGGGCTCCTCGAGCGCGGGCTGCTCGCGCTTGACCCCGGAGTCGAAGCCGGGCCCGGGCAGCCGTTCGATTTCGCCGCCCGCATGGCTTCGGTCGGGTCGGACGAGTTGGAGCTTTGGGTCCATCCGGCGCTGTCGCACGGGGTGCGCATCCGGCCGCCGTCGCGGGCCGTCCTGCCGGCCGCCGGTCCGGTCGGCCAGATCCGCGAGCCCGACGGCCTCGAACCGATCTTGCGACTGGCCGCCTTGTGGCAGCGGACCGGCGCCGAGCCGCTCCGCCGAACCCAGCAAGGAACCCTTTACAAACGCGACCGGGAACGAATCGAGGAAGACCCCGTCCTCTCCGGCCCCGTCAGCGACGCACTCGCGGAACTCCCTGCGATGGCGACGCTCTGGCTCGGCCTGGCTCGACGCGTGGGCCTCGTCCATCTGGACCCGGGCGGCGAATTCTTCCTGGCCGCGTCCGCTGAATTCTGGACCGAAAACGCGGTCCACCTGCCGCAGATGATCGCCTCCGGCTGGCTGGGCTTGCGCACCTGGCTCGAATGGGCCGAACCGTCCGCGGAAGCGCCGTCGGCCGGCCTTCCCCTCGTGTTCCTTCGCCCCGCCCTCTTGCTCTGGCTGGCGAGCCTGGCCCCCGACACCTGGGTGACGCTCGACGACCTGGCCGAGCACTTGACCGCCATCGCCCACGGATGGGACCGGACGGCGTTCACCGAAACTCCCGGCGCGTCCGCGGCGACCGCCCGCCGCGCCTCGAAGTCGGCCGCCAAGCGAGGACCGCAAGCGCCCCGCGAATCCCCGGCCAGTCGCGCGCTCGGCCGTGTTTTGCTCGGCGGGGGATACGCGATGGGCCTGGTGCGCGTGGGAGAAGAAAAATCCACCGACCGCAGGGCCGTCCAGCTCACACCACTGGGGCGTTACGTCCTGGGCCTCGGCCCGCCGCCACCGCCGCGCCCGACGTTCGAGCACTTCCTGTTCGTGCAGCCCAACCTCGAAGTGATCGCCTACCGGCAGGGGCTCACCCCGCCCTTGATCGGCCGGCTCAGTCGGTTCGCCTGGTGGACCAAGATCGGCGCGGCGATGGAGTTGAAGCTGACGCAGGAATCGGTCGCGCTCGGCCTCGAATGGAACCTCTCGCCCTCGCTGATGCTCGAGATCCTGGCACGGCACAGTCAGCGCGCGCTTCCGGGGAGCGTGAAAGACGCCATCGACCGCTGGGCCAGCCGCCGCGAGCGCGTCACGATGTACACGGCCGCCACCCTCATGGAGTTCAGCGCGCAGGCCGACCGCGACCGCGCCGCGACCGCGTGGACCGAAGACGGCGAGGGCAAGGCGTTCATCCCCGTCGGCGATCGGTTTCTCCTGGTCGAGAACGCTCAGCACGTTCCAACCAGCCGGATCAGCACCACGGCGGTGCGCGACTATCGGCTTCCTCCCGAGCGCTGCGTCTCCGTCGAGGCCGACGGCGTGACGCTCGCGCTCGATCCGTCGCGGTCCGACCTTCTGATCGACGCCGAACTGGCCCGATTCGCCGACGAAGAACCGACCCCGGACGCCGATCGCCCAGGCGGATCGCGACCGTCGGCGCGGCGGTTCCAGGTCACGGCCGCGTCGCTGGCGCGGGCCTTCGACATCGGCATGACCGCGGCGCTGCTATCCGACTGGTTCCAGAGGCGGACGGGCGGCGACCTCCCGCCCGCCGTCGGCCTGATGGTTCGGCCGGCCTTGCTTGGAGCCAAGCCGTGGAAGGCCCAGCGGCGGCTCGTGCTCAACGTCCCGACCGCCGAGCTGCTTGAGGGGGTCCTCCAGCATCCGGCCACGCGCTCGCTGCTGGGAGATCGGCTCGGCCCGGTCTCGGCCGTCGTCCCCGAAGACTGCGTCGATCAGCTCCGGGCCGCCTTGAAAACGCTGGGCGTCGAGATCGACGTTTCTTGAAAACTCGTCCGACTTCAGCCGGTCGCTTAAAGCGCCTTGAGCTTGATGTTGCGGAACTCGATCCGACCGCGCTCCGCTTCCAGGCCCAGGTATCCCCGAGGGACGCCGCAGCCCTTCCACTGGTTCGCGACCACGCCGTTCACCCAGAGGGTCACCAGTCGCCCCTTGCAGGTCAGCTCGTAGGTATTCCACTCGCCGGCCGGCTTGACCCGGTTCTCGGCGACCTCCTTTTCCAGGTTGAACGGCTTGATGGCGGAGGCCGCAAACGTCTCGCCGACGAGGTATCCGCCCTTCGCGTCGCCGCACTCGGCCTTGTGCCACATCCTGGCGTCGTTCGAGTTGCGAACGAAGATCCCCGCGCGGTCGTTCGTCGCCGTCGCGCCCGGCTCCGGTCGGAACCGCCACTCGACATGAAGGATGAAGTCGAGCAGCACCTGGTCGAGCCGGAGCCATTCCCGGCCTCCACCGGCCGGGGCGCACGACAGGACGCCGGACGCCGAATCGAGCTTCCAGGGCGAATCCTCCGGCAGCTCGCCGCCGGCGGGGATCGGCTCGCGCGTCCAGGCGTCGAGCCCCGCGCTGGTCGCCCCCAGCAAGTCGCTCCAGCCGCCGCCGTCGCTCTCCAGCGCGCTGGGGACGTCCTTGGCGTTCTGAGCGCCCGACATGACCAGGGTCGCCAGGCAAGCGACGATCGCAAGCCGTTTCCGCGCGCGAGAATCAAACATCGGACGGTCTCCTCCAGCAGACTTCGAGGCGGGGCCGGCGCTTCGTCGCCCGACTCCCCAGAGAGCCTCATTGTAGGGCCGCCCGAAACCCGGCCACAACCGTCTGGCGCGGAACGCCAGTGGCACAAACGCATTACGCACGAGCAATCACCGCCGCCTGACTGCACTCACTGGTCGCACGGGCGGCCGAATCGCGGACTCTCCCTTGATTCGAGAGGCTCGGTCTGATCGAATGTTTATGACCGCCCTCGGAATGCGTCCGGAGGCGGCGCGCGGATTTCGGGGGGAGGTTTCGAGGGTGGGGGTATCGAGCCGATGATTGTTGGGGTGCCGAAGGAGATCAAGGCCGACGAGTACCGGGTGGCGATGCTCCCGGTCGGCGTCGAGGAACTCACCGGCGCGGGGCACTCGGTTCTCATCGAAGCCGGCGCGGGGCTGGGGAGCGGCATCGCCGACGCCCAGTACGAGTCCGCGGGGGCGTCGATCGTTCGCGCACCGGCCGAGATCTGGTCGAAGGCCGAGCTGATCGTGAAGGTCAAGGAACCCTTGCCCACGGAATGGCCGCACATCCGGCCGGGGCAGGTGCTCTTCACCTACTTCCACTTCGCGGCCGACGAGGCGTTGACTCGCGCGGTCCTCGCCAGCGACGCGACGGCCATCGCCTACGAGACCCTGCGCGACGCGCGCGGCGGGCTCCCTCTGTTGACGCCGATGAGCGAGGTCGCCGGCCGGATGAGCATCCAGGAGGGTGCCAAGTTCCTCGAACGGCCTCAGGAAGGGCGAGGGATCTTGCTCTCGGGGGTTCCGGGCGTGGCACCGGCCGACGTCGCCGTGCTGGGCGGGGGCGTGGTAGGGTCGAACGCCGCCAAGGTCGCCGCCGGCATGGGAGCGAACGTCACGATCCTCGACGTCAATCTCGATCGGCTCAGGTATCTCGACGACATCTCGCCCCCGAACGTGACGACGCTCTATTCCGACCGGCACACGATTCGCGAGGCCATCGAGCGGGCCGATCTCGTCATCGGCGCGGTCTTGATCATCGGCGCGCGGGCGCCCCGCCTGGTTCGTCGCGACGATCTCCGGCGGATGAAGCCCGGCGCGGTGATCGTCGACGTCGCCATCGACCAGGGAGGCTGCGTCGAGACCAGCCGGCCCACGACGCACCACAGCCCCACCTACGTCATTGACGGCATCGTCCACTATTGCGTGACGAACATGCCCGGCGCGGTGGGGCGGACCAGCACATACGCGCTGTGCAACGTCACCCTTCCCTACGTTCTCCAATTCGCGGAGCACGGCTGGCGAAGCGTCGCAAGCCGCGACCCCGGCGTCGCCGAGGGCGTCAACATCGACCAGGGCCGAGTGACCAACCGGGCCGTCGCCAGGACTTTCGACCTTCCCTACGAAGAATGGACCGATCGCCCCCCCGCGGCGACTTCGGCCCCGATCGTCACGGGATGAGGTCGCGATCACGATCCACTTGCAACGTCGGCCGGCGACGCGGGACGCATAAGTCAGGCGGTCGCCGGACCGGTATTTCCAATTTCTTTTTTCCTTAAAGGGAGAGCAGACGACCATGGGTCACGACGAACACGAACACGACGAACACGAGCATGACCACGATCACGACCACGAGCACGACGTCGAAGAGGCCCTGGAAGAGGCGCTCGAGCTCGACACCCAGAGCCAGATCTTCCTGGAGATGAGGCGTCAGAACCTGGATCTGCTGCGGATCGCCTCGGAGGTCGCCGGCTACGGCGGCAATCACGGCCCGCTCAAGCCGGGCGACGTCCGCAACGCGCTGCGGAACATCTGGGACGTCTTCGCCGAGTTCTATTCGTGGGTCGACCCGGAAGAGGACGAGGGCGACGATGAAGAGGACGAAGGTGACGAGGACGAAGAATGAGCACCGAAACGAACTGGGCTGAGGGCTCTCGAACGGGAGTCGACCGCTGATGCCTGAAATCCATCAGACCAGCCCATTTCCGACGGTGTCATGGATCGGCGACGCGTCCGGCGGCTTCCTCCGCTTGATCGACCAAACCCGACTGCCGACCGAGTGCGTCGAAATCGACTGCCTCGACTCGGCCGCGGTCTGGAACGCGATCAAGCGGCTGAGCGTCCGCGGCGCGCCGGCGATCGGCGTCGCCGCCGCGTACGGCGCCGTGATCGGCGCGCGTGCGCGGGGGACCGACGATCCCAAGGCGATCCGGACCGCCTTGAAGGAGGCCTCGGCCTACCTTCGAACCAGCCGACCGACCGCCGTGAACCTGTTCTGGGCGCTCGATCGGATGGAAGCGGCGGCCGACGACCCGGGGCGCGCCCCGGGTTCGCCGTTGCTTGAACGACTCCTGGCCGAGGCGGAGGCGATCGCGGCCGAGGACCGCGCCATGTGCCGGGCCATCGGCCGCCACGGCGCCGAGTTGCTGGTGCCCGGCGACGGCGTCTTGACCCACTGCAACGCCGGCGGTCTGGCCACGTCCGACTACGGCACGGCGCTCGCCGTGATCTTCTCGGCCCATGAGCAAGGCAAGTCAGTCCACGTCTTCGCCGACGAGACCCGGCCGCTGCTCCAGGGTGCCCGGCTCACCGCCTGGGAGCTGCAAAACCGCGGCGTCCCCGTCACCCTCATCTGCGACAACATGGCCGCCCAGGTCATGAAGGAACGGAAGATCCAGAAGGTCGTCGTCGGCGCGGATCGGATCGCCGCCAACGGCGACACCGCCAACAAGATCGGCACCTACGGCGTGGCCTTGCTCGCTCGGGCGCACGGTATCCCGTTTTACGTCGCGGCGCCGTCGAGCACCTTCGATCTGTCGCTCGCCGACGGATCGGGCATCCCGATCGAAGAGCGTGATCCGCTCGAAATCACCCATGGTTTCGGACGCCGGACCGCGCCCGAAGGGGTCGCCGTGTACAACCCCGCGTTCGACGTCACCCCCGCCGAACTGATCACCGGCATCATCACCGAACGAGGCGTCGTCCAGCCGGTTGACGCCGAGACGATCCGCTCGCTCATCGGTGATTCCAACGCGACTCGCTGATCCCTACCGACCATCCGTCCTCCTCGACCTCTTCCCCACAGGGCTCGCCATGCTGGCACACAGCGTCTTCTTTTCGCTCCATGACAATTCTCCCGCCGCGATCGACAAGCTGGTCGCCTCATGCAAGAAATACCTCGCCGACCACCCGGGCGTTGTCTTCTTCTGCGCGGGGACGCTCAACAAGGAGCTGGATCGGGCCGTCAACGACCGCGCATTCGACGTCGCCCTGCACGTCGTCTTCGACGGCAAGCCCGCGCACGACCTCTACCAGACCGCCCCCACCCACTTGACGTTCATCGCCGAAAACAAGGACAACTGGAAGCAAGTCCGCATCTTCGACGCCGACGTCGAATCGGCCTGAGCCGACGTCCGAGGCCGCCGGCTGAATCTCGGAAGACAGCCGGCTCGGCCGCGTCATGGAGCTTGGCGATCGCCAACGTCCGATGGGTGCGCACACCACGATGTCTATCACGTTCAACTCATGGTCGCCTCAGCCATAGCAAGGAACATGGGGTTGGGGTTGCGTGTCGGGCCGCGAACGCGACGCCCCAGGATTCCATCGAAACATAATGCGACCAAAGATCTTGCTCTTAGAGGCTATCCCGTAATTCTAGAAGATCGTAAACTCTTGTCCTCCCAGGAGGTTCGCAGGATTCATCGCCGCAGGAGCACCGTTCGATGCGTAAGCCCTACCCGTCCGACCTGACCGACGAACAGTGGGCGATCGTCGAGCCCTTGATCCCCGTTCCCCAGGTCGGACGGCCCCGGACCAACGACATGCGGGAGGTGCTCAATGCCATCCTCTACCTCAACCGCTCGGGGTGCCAGTGGGATATGCTGCCGCACGACCTGCCGGCCAAGAGCACCGTCTACAACCACTTCGCCCAGTGGCGGGACGACGGCACATGGCAACTCATCCTGGACGCCCTGCGCCGCCAGGTCCGCACGACGGCCGGGCGGGAGCCGTCCCCAAGCGCCGGGAGCATCGACAGCCAGACGGTCAAGGGGACCGAGACAGGGGGCGAACGGGGCTACGACGGCGGCAAGAAGCTGACCGGCGTGAAACGACATATCATCGTGGATACGCTGGGGTTGCTGCTGGTCGTGGCGGTCTCGGCGGCGTCCGCCGACGACGGGACGCACGCCCCCCAGGTGCTGGGGCGGCTGACGGCCGAGCATCGAAGCCGGTTGGCGTTGGTCTGGGGCGACGGCAAGTATCGCAACCACCACCTCGACGGCTGGCTGGCGGAGGCCTCGGCCGGGTACAGGATCGAGGTCGTGGAGCGGCCGCCGGGAAGCCAAGGGTTTGTGAAGCTGCCGAGGCGCTGGGTGGTGGAGCGGACGTTCGCCTGGCTGGGGCGGCATCGGCGACACAGTCGGAATTACGAGCACCACGCCGAGAGCAGCGAGTCGATGATCCGCATCAGCTCTATTCATCGCATGCTCAAGTTCTTGAAGCCCGATCGCTCAAGGCCGGCGATCCCGTTCAAGTACCATAAAAACCAGGACATCATTACGGGATAGCCTCTTACAATGCTTCACCATTTGTGATGGGCTCGACAAACATGGGATTGAAGCTGGGCGATGTATCTCTAGGTCGAGAGAACAACATTGATTTCTGGCGACTTTGCCTGGCGACAGCAGTAATTTGGTCTCACTCTTACCCTCTCTTGTTCGGAAACAATGATCGAGAACCGTTCTTGTTGGCCACGGGGGGCCAACGGACCGGCGGCGATCTGGCCGTCGACGGGTTCTTCATTCTCAGCGGCTTCCTGATCGCCAGGAGCTGGACGTCGTCGCGTGGGCTGGGTGATTATCTGCGCCGTCGCGCGTTGCGGATCTACCCGGGGTTTCTGATGGCGGTCGCCGTCAGTGGACTAATCGCCGGCCCCTTGCTGCACAGAAGCCCGGCGGCGTACTGGAAGAATTTCCCCTGGCGCGCATTCCTCATCGGCGGAGCGAATCTGAACTTCGTCGAGCCGATCAAGTCGGTGTCCATCAACGCTTCACTCTGGTCGATTCGCTACGAATTCCTGTGTTATCTGGCCGTCGCCGGACTCGGCCTTTGTGGGATCTTGAGCCGTCGGCGTTTCGTGGCGCTCGCCTTCCTGGCGTGCATGTCGGTGTATGCGGGACAGATCTATTTCAACCTGCGCCTGCCTGGCAGTCGGTTGAGCTGGCTTTATTGCTCTCCGGACTCTTGGCCGAGGCTGATGTCCGACTTCCTGGCGGGCGTCCTGTTCTACTGCTACCGCGATCGGATCGTCCTCTCTTGGCCGCTCGCCATCGGCGCCGTCATGGGCTTGCTGGCCATGGGCGTCGTGGCTCCCTCGCTTCAGGCGCTGCCGCTGGCTGTTCCCGTGCTGGGAGGGTACGTCCTCTTCTTCGCGTCGTACCTGCCGATGGGGAGGCTACAACACGTCGCCCGTCGCGGAGACCTCTCCTACGGCTTGTATTTGTACGCCTATCCCATTCAGCTACTCTTGGTCAAAGCGTTTCAACCCTGGCTGAATCCCCTATCGCTTTTCCTGATCGCCTTGGCGGTCACCGCGGTCTTCGCCGCCGCAAGCTGGCGTTTCGTCGAGAGCCCGTTTCTGCGTCTTAAGCGGTCTTCGCGGCCGTCCCAAGATCGACCCGAGTTGGCGATCGAGCCGCCGCACGCGACGGCCGAGCCGCTGACGCCCACGGCGCCGAGCGAGTAAGTCCGATCAGAGGATGGTTTGACCGCCCTTGGAGACGGCCGAGATCAAGCCGCCGCCGTCCCGGGCAAGGCGCGCAACTTAAGATCGAGCGATCTCGCGATTCACACCGTGGACGGCCATCTTCACGGGGAAGGCGACGAACCGACGCACGACTTCAACGCCGCCGCCGAATCCGCCTGAGCCGCACGAGGTCAGTCGGACGTCGACCGCTGAACGGAGCGAGGACGGATCGGTCCTCTGAACAGAAGGCTCGCCCCCGTTCCAATCCGAAACCCTCGGGAAGAGCGTTCGGCCCCCAACTCATGAAGTGACGCGTTGTTCGGAGCGACCAAGGCCGTCGCGGCCGGAGCAGTCCGAGGAACCGCGGATGAGGATGAGGAACGCTTCAGCCCAAGGAACGGCCGTTCGACGAAGAACCAGCTCAAGACGCCGCATGCAATTGCGACCGGCCAGGCGGCCACAAAGAGAGTGAGGGGGTGCAGCCAGGGCCTGAAATACATGACCAAGACCATCTGGGTCGGATAAGCGTAGAGGAACGTGCCGTAGGAAAAGTCGCCGTAATGCGAGAAGTATTGAAGGCGGCCGACAGAGTCGTAGCAGGCGAAGAGCAGGACGTATCCCCAAAGAATCGGGGAAACGAATGGCAAAAGCCGCCACGACGCCATGGTGGCGCCAATGAGCGTCAATCCCAGAACGGCCCCCACAAACCGGGAACGACTGAGCCGGACGGAATCGCGGTAGAGGAAGAAAACCATCCCCGCCAGATAATTGTTGAGGATTCTTGAGAGCATCACACTATGGGACGGAAACATGTTTTGCTTGAGCTGTCCCACCATGATGCAACAATTCAAGACCCACAGCAGGAGAATGAGTCGTCTGTTCGAAAAAGCCCCGAATATACCGAAGAGCGTAACGATCAAGTAGCAGGCGAACTCGAAGGGCAAGATCCAGACGGAGCCGTTCGACCAGAGCGGCGTGTATCTCAGCAGGAGAGCTGGAAACACCAGATCGTTCCAGAACCCCAGCGAGCCGGGTTCGGGATCGAAGCATGCCAGCCAGGGGACCGCGATCAACCCGCACAGAACCGCCGCAACTAGAAACGCCGGATAGATCCGCAAAGTCCGACGAACCAGAAAATCCTTCACGCCTCGTGAGAAGAACCAGCTTCGCGTGATCAGGAACCCACTCAGAATCAGAAACCCCTCGACGGCCAATCCACCTGCGCTCGCTTGCCGCTGCGTTAACATCGCGACGGGTTCGAATTCGTTCGAGCCCCACATAAGGGCGAATGAGTGGGAATAAATAACGGTGCTCGTCAGGAGGAACCGAGCAAAAGCAGTGTTGTTTGCACGGCCGCCCGAGGCTTCCGCCAGAGTCTTACCCATTATTCATCGTCCTTGATTGCTTATGGAGAAGGAGCCTTGGGTCCTCTCCGAAATCTCCTCGCAAACAGGCATCATCCTGAGCCGACATGCTCATCCCCACATCGCTGAACGCGTTTCTGGGGGAGGACGCGCCTGCTTGGCTTTCACTTATCGGTCTTTCAGGAATCGATGATCACACGCCTTTGCCATGCCAGGATGGGCGGCGGCGAGGCCGGCGTCTAACGCCTCCATAGCTAACTTCTGATTTCTTAATGACTTCGGAGAAGCGGGTTTCGGCCGGGGCAAGTTAGGCAGGCTTCGGAGAATGCGAAGATTAGTCACAATTAATGAAAAGCGAAACGGCGATTCCAGAGCGACTTGCTCCGCGCCTTGTTGTTTCTACCGATATCCTATATGCAACGCAGACCGTTTCCGTGCGTCGGTCTGGAGACCGTCGGTCTCAGATCCTGGGAGGTTCGTCCCCCGCTCGACGGCATCAAGCCGATCCGTCAGGGACCGGCGCCGCCCTCGCCGATGAGGCGTGCGACCAGGAAATCGGGGAGCCGCGCGATCAAGGCGGTGAGCGCGGCCATCCTCCAGGGGAAGGCGAAGACGCCCGACTTCCGGGCGTCGATCACCCGCGCGATCTTCTTCGCGGCGGCCTCGGCCGAGATCAGGAACGGCGTCGCCGCCGTGTCCATCGGCTCGATCAACGTATCCACGAACCCCGGGCAGACCGTGGCGACCGCCACGCCCCGGCTCCGGAGCGCGATCCGCAGCCCTTCCATGTAGGTGTTGACCGCCGCCTTGCTCGCGCAGTAGGCCGATTCGCCGGGCAACCCCTTGAGCGCGGCGAGGCTCGAAACGGCCACCAGATGACCGTCGCCGCGCGCGAGCATGCCAGGCAAGACAGCCTCGACCGAGTAGATCACGCCCATCACGTTGACGCGGAACGTCTGTTCGACGTCGTCGATGTTGAGCGGATCGAGACGAGTCGGCGCACCGAAGCCCGCGTTGGCGACGAGCACCTGCGTCGGCCCAAGGGCCTCCTCGAGCGCCCCGATCGCTTCGCGCAGCGCCCTGCGGTCGCCGACGTCGGCCGTCGCCGCATGCGCCTCGCCGCCTTGTGATCGAACCAGAGCCGCCGTCTCCTGGAGTTCAGGCCCCCGGCGCGCAATCAGGCCCAGACGGCATCCACCCGCGCCCAACTCGATCGCGAGCGCCCGGCCGATGCCACCGGAGGCCCCCGTCACGACGACCATCGGCCGGGCGTCGATTCGAGTCCGGCGGCTCGATTGCGATGAGGATGAGGTCGAGGGCATCACAGGTGTTCTCGAATCGATAATCGCATGCGGATCGATCAGACCGACCGGAGGACCAGGCACGAGTTGCCGCCGCCGAAGCCGAACGAGTTCGAGAGGGCGGTCGCGACCCGATGCGGCCGGCTCTCGTGGGCGACGAGGCAGAGGTCGACGTCGGGTTCGTCGAGGTTGACGGTCGGCGGGATCGCCCCGTGCTTCATGGCGGTGATGCAGGCCAGGGCCTCGATCGCGCCGGCGGCGGTGAGCATGTGGCCCGTCATGCTCTTGGTCGAGGTCGCGGGGATGCGGTCGAGGGCGTCGCCGAAGATCAGTCGCAGGACGGCCGCCTCGGAAGCGTCGCCGACCGCCGTGCTCGTCGCGTGGGCGTTGATGTGATCGACGTCCCCAGGATCAAGCCGGGCGTCGGTCAGGGCGCGGCGAACGGCCTGGCCGGCGGGCTCGGGGTGGGGGCTGGGGATGACGATATGGTGAGCGTCGCTGCTGGCCCCGAAGCCGGCGACCTCGGCGTAAACGCGGGCGCTTCGGTGACACGCGCGGTCCGCCGTTTCCAGCACACAGGCGACGCCCCCCTCGCCCAGCACGAAGCCGTCGCGGTCTTTGTCGAAAGGGCGCGACGCGCGGGCCGGATCGTCGTTGCGGCGCGAGAGGGCGCGGAGGTTGCCGAAGGTCGCCAGGCCGACGGGAGTCACGGCCAGCTCGCAGCCGCCGACTACGCAAACGTCGGCCAACCCTCGCCGCAGCCACGTCCGGCCGATCTCGAACGCGAAATTGCTCGACGCGCACGCCGCCGAGAGCGTCAGCGTGGGGCCGTCGAGCCCGCACGCCCGGCGCACGCGTTCGAGCGTCGATTCGTGGTCGCGCGCGGGGTCCTGCACGCGGTCGCCCCCAGCGAGTCGATCGACTTCCCAGAGTTCCAGCCACTCCGCGCCCAACCCCAGAACCAGGCCGACGCGGACGTCGCCCCGACGCTCCCACCAACCGGCGTCGCGGAGCGCCGATTCAACCGACCAGAGGGCCGCCTGTTCGAGCCTTGGCAGACGAGCGAAAGCCTGCGGGTCGAGGCTGGGAGGGCAGGGGACCGCGCCCAGGCTCGCGGCGATTCGGCTCGGGTAGTCGGCGGTCGGAAACCCGCTCACGGCCGACACGCCCGAGCGGCCGGCGAGAAAGTTCGCTTCGAGGGTCGAGAGGTCGCAGCCCAACGGCGAGGCGAGTCCGACGCCTGTGATCCAGACGGCGCGCTCCGGGTCGTTGTCGCTCATGAGGTTTCTCCGAGAGGGGATGTCCGGGGGGCCGCCAGCTCGATCAGGAGGCGGCCCGACGCGTCCGTGCCGATCGTCGCGAACCGGCCGTCTCGCCTCGGTTCGCCAGGCAGGTGAGGACGCGGATAGCCCCGGCCTCCGTGCACCTCGTGACCGATCAGGCGCGGGCTGGCCACCGACGGAGCGACGAAGCTTTCCAGCCGCGCGGTGAGAACTTCGGGCGTCGGCGGAAACGGCGGACGCGCCGTCTCGGCCTCGACGATGCGCAGCTTGATCGGGCTCGCGCAGTCGTCCGAAGTCGGGGTCAGGGCCAGCGCGAGCGCCTCGCAATGGGTGACGGCGCGCGGTTCGCCGTTCAGGTCCGGCTGGTATTCGGGCGACCAGCCGGTGAGCACCAGCCAGACCCCGGGCGCAACGCCGGAGGCGAGCCACGTCAGCGCCGAGAGGACCCCCTCGCTCGCCGAATACAGACCGCCGCCGATCCCCAGATTCGGGCCGTGGCCGCCCAGAACGAGGCTGAGCGTGCCGGCCTGCGCGTGGAGGGCGAAGTGCGGGATCAGGTGCGGCGTGACGCCCCAGACCCCTTCAGCCTTGAAGCGGTCTAGAACGACGACCAGCTTCGACCGTCCCAGAAACCGAGGGGCGGCCAACACGCCCCAGCCGTCGTAGGCCGACGACGGAACGTCCGCGCGCGCGATGGCCGCTCGCAACGCCGTGACGGCCGCGACCGTCTGATCGTCCGAGGAGCGAAGAGTCGCATGCCCGATCGGGTTCCAGCCTTCGGCCAACGGATCCCGCAGGCGTCGCTGGACCGCGATCTCCTCGCGCGTCAGCCGCGCCGAGCCGTGCGCGACGACCGCGGCGTCGAGAAGCACCCGAGGCGCAGCCGCTCGCCGGAGGAGGCTCACGGAATCCATTCCGTCTCTCGTCGACACGTCGCCAGCCTTTCCCTTCCCGAGGAGATCACCGATGATCATCTTCGAAGTCGTGAGTGATCGCAACAACCCAAGCCGCATCCATGCTCGGTTTTCTCGCAATCATGATGATGACGATTTACGGTTTTTCGGCTAGTCTGACCAGCCCGATCCGGCGATCAGGATGCGCCGCGACGCTTTCACCCGTGACCGTGCAGGAGCGCCCATGTCCGCCACTCCGCCTATGGATAGGCTGATGCAGGCCATGCGTAAGAACACGCTGGTCCGAATCTACGAAGAGTTCGACCGCGACTTCGCCGACGTGCATCTCAAGGACCTGAGGGTCGACGAGGCTGGACCGGGGCGGGAGATCGTGATCCAGGGGCGCCGGGTGATGAACTTCGGCTCGGACAGCTTTCTCGGGCTCGATCGCGACCCGCGCTTGATCGAAGCCGTGCGTCAGGGCCTTGATCGTTGGGGAACGCACAACGGCGCTTCGCGGGCGTTCGCGAGCGTCGCCGCCAACATCGAGGCCGAGGAGCGTCTGGCGGCCTGGCTGGGAGTCGAGGCGACCCTGATCTACCCCTCGGCCACGCTGGCGAACATGGGAGCGATCCCGGGCCTGGTCGGCCGCGGCGACGTCGTGGTTCTCGACGAGCACGCCCACAACTCGATCCAGGAGGGTGCCAAGCTCGCCCTGGCCGGCGGCGCGCGCGTGGCGACCTTCGCGCACAACGACCCGGACGACCTCAGCCGAGTCCTCGAAACCTTGCGGCCGTACCGCGTCGCTCTGGTCTGCATCGACGGCGTCTACAGCATGAGCGGCGTCGTCCCGCCGATGGCCGACCTCGACCGCGTGGCCCGAGCGAACGAAGCCGTCCTCTACATCGACGACGCGCACGGGACCGGCGTGCTGGGCGAAAACGGCCGCGGCACGGTGCTCGACGCGCTCGGCAGCTATGAAAACGCGTTCGTCGTCGGCTCGCTCTCGAAAGCCTTCTCGTGCGCCGGGGGGTTCGTCGCCTGCTCGAAGACGTTCCAGAAACTCCTCAAAATTCGTTCAAACACGTATATCTTCGGCGGCCCCGTCGTCCCAGCGTACTTTGATGCGATCATCAAGGTGATCGACATCCTCGAATCAGACGAGTACATCGCGATTCGCGGGCGACTCGACCAGCGCGTCACCCAACTGACCCGAGGACTCCTCGATCTCGACCTGGTGGTGATGGGGGGCCTGACGCCGATCGTCTCCGTGCTCGTGGGGGACGAGGCCGACACGCTGCGAGCGGGCAAGTTCCTGTTCGACCAGGGTTACTACGTCCAGTCGGTGCTGTTCCCAGCCGTTCCCTACCACGGCGGCGTGATCCGCGTTCAATGCAACGCCAACCACTCGGCCGAGGCCGTCGACGGCCTGCTCGCGGCCTTCGCCGCCATGCGCGACGTCATCCCGACTCCCCGCCGATCGGACCGCGAGCAATCGAAGCGGCTGGCGGGCTGAAAGAGAAACGCCATGGAGCTTCGGATTCTCGATCTCGACGGCGGCGTGATCGCGCAGGAGAAGATCGCGTCCCGTCCCGACGCCGTCGTTCACGACCTGCGAGCGTGGGGGCCTCGAATCCGCATGGCCTGCGGGTTCCGCTCGTTCGCGAGGTTCGAAGCCGGCCTGACCGAGACGCTAGGAAGCCCGCTCGACACGCGCCCCGGCCTGACACTCTACGGCTCGGGCGATTTCCACCACGTCAGCCTGGCGCTCCTGCGGAGGCTGACCGAGCCGGTCAACCTGCTGGTGATCGACAAACACCCCGACTGGATGCGCGGAATTCCGGTCTTGCACTGCGGAACCTGGCTGTATCATGCCGGGCGGCTGCCGAACGTCCGGACGATCTTCCACGTCGGCGGCGATCTTGATTTCGACAACGCCTATCGCCCGCTCGCCCCCTGGCCATGGCTCAGGAGCGGCAAGGTCCGCGTCATCCCGGCGATCCGCCGCTTTCGGGGTGGCGGCTGGAACCGGATCGCCGTCGATCCGCTCCGGGTCGAGCCGCAAATCCCGGTCGATCCCGCCCGGCTCGCGAAGCTCATCGAGCCCCACCATCGCGAGTTGTCCGCCCGGCCGCTCTACGTCTCGATCGACAAGGATGCGCTGCAAGCGACCGAGGCGGTCGTCAACTGGGACTCGGGCTTCCTTGATCTCGACGAACTGGAACGGGTCCTGAGCGGCTTTCTCGAAGCCGCCGAGGGGAAGCTCGCCGGCGCGGATTCGATGGGCGACTGGTCGCCGGTCGACGTCCAAGGCGTCCTCCGGAAGTTCCTGCACGTCACCGAGCATCCTTGGCTCGACGTCAGCACCAGCACGACAGTCGAAACGAACACCAGAGTCAATCTTTCACTTGTGCAATTACTTGGCTCGAGGACTCGGAAGTCGAGGCTTCGGCCAGAAATCTGATGATCCAGCCGAAGACGTCCGCCGCCCGCGTTCGGAGCGCGCTGATTGCGTTCGCGTATCCGACTGATGTCCATTCTTTGCATTTTCTCACGAACCAGCCCCTACGCGTCCGATAATCGGAAGAGGCGTACTGGATTCGGGCACCCGTCAGCTTCTCTTCCCCCTCTGTCGGGAAACCATGATCAATGCGGCCCGAACCCTTTGGGAGCCGAAGAGTCGGCGGCCCTGCTTGCCTTCGGGGGCGAGGGGGGTGCTGGCCGCTCTGATCGTCCCGCTCTTGCTCGCGTCCCGGGCGTGGGCCGACCAGCCGCCGGGTGCGGACGCCGGAAAGCCCGCAGCCGCAGCGACCTCGACGGCAGGGGCGGGTGGGTCTCCTTCCGACCTGGAAGATCGGCTGCGGAAGCTGGAGGGGCTCGGCGCCGCCGTGCTCGAGCAGAACCGCGTACTGACCGAGCAAAATCGCCGTCTGGCTGAGCAAAATCAAGGGCTCACGCGACAGCTTCAAGATGTGAACCGCCGTCACGATGAACTGGAGCGCCGGTTCGACGGCGTGACCACGAACGCCGCCGAGTCGATCCCGCGTGCCGCTCCGTTGCCGGATGCCGCCAACCCCACGCCGGCGCTGGACGCTCTCTACCAGGACGACGCGTCCCCGCCACAGGTCGACGCCTTCCAGGCTCCTCGCTCGACGGAATCGAAGTTCCTCGTCGGCGGCTACGACAAGGAAAAGGGACAGTTCGAACTCGTCAAGCCGCGGTCGTCGGCGGATATGCCGTTCGCGTTAAACTTTGACCTGATCACTCAGTTGCGTTACACGGGGTTCTCGCGGTCGGCCCGCACCTGGACCGACAGCACCGGCGCGGTTCTGCCGGTCAGGAATGACAATATGTTCGCGGTCAATCGCAACTGGTTCCAGTTCAGCGGTTACGCACTCGACCCCAAACTCCAGTTCATGGCGGTGATCTTCAGTTCGTCGACGACCAACTCCACGGTGTTTCTCGGTTGGCTCGACTATCGATTCAGCAAGGCGTTCACCCTCTCCGGGGGGTACTTCAAGGTCCCCGGGAGCCGCGAGTGGTCCGACTCGTTCCGCTACACGCTCGGGGCGGATCGCACCATGGCGACCACCTTCTTCCGGCCCAACATGAGCCCGGGCGTCTGGGCCTCGGGCGAACCGATCGACAATTTCCACTACGTCGCGATGATTGCCAACTCGTTCAACGGCCTGAACCTCGCCGACAACCGGATCGGCAACGACCTGGGCTTCGGGGGCACCTTCTGGTGGGAGCCGCTCGGTAAATTCGGCGGAGGGCCGTCGGACGTTGAGTGGCACGAGCGGCCGGTCGCGCGGATCGGATCGAGCCTGACGGTGTCGCGAGAGCCGCTCGCCGTCAACGCGGTCCAGACGAACCCGGAAGACACGCTGTTTCGACTCTCGAACGGCACGCCGCTGGCCTTACTCGGCTCGTTGGGTCCAGGGATCCAGGTCAACACGACCAGCGTTCAGCTCCTGGCGATCGACGCGGCGGCCAAGTACCGGGGGTTCAGCCTCTCCGGCGAATACTACCTCCGCTGGCTCGGCGACTTCAGCTACACCGGCGGCCCGTTGTCCGTCCGCAGCCTGTTCACCCACGGGGCCTACGCCCAGACGTCATACTTCGTTATCCCCAAGCGGTTGGAGGGCTACGGCCGCTACTCGTTCGTGACCGGCGGCCAGGGAGGTGGCGACGAGTGGAGCGGCGGCCTCAACTGGTACGTGCTCGGCACGCGCGGCTGGCGCATGACCTTCGACGTGACCCGGATCAACCATTCGCCGGCCGACAACCAGTTGACCGGCTACCGCGCCGGCGAGAGCGGCACGCTTTTCCAGCTTCAGATGCTCACCGACTTTTGATCGAGCGGCGGTCGGGCCGTCGCGGTCGGCAGGACGACAGAGAACGTGCTCCCTCGTCCCGGACGGCTCTCGACGTCGAGCCGGCCGCCGAACAGCTTCGCCAGCCGCGCGGCCACCGAAAGGCCCAGGCCAAGCCCCTTGGAGTCGCGGGACCGGGCCTGTGGAGTGCGGAAGAACGGGTCGGCGACGTGCAAAACCGCCCCCGCCTCGATCCCGACGCCTCGGTCCTCGACGGACAGCCGGACCGAGTCGCCGTCGCGGCTGGCGCGGACGATGATCGGCGTGCCGGGCTCACTGTACTTGCAGGCGTTGTCGAGCAGGTTGTCAAGCAGCTCGCCGAGCAACGTCGGATGGGCCAGGACGCAAGGCGCGTCGCCCCCCTCGGCTTCGAACCGCACATCGTCGGGTCGGGGGCCGGTCCAGGCCGCCATGTGTTCACGCAGCCAGTCGGTCAGCTTGATGGGTTCGAGCGGAGGCTGTTGCGACTCAGCGTCAGCGCGAGCCAGGAACAGCAACGCCTCGACGATCTGGCGCAGGTGGCGGGTCTTCCCTTGAACGACCGTCAGCACGCGATGATACTCCTCGGCCGAGCGCGTCTGCCGGAGCGCCAGGTCAACTTGCCCCTGGATCGCCGTCAGCGGGGTGCGAAGCTGATGCGAAGCATCACCAGTGAATCGGCGCTGGCGGTCGTGCGACTCGTGCTGGCGGTCAAGCAGCCCGTTGAAGGCCCGGCCGAGGTCTTCCAACTCGTCGCCCGTCGCGGCGATCGGAAGCCGCTCGTCGAATTCATGACCGGCGATTGCGCGCGCGGCTTCGGCCATCTCGGACACGGGTTTCAAGGCCCGCTGGCAGAGTCGACCGCCGACCAGCAAGGCCAGGGTCCAGGTCCCACACGACAGGGCGGTAAGCATCAAGGCGAGGTTGCGAAGCGTCTCCCCAACTCCCGAGAGCGAAACAGCCGCGCCCAGGATCAGGACCTCGTGAACGCTCGGTTCGTCCGCTCCGTCCGAACCGCCGGTTCGCGGGGCTTCGAGCCGTCGAGCCATGACGCGCCAGAGTTGACCGCCCCGGTCCTCGACCCTCCTCGGTCGCCCGGCGGGCGTCGCCGTCATGATCGAATCCGTCCAAGAAGGCTCCGGATCGGTCGGAGACGAGCCATCGAGGCGACGGCCCCGCGCATCGCAGACGATCCAGAGGAACTGGCCTTCGACGGTGCGGCGGCCGAATGACAGCCGGCGCTCTTGCGGCTCCCACTCCACGCCGTGGTCGCTGAACTCGGCGGCGGCGACCAGTGTGTTCAACGCGGCGTCAAGCCGCTCGTCGGCCTGGCGGTGAAGGTACTTCGAGGCCGCCGCATAGAGGGTCGCCGAGAAGCCCACGAGGATGAGCGCCACGGTGCCCAGAAAGAAGATCGACAGACGGGTGCTCAACCTCATGAGGTCGGTCCCACGTCGGGCCGCTCGCCGAAGAGGTAGCCGCGCCCTCGCAGCGTGTGGATCAGCCGGGGGCCGTGCGCTTCGAGCTTCCGACGCACCTCCATCACGTGGTACTCCAGCGTGTTCGAGATACCGTCGTACCGCTCATCCCAGACCTGCTCGTAGATCCGGGTGCGTGAAAGCACCTCGTCGGGGTGCCGCAGGAAGAAGACCAGGAGGGCCTGCTCCTTGGCCGTCATGTCGAGCCTCTGACCGTTGCGCTCGGCGCGGTGAGTCGTCAGGTCGATCCGAACGTCGGCATGGGCGAGCACGGTGCCCGTCGACTTCGCCTGACGACGCGACAGGGCCCGGACGCGGGCCAGGAATTCCTCGTAGTCGAACGGCTTGCAGAGGTAGTCGTCGGCCCCCTGATCGAGGCCGCGCACCTTGTCGGAAACAGCGTCCCGGGCCGTGAGGAAGAGGACCGGCGACTCGTCGCCCGATTGCCGGAACCGGCGCAGGAGCGTCAGACCGTCCGGCCCCGGCAGCCACCAGTCGAGCACCACCACGTCCCAGGGGCCGTTCTGAAGCGCGTGCCAGCCCGCGTCGCCGTCGGCGGCGCGTTCCACGACGAAGCCTTCCTCTCTCAGACCGCGCACAACGAAATCGGCGATCTCCTCGTCGTCCTCAATCACTAGTATGCGGATACCCATGGCATTTCAACCGGAGATTCGAGGACCGTACAGGAGACGCCGACCATTTCCATTCTAGTCGATGTTCGCTGGTTCGACGCGGACGGGGTCAGTCGTCGTCCTCATCGTCATCGTCGTCTTCCTCTTGCTTGAGAATCTTGCCGTCGGCCGACAGCTTCACCTCGACGGACTTCTTGCCCGTCTCGGTCACGACGACCTCGAAGCTTTTCTGCTCCTTGCCCTTCTTGAACGTGACGATCTCCTCGGCCTTCTTGACCGTCCCCTTGGGGTACTTGGCCTCGACGGCGGCGGCAACGGCCTTGGGCAGGTCCTTGGCGGCGACCTTCTTCTCGATCTCGAGGATCGTGCCGTCGGCCTTCAGCGCCACGTCGAGCGTGTGGCCGTCGTCCTTGAGGGCGACTTCATAGGTCGTCTTGCCGTCCTCGTCTTCCTTCTCGGCGCTCTTGATCTCGCCCTTGGGGAACCTGGCCTTCACGGCGTCAAGCACGGCTTTGGGCACGTCCTTGAGCGGGATCTTTTCCTCGTCGGCGCAAGCGCCGGTCGAGAACGCGGCCAGTCCAAGAAGAACGCACGCACCAGCAGCGGCGGCGAATCTCATCAGCAACTCCTTCGCGTCGGGATCGAGAGGCGGATGGTCCGGTACGCACGACACCATTCCCCTTCTCCGGCGACAATCTACCGCGAGCCCATGAGGAAACGGTGAGGCGAGGATAAGAACGATCTTATCTTCGCCTCACGGCGGTCTCAGCGTCGCTCCCTATGCTTTTGAGTCGTGGGAGTGACAGTGCTCCCGACGTGTTTTCCAGGGAAATCGAGGGCCGGAACGATGACCGCACGGATGAGCCTGGCGTCGAACGTGTCACACTTTCTACATCACCATCTTCTCAAGCTGATCGTCCTGAGCTACGTTCTGGCCGCCGCGTTTCCGGCGTTGGGATTGTGGATCAAGGACGCGGCGATCGTGGATTTTGGAACGGCGGACGGACGGGTGACGATGACGCTCCCGAAGCTCTTGCTCGCGCTCCTGCTGTTCAACGCCGGCATGCGGGTCAAGATCGCGCGGGTCGGTCAGATCGCCCGCCGCCCCGGCATGATGCTCGCCGGGCTGGCGGCGAACCTGGCCGTGCCGTTGATCTTCCTGGCCGTGATGGTCCCTGCCATGCAGGCCTGGCACAACCCCGACGAGGCGGCGATCGTCCTGGTCGGGCTGGCCCTCGTCACCGCGATGCCGATCGCCGGCTCGTCGACCGGCTGGGCCCAAGCGGCCGACGGCGACATGGCGTTGAGCCTCGGCCTGGTGCTGGGTTCGACGCTGCTGAGCCCGCTGACGACCCCCGCGTCGCTGCACGCTCTCGGGTCGATCGCCCCGGGCCCTTATGGCGAGGAACTGCATCGCCTGGCCGGTCGCGACACCGGGGCTTTCTTGGCGGCCTGGGTGCTGTTGCCGTCGCTCATGGGCGTCGCGGCCCGCTTTCTCTTGGGCGAAGACAGGGCGGGGGCGGTCGAGCGGCGGCTGCGGATCGTCGCACCGCTCACGCTCCTGGTGCTCTGCTACGCCAATGCCTCGGCCTGTCTGCCGCAGGCCCTCGGACAGCCCGACTGGGACTTCCTGGGGATCGTCCTGACGTTCGTCGCCGGGCTTTGCGTCTCGACGTTCGCCGCGGGCTACGTGCTGGCTCGCTTGCTGCGGGCCGACCATGGCCAGCGGGCCGCGCTGATGTTCGGGCTGGGGATGAACAACAACGGCACGGGACTCGTCCTGGCCTCGCTCGCGCTGGGCTCGCAGCCGCTGGCGATGCTGCCGATCATCGTCTACAACCTCACTCAGCACCTGGTCGCGGGCTGCGTCGACGCCATGCTGAAGAGGACGGCCGCCGCTTGAGCGGACGGCCGGAAGATGATGACAGGGAAAAGAGCCGCCTGGGAGCGATCCCCAGCGGCTCTTTCCGTTCGCCGTCGCTTCGTGCTCTAACCATCAAGGGAGCTGGATCGAAACAGTGCGTTCCTTGCCGTCTCCAGCGGCGCGGACGATCATTTTGAGGACGCGGTCGGGCGCCGCGTTGGCCGTGATCCACGGCAGGTTGCCGGGCTGATCGGTGTGATAGCCGTTGATCGAGTGGATCAGATCGCCGACGTTGAGACCGGCCTTCTGAGCCTCGGTTCCGGGATGGACGTTGGTGACCTTCATGACGTGCACGCCGCCAGCCTCGATAATCGGCTCCTGCTCGAACCCGAGTTCGGCCGCCTGGATGAGCGTCCCGCCGGCACCATCTCCATTGGGAGAGGTGGAGGTCGACGGTCGGTCGAGCAAGGTCTCCGGCTCATAGCCGGAACCGGTCGTCGGGGAAGGAGAGCCCACTCCGCCGGCCGACGATCCGGTCGCCGCGGCCGCACTCGCATAAGTGGCGAAAACCGTCTCGGGGTAGGGGATTGCGCCGCTGTACGAGCCGAAGTCCTGCTCGTAGGGGTCGTCGACTCGGGCGACGGGTCGGTCGACGACGAGCGGGCCAGTGGCCTCATAGCGGTGGGTGGGGCCGTAGCAGGAATCGCCGGGACCGCCGTAATAGGGGAACGGCGTGGCAGGGCCGAACCGACGAAGGCGGGGCTCACCGTGCGGGTAGCCGGGGCCGCCGTAGTAGGGGTAGCCGCCGTGGGCGCCGACGCCCAGGCCGGAACCGCCGTAGCCATAACCCGGATGAAACCCGAGCCCGAAACCGGAGAAGCCCGGGAGGAGGCCGGGTTTGCCGTACCCTAGCTCTCCGAGTCCGAGCTTACTCGAAAAGAGGCTGCCCAGAATGCTCGGCTCAGTGGGCGTCGGGCCGGGGGCTTGTCCCCAGGCCGGGGCCGACGAACCGGAGAAAACCCAGAGCCCCAATCCCAAGGCCAGCGCCTTCAAGGGGAGTCCGCCACCGCTCCGTTCCATCGAGATCATATTGGGTATTCCCGTAAGAGATATCGGGCATGTGAATTCAACGCTTGGCGTATCAGTTGAAAACCGCGGTCACCGCGTGGCCCGGGGCGGCCCGTTGCCGACCGGGGGCAGGTAAGACGGCCGCGCCGTGTCGACCGGCAGAACCTCGCCCGCCGGCCGGAGGTCGGCCAGCTCGCGAGCCGGGTAGCCGAGCGCGTGGAACAGCTCGAACTGCGACCGGTTATAGTCGGCGACCGTCGTGAAATACTCGTCGAAGGCCAACTTCATGAGTTCGAGAGAGTAGACCGCCTCCTGCGGTCGAAAGATCAGGACCAGGACGTTGTCAAGGCGGGTGGTGTGGCGCAGACCTTCGAGATGGCCGTTGAAGGTGATGACGGCCGTTCGGAGGGCGCGGTCGGCCTGACTGACCCGGGCGGTCGCCGACTGGAGATGCGCCTGGGCTCGATTCACGTCCGCCGCCACCGTGTCCTGCGTGCGCCGAAGCTCGACGATGGCCTGCGATTCTTGGCCACGCTGTCTCTTGACCCGCGCGAGGTTCCCCACGCCGAACGCGTCGAGCTGCCAGACAAGCTGATAACTGATGTCAACGCGACCTGCGTACGGCCCCATGCTGCTGTTGGGACCGAGGCCGAACAGCCCGGCCTGGATCAACATGCCGGCGCTCTGGAACCCGTTGATCTGGACGGCGGGAAGCAAAGGGCGCATCTTCTCGCGACGGATTCGCGCCTCCGCCGCCTGGATGAGCGCCCGATTCGAGGCCAGCTCGGGGCGGTTGGCCAGCGCGATCGGCATCAGGTCGTCAAGCTGTCGCTTGGGGTCGATGAGCGTGACCTGAAGGTGGTCGTGCTCCAGCGGCACAACCACCGCGCGGGGGTCGAGCCGGAGCACCTGCGTGAGATTGGCGCTCTGGACGCGCCAGGCCTCGCGAGCGGCGGTGGCCTGCTGTTCGAGGTCGGCGACCATGTTCCGCGCCCGGTCGACCTCGACCTTGGGGACCAGTTCGTGGCTGAGTTGGTTGATCCGCTCGACCAGGTCGTGCCCGCGCTCGACGGAGTAAAGGGCGCCGGCGTACATCCCGCGATACTGGTGGACGCTGAAGTAGGCGTTCGCGGTCATCATCAAGGCGTCGTTCTTGGCCGTCTGGATGTCCCACTGCCGCGAATTCAAAACTTGCCGCGCGACCAGGGGCTCGAAGAAGGCGTCGGTCAGGCTGACGTAGAGGTTGCCAGCGAGGCCGCCGTAGAAGAAATTGACGCTCGGAAAGGTCATGACGCCCTTGTTGAAGTCGGGGCCGCCGCCGTCGTGACGGATGTAGTCGGCTCCGAACGTGAAGACCGGCACCCAGAGGACCTTCGCGCGGGTGAGCTGGGCCTCGGCGACCCAGACGCTGGCCTGGGCGGCGGCCACGATCAGCGGGCGGGCGTCGGAGAGCCGCAGCGCCGTGGCCAGGTTGATCGGGAACCGAAGATCCGACGGCTCCAACGGCGCGGTCCTCAGCTTCAACTTGTCGATTTCGTTGTTCAGCGTCGGCAGCCCCGGCGAATTCGGCTGGATCGCCATCACCGACCGGACGCGCGGGGCGGCCGAAGTCGAGGGAGTTGCAGGCTGCCCAGGCGCGGCGATCGGCTTCGCCGGCGTCTGGGCCGAGCACGGCGCGGGCTCGACCCAGGCGATCACCAGGACCACGACGGCCATCCATGGCCATGCGTATCGGTTCGTCATTCCCTCCCCTCCCCAGAACGTGATCCTCGGCGTGGCGACGGTCTCGACCGCCCCGACCGAGCCGCTCCGCGGCTCTCTGCGTCGGGTAGGATTGTGCGGACGGCGTCGAGTCATCCTGTGCGACACGATCGCTGGACCGCTCATGGAACCCTCGTGAACTGCCAGATCGAGGTGTCGGCGATGCCCGTTCGATGTCCGTACGCTCCCGGGCCGTGGACTGTGATCCAGTCGAGCATGCCGGGAAACTTCGCAGGGTCGTATTTGATCCTGAGGAAGATGGCCGACGGGCCCCCGATGGCGATCCCCCGCGAACCGGCGAGGTCGAATTCAAATCCCCCGGACACCATCGGACGCGCCGGATAGTAAGACTTGGTCAGGACGTAGAAGACCATGACTTGATTCGGCAGCCACTTCTGGTCCCCCGTGAGGATGGGGTAGGAGTGTTCCTTGGTTTGGCCGCTGAACTTGACGTTGAAGCCGCTGTCCACGTCGAAAGTCAGCCTCGTGCTGTTCCGCATGCTGACGGCGTAGACGTTGTAAGTCTGGCCGGGGATCGGCGGAATGTTTTGGACGGCGACCTGGGCGAACGGTGGGGTCAAGACGTGGTTGATCGGCGTCGGGTTGGTGATACGGGAGACGAGGAACCTCGGGGATTGTGATGACGTCTGATTTGGATCCGCGGTCGTCGGGTCGGCCGCAGCGGCCTGAGTCTGGTCGGCGGGGTTCCCCGAGGCGTCGACGACGTTCCCGGCCGCCGCCTCCGCCCTGGCCTGGCGGAGGGCCGCGGCGCGGGCCCCGGGCCTGAGGGCCGCGGAGGGAGGCGCCAGCCCCCGGACGCTCATCAGTTGCTTCTTCTCCAACAGTTCGAGGTCGGGATGAAATTTCACGATCGGGCGATGGCGCATGAACGAGGCCCCCCTCCGAATCCAAGTAAATCGAAACCTACACCCTCGGCACGGAACCTCGGCGCTCAGCGAGTCGCCGGGGGCGGTCCGTTGCCAACCGGGGGCAGGTACGCGGGCCGCGTCGTGTCGACCGGCAGAACCTCGCCCGGCGGCCGGAGGTCGGCCAGTTCGCGAGCCGGGTAGCCGAGCGCGTGGAACAGCTCGAACTGCGCCCGGTTGTACTCGGCGACCGTCGTGAAATACTGGTCAAAGGCCTGCTTCATGAGCTGGAGCGCGAAGACCACCTCCTGCGGCCGGTTGACCAGCACCAGGACATCGCCGAAACGGGTGGTGTGGCGCAGACCCTCGAAGTTGCCGTTGAAGGTGATGACGGCCGTTCGGAGGGCGCGGTCGGCCTGGCTGACCCGGGCCGCCGCGGACTGGAGCCGCGCCTGGGCCCGCGTCACGTCCCCCGCGATCATGTCTTGATACCGGAAGAAGTCGATGATCGCCCGCGACTGCTCGCCGCGCTGCTCCTTGATCCGCGCGAGGTTCCCCACGCCGAACGCGTCGAGCTGCCAGAGGGCCTGGTAGCTCGTGTCGGCGCGTCCCTTCCACTGGTTGAGCTTGCTGTTGGATCCGATGCCGAAGATGCCGGCCTGAATCTGCTCGTAAGGCGTCTGGAAGCCGTTGAGCATGATGGTGGGCGTGAGCGGGCGAAACTTCTCGCGGCCGATCCGCTCCACCACCGCCTTGACGAGCGCCTGCTGCGAACCGAGTTCAGGACGGTTGACCAGGGCGACCGGCATCAGGTCGTCAAGCCGCCGCCCAGGGTCGATCACGGTGATTTGAAGGTGGTCGTGTTCCAATGGCACGATCACCGCGCGGGGGTCGAGCCGAAGCACCTGCGTGAGATCGGCGCTGTTGACGCGCCAGGCCTCGCGAGCGGCGGTGGCCTGCTGTTCTAGGTCGGCGACCATGTTCCGCGCCCGGTCGACTTCGACCTTGGGAACCAGCTCCTTGCTGAGCTGGTTGATTCGCTCCACGAGGTCGTGGCCGCGCTCGACGGTGTAAAGGGCGCCGGCGTACATCCCGCGATACTGGTGGACGCTGAAGTAGGCGTTCGCGGTCATCATCAAGGCGTCGTTCTTGGCCGCCTGGATGTCCCATTGCCGCGAGTTCAGAACTTGCCGCGCGACCAGGGGCTCGAAGAAGGCGTCGGTCACAGCGACGCTCTGGATGGCGCCGACGCCGCCGTAGAAGAAGTTGACGCTCGGCGCGGTCATAATCCCCTTGTTGAAGTCGGGGCCTCCGCCGTCGTGACGGATGTAGTCGGCGCCGATGTTGAGCGTCGGCACCCAAAGGACCTTGGCGCGGGTGAGTTGGGCCTCGGCGACCCAGACGCTGGCCTGGGCGGCGGCCACGATCAGCGGCCGTGCGTCGGAGAGCCGTAGCGCCGTGGCCAAGTTGATTGGGAACCGAAGATCCGTCGGCTCCAACGGCGCGGTCTTCAGGTGCACGTCTTTACCGAGGATCGACGCGCTCGCCATCGCCGAGCCGCCGCTGTCCGGCGGGGCCGGCGTCCCCGAGGGCAAGGCCGGTGGCAGGCCGCGGCCGTCTGGCGTCGCGGCCGGCGACGAGGCAGGCAAACCGGGAGGCGACGCCGGCCTTGCAAGGGGAGCGTCGGTCGGCGTCGGCGCCTGAGGCAAAGTCGGCAGCGTGCTCCGACCCTCCTGCGTCGCCATGGTCGCGGAAGCCGGCGACGACGGCGACGTCTGGGCCGCGACCGGCGTGGGCTCCAGCCAACAAACCAGCAAAGCGATGAGGGGCGTCCATGCCCTGGCCGTTCGATCCATCATGTTACAAGCTACTCCATCCATGGGTCCCGGCGTTACGACGGCGCCGACCACTCCGGACGTGCCGAGTCTAAGAATTCATCGGCATATAAGGGCCGTCCGGATTGAAAGATCTTCGCTTGACATTCCAAGGCTCTTGCCAAATCCGCAAAGCTTGACACCAGAGTCAAAGTTCGATTTCTCGACCATCGGCGCACGCGGGCTGCGCCGGCGCCGATCCATGGCGCGCGACGCCCCCAGCGCGGCGATTCGCTCGCCGGTTACGAGGGAATCGAGACGTCGGACGCCTCGCCTCATTTTGAACGGAGGCCGGGCGGGAAAAAGCCCGGCCTCCGTGACCGAGGAAGGCTTAGGGAACGCGAGCCAGCTTGTCGGGCCGGCCGGCCGTCGTGGGATGGCCGGCGTCGGGAGTCGGGCTGGTGACTTTCGTTCCGTCGGTCGCCGGCTCAACCTCCACGACGAGACCGTCGGTGAGGATCGACTGCTCGTCGAGAATCAGTTGCTCCGAACCGTCGAACGACGTCCACTGTTCGCCGGCGTGGGCTCCCGCCGCTAGGGTCTTGGGGTCCGGAACGCGGCGGTTGGTGACCTCGATCCACTCGCCGTCGCTGACGCCGGTCTGGACTTCGGTCCTGACCGCGCGGCCGTTCTCGTGCTTCCAGCAATAGGTCTTTTCACCGCTGTGCGTCAGTGCGGACAAGGGGAGGGCGCGAACGCCGGGGCGCTCGATGATCACGTTGGCGTAGGCGTACATGCCGGGCAGAAGCTGGCTGCCGGGGTTGGGCAGGTCGATTTCGGCGCGGAGCGTGCGGCTTTTGATGTTGAGCGCCCACGACGTGCGAGTGACGGAGCCCTGAAGCGGCTCATCGCGATACGCTCGAGCGAGCACGCTTGCCTTGGTCCCGATCTTGACGTAGTTGGCGTCTTGCTCGGGAATGTCGATGAAGATGCGGACCACGTCGGTCTTATCGACCACGTAGATCGGCGCGGCGTTACCGCCGGGTGCGAGGTGAGGGGAACGCTGCATGGCCGTGGGGTCGCCCGCGGCGGGGAGGACGAAGTCGCCGGTGTTGGCGTTGCGAGCCACGACCACGCCGTCGTACGGGGCGGGGAGCGTGATGTAGCCGACCCACGCCTCGATCCGCTTGGCCTCGCTGGTGGCGACGGCCAGATCAGCGCGGGCGACCTCGACGGCGACCTTGGACTTGGCAAGCGTGGCTTTGTCCGAGAGCAGTTCGGCCTCGGCCTTCATGATGTCGGCCCGAGCCGCCTCGCGTGACGCGGCGGCCGACTTCCACTGATTGGTCGATTCAAGAAGCACTTGGGGATCGACGACGCCTCGACGGACCTCGTCGTCAAGCCGCTTGACCTCCGAGTTCCAACGCTCGACCTCGGCCGTGTACTTGGCCAGGATCGCCTTGGTCTCGACGACCCGGGCCTCAGCCGCCTGGACGTCGGCCGCGGCCACGTCGACGATCTTGAGAGCCAGATCGACCTTTTGGCCGTCAAGTCCGACGGTCGCCTTCTTCGTCTCGAAATCCTCGACCAGCTCGGGCACGAACAGGGTGGCCATGACCTGGCCCTTCTTCACCTTGTCGCCGATGTCGACGTTCCACTTCTCGATATAGCCGGTGAGCTTGGGATAGATCGACGTCCGCTCGAAACTCTCGATGAAGCTCGGCTGACCGACCACCCGGACGATGTTCCGTCTCTCCGGATGGACGACCTTGACGACCGGAGGCTTTGTAACGCTCTTAACCTCGGCCTTTTTCTCCCCATGGCACCCCGACGCCACGAAGGCGACGGAGGCCAGGATTCCGATCGCCACGAGGCGGCCCGCGAAACGATCCGTAACCGAAGTCCAGAGGACGCGGGGCATCAGTGATCTCCAGGTAATGGGACGACGCCGGCGAACCGCCGCCCCGGAGGGCTTTTCAATTTCGAGCGACATCATCGATCTCCATGTAAGAAAGGTGCGGACTCCGGCGCTTGGCCGCCGTCTGGGTTGGGATCGTCATGCGATTGAGATGAGTCGGACTGGTGTGCGTCGGATTCGACGGCGGCATCAGGGTGGGCGGACCCGTTTTCGCTGTGATGCGCGACCTCTTCATCGGCCGCGATCGCGTGGCCCGTATGGTCGACCGGAGCGAAGACCAGCGGGTCGTAATGGAGACTCTCGGGATCGTCGGGATAGATCGAGGGCGAGCGGGGCACGCTTCGGCCCATGACGACCGCGAAGATCGAGGGGACGACCAGCAAGGTTGCGAACGTCGACATCACCAGGCCGCCGATGACCGCCAGGCCGAGCGGGGCCTGCATCTGGCTGCCTCGCTCAAGGGCCAACGCCATCGGCACCATGCCGACCGTCATGGCGCAGGCGGTCATCAAGATCGGCCGCAGGCGGTCGCTTGCGCCGACGACGGCCGACTCGATCGAGGACGCCCCGCTCCTCCAGTGGTCGTTCATGAACGTCACCATCATGACCGAGTTCGACACCGAGACGCCCAGGCACATGATCGAGCCCATGAACGACTCGATGTTGAGCGACGTGTGGGTCGTGTACAGGATCGTCGCGATGCCGGCGAGCACCCCCGGCACGGCGCCGATCGAGATCAACGCCATGCGAGGCGACTGGAAGTAGGCCGTCAGGAGCACGAGGATCACGAACACGGCGACCGCCAGCCCGATCCCAAGCGACTGGAACATCTCGACCATGGGCGGCAACTGGCCCATCGGGAGCACCCGCACGCCGCGGGGCGGCTCGCCGGCCGCCGCGATCGCGGCGATAACGTGGTTCGAGGCGCGGCCCATGTCCTCGCCCTCGACGTTCGCCGTCAAGGTCAGATAGCGCTGCGACATTGATCGGTCGTACTCGCCCGGCCGCGTGCCCTGGCGGACCGTCGCTACGTCGCGGACCATCAGGTTGACCAGCGGATTGACCGACTCGATCGGCAAGTTCTCAAGCTCCTCGGCCTTCGTCATCCGCGCGGGGGGGATCAGCACCTCGACCAGGTAGTCGAACCCCGTCTTGACGTCGATCCAGTAGTTGAGGTTGGTGAACCGGGTCGACGACGTCGACATGACCAGCGCCTTGCCTACGTCCTCGACCGTGACGCCGCTCAACCCCGCCTTCTCGCGGTCGATCTCGATCTCGACGGTGGGGTAGTCGAGCGTCTGCTCGAACTGGATGTCGCGGAGCGAGGGGATGTTCTTCATCTCGCCGGCGATCTTCTCGGCATGCTGGCGGATCAGTTTCATGTCGGTGCCGACGACCCGGACCGAGATCGGCGTCATGGCGCCGAAGCTCATGACCGAGGTCACGATGTCGCCCGGCTCGAAGCCGAAAGTCGACGTCTTGGCCTGCCGCTCGGCGTCCACCTTGCTGAGCCCGCCTTTCTCCAGCCGCTGTGCCAGCCACGGCACCACCCGCTCGGGGAGGATCGTCCGGAGCCGCTCACGGAACTCGGCGAGCTTGATTCCACTCTCCTCGTTGAGCGCGATCCGCAACTGGCCGTCGTCAGGCCCTCGCATGAACAGAAGCATGTTGTCGATGCCGAAGTTCGGGGCCACCTGACCGACGTATCCCATGCTGATGTCGATGTTCTCGGGCTTCGCCTCCTTCTCGATCTCCTCTAGGCACTTCACCGCCATCTCCCGGGTCAGTTCGAAGCTCGAACCCGGCGGCGGCCGGAACCGGAGCACGAACTGCCCCGAGTCGATCTGCGGGAACAGCTCGGTGCCGACCTGCATCCCCAGGAGCCAGAGGGCCAATACGCAGCAACCGAGGTAGATCGGCACCACGAGGTACCGCAGGTGGACGAGCCAGCCCACTCCCTTCGTATAATGCTTGAGGAATCGGTCGAACAGCCCCGGTTTGGCGTTAGCGTCGTGAGCGTGCCCCGAGTGCTTGATCAAGGCCACGCAGAGGATCGGCACGAACGTGCTCGACAGCAAATACGACGCGATCATCGCGAAACCGACGCCCAGGGTCAGCGGCATGAACAGCGACCGAAGCGGATCGCCCATGATGAACGCCGGTATGAACACCGACAAGATGCAGAGCAGGGCCAGAAGTCGCGGCACCGCCGTGGCGTTGCTCGCGTGCAGCACCGCCGTGGCCACCTTGTCGGTGTGTCCCATCTGCACGTGCACGTTCTCGATCGTCACGGTCGCCTCGTCGACGAGAATGCCGATCGCGAGCGCCATGCCGCCCAGCGACATGATGTTGATCGTGTTTCCCGTGATCCAGAGGCCGAACAACGAGCCGAGCAAAGCGAGCGGGATGTTCGAGACGACCACGACCACGCTGCGGAGGTCGCCGAGGAACAAGAGGATCATCAAACCCGTCAGACCGGCACCGATCAGGCCTTCGGTGGCGACGCTCTCGACCGCCGCCACCACGGTGGGCGACTCGTCGAACTCGAAACTGATTTTGACGTCCTTGGGCACCACGTCGCGAAACAGCTGCATCGACTTGTGAATGTCGGCCACGACGTTTAAGGTCGACGCCGTGTCCTTCTTGATGATCGGCAGATAGACCGACTTCTTGCCGTTGACGAGCGCGTACCCGTACGTGATGTCGACGTCGTCCTGAAACGTGGCCACGTCGCGCAGATAGACGTTCTTCTCAAGCCGGAGCGGGATGTTGCCCAGCTTCTTGATGTCGACCACTGTCGAATTGTTGGCGACGACCGGCATCGCGTCTTTTATATAGACGTTTCCGGATGGAACGACGATGTTCCCCGCCGCGAGCGCGTCGCTGATCTGCTGCGGCGTCAGGTTGTAGTCACGGAGCTTGTCGGGGTTGACGTTGACGAGGATCGACCGCATGTTCGGCCCGAACGGCGAGATCGCGACGGTGCCGGGAACGTATTTCTGAACCAACGGCCGGATGATGTTCTGCGCCAGGTCGCCCATCATGCCGAGCGAGGTCTTCTCGCTCTCGAAGACCAGATAGCCGACCGGGACGCTGCCGGCGTCCATCCGCATGATCATCGGCGGCAACGTGCCCTTCGGCATCCACGACATCGCCCGGTCGGACATCGCCACGACCTGCGCCATCGCCTGCCCCATGTCGGTGCCGGGGAAGAACGACAGGTCGCACAACGCGACCTGCTGGATGTTTCGCGAGTTGATGTCGCGAATCCCGTCGACGTACTGAAAATACAGCTCGAGCTGGTTGACGATGAAGCCTTCCATCTGGTCGGGGCTCATGCCGACGTAATCGAGAAACACGTAAATCTTCGGGGTGTTCATCGTGGGGAAGATGTCCACCCGCATCCGGTTGAACGCCAGGGCGCCGCCGCTGATCAGGGCCACGACCATCATCAGAGTCGTGACGGGTCGACGCATCGCGAATACGCTTGGATTCATGTCCCAATACTCCGGTCGATTCCTGGCGGGCCCGACATCGAGACTTCGTATGGAAGTCCCAGGCCAAAGACGCTTAAAAACCTAATTCCCTGCCGTGATGCGGCCCTGAACCCGCGACGCCGGACGCCGAAGCTCCGGTTCACCAATTACCGCATGTCAACATCATTTCAACCGCCGCCACGTAACGCGGCGGGGTTTCGTGGAACGGCTTTCTCTCCCGAGTCGCTCCGACCAATTGGGAATGGACGAGGCGTCGAAAGCGCCCGTCAGGCGCAAAGCCGGGGACGAGGGGAGGCGCTCGACACGTCGAATACACAACGGCGACGCCTGGGACCGTGATGGAATTCACGTCCATCGCATGTCGCGAGCCGTGGGCTCGCCATGGTCAAGTTCTCGTCCGTTGCGACGGTTGAAAGCTTACTACCGGAGCGTCGATTCGCGTCGCCTGGGCCGGTTCAGCGCAACGCGCCAAGGGAATGGGCGAGGCTGACTCGCCTTCAAGGCGCGCGTCGACGCGGGGCGTGGGTTGGGCTCAACAGCGGAGCGGGTGAATCGCGCGAATGAGGCCGGAGACGGCCGAAGCCCGAACGGGCTCGGAAGAGACGGCGGGAGATGGGATGAATACGAAGTAGGAGGCCGAATCCGCCACCCCGTTTCGTTCGTCCTTACCCTCATCCTCTGAGGAAATCGCCTTGACCCGGAGCGGCGACGACGGAACCGACTTCGCAGTCGTCTGGCTCGAAGCGGACGCAGGAAGGACGAAGTCGAGACGGATACAATCGGGGCGGAGCGAACAGGCGATCGTGCCAGTCGACCGAATCGGCGAAACGATCACAGCCGCCACCAGTGCGACTGTGGACGCAACGCAGACAATTCGGTTAAGCACGTTTCGGCTCGCCATCAGCCCTCGGCCCCCTCGTCTCATTAAAGAACACCAAGATTGTACAGGCTTAAGAATCGATGTCAAGTTCTCGTCGAGACAAGGCCTCACATGCGATAGCTCTTCAATTTTTGCCCGAATTCGCATGCCTGGGAGGCCGCCGACAGGGCAATCTCGGGGCTCTGCGACGCACCTTAGAAGGACTGCTTGCACAATTCCGGGTCAACGCGTAACGCCCCGCCGCTCACGGGACCGATGGAAGAAAGCGGCGCTTTCGCGACCTGTTTCGAGCACAACAATCGCCCCAGGCGATCGCGACGACGTCGACGCGGGCGTCATTTCTCGTCGAGGTTCCGCTTCAGCTTCTCGGTCATCTGATCGATGGTGAAGGTGGCGGCCTTCTGTCTGGGGGGGAACTCCTTGAACGTGGCCAGGAACTTCGCCACTTCTTCCTGCGCGACGAAGATCAGATACGGCTGGGAGATGAGCCAGTCGTAATACGTGTTGGACGTCACGTCGGCCCGCTCGTAGGGATCGGCGCGGAGGTCGAAGAGCTTGGGAAGTCGCAACGACGTGAACGGCTCGGCCCAGATCCGCATCGTGCCGGGGGCGCGCTGTTCGAGGAACACGACCTTCCAGTTCTCGTGACGCATGGCGACGAGTTCGCCGTCGTCGTTGAAGTAGAAGAACTGCTTGCGGGCGCTCCGCTCTTGCTCGCCGGTCAGGTACGGGAGCTGATTGTAGCCGTCCAGGTGGACCTTGAAGGTCTTGCCGGCGGCCTCGTGTCCCTTGAGCAGCTTCTCCTTCACGTCGGGTTCGCCGGCGGCGGCCAGGAACGTCGGCAGCCAGTCGAGCCCGCTGACGATCTCGTTCGAGACCGCCCCGGCCTTGATCTTGCCCGGCCACCGGATCATGCAAGGGACGCGAAACGCCCCCTCCCAGTTGGTATCCTTCTCGCTGCGGAACGGGGTCGTGGCGCCGTCGGGCCACGAATTGGCGTGAGGGCCGTTGTCGGTCGTGTAGAGGACGATCGTGTCGTCGGCGATCTCAAGATCGTCGAGCGCCTTGAGAATCTGGCCGACGTGGCCGTCGTGCTCGACCATGCCGTCGGCGTACTCGGTCTTCGCGGTCAGGCCGACGGGGCTGCGACGGTCGGCTTTAACGTGCGTCCGCAGATGCATCCTGGTGGTGTTGAACCAGCAGAAGAACGGCTTCCCGGCCTTCGACTGGCGCTGGATGTAATCGACGGCGGCGGCCGACGTCTCGTCGTCGATCGTCTCCATCCGCTTCTTGGTGAGCGGTCCGGTGTCCTCGATCTTGCCGCCGGCCGTTGATCGGATCACGCCGCGAGGGCCGTACTTCTTGCGGAACGCGGGATCACGCGGGTAGGTCCGTTGCTCGGGCTCCTCTTCAGCGTTGAGGTGGTAGAGATTGCCGAAAAATTCGTCGAAGCCGTGGGCCGTGGGCAGGTACTCGTCACGATCGCCCAGGTGATTCTTGCCGAACTGACCGGTCGCATAGCCCTGGTTCTTGAGCAGCTCGGCGATCGTGCAGTCTTCCTTCCGGAGCCCGACCGTCGCGTTGGGGACGCCGACCTTGCTCAGACCGGTTCGAAACGTGGCCTGACCGGTGATGAACGACGACCGGCCTGCGGTGCAGCTCTGCTCGGCGTAGTAGTCAGTGAAGATCATGCCTTCGCGCGCGATCCGATCGATGTTCGGCGTGCGATAGCCCATCACGCCCATCGAGTAGGCGCTCAGGTTCGTCTGGCCGATATCGTCGCCGAAAATGACCAGGATGTTCGGTTTCTTCCCGGTGCTCGCGGCGTGAACCGCGGTCGGCTCGCCTCCGGGGGCGGCCGGGGACGGGCGTGTGGGCGCTTCGGGGTTGATCGCCGAGGCGTCGGCGCGGCGAGGCGTCGCGCCCAGGTTCCCGGTCGCCGCGACGTAGCCGAGCAACGCCCCGAGAGCCACGGGGGCGAGGGACGTCAAATTACCGCATTTCAGTATATTGATCATCCTTCGAGGTCGCCTGAGGTTGTGCCGATGGATTCCAAGCCGGCGGCACGTCGCCGGGGCCGTCGGCTCACGATCGTCTGCATGATCCTAGAACACCGGAAGCCGTCCCACCAGGCGCCCGCCCGCCAACCCCGGAGAGGCACTGATGACACGAACCACCCGATTCCACGAATGTTTAACACCCCGTTATTGGTAACGGCGCCGGGGCTCAGTCAGCGTGTGGTTTCCCCTGATCAGGTTCGTCCGGCGAAGCGGGCGCGATTTGCCGGCGCAATGCGCGGATCTCGCGCTGAAGATCGAGGATCATCGCGTCGCGCAGTCGCTCCTTCGCCGCCCCGACCGCCGGTCGGAACCTTGAGAAGCCGACCGCCAGAGCAAGGGGCCAGGTCACGGAGGCGAGGCAATAAATCACGCCGACCGTCACCGACAATGGATTTGCATTCTTGGACCAGGGGTCGAAGTCGCCGAGGATTGCGCTCCCGCCGACGAACATCAGCATGAGGGCCACGGCGAATGACGCGGCGCCGACGTAGGCCGCAAGCTGTTCCTTGCGTTCGGCGGCTGTCAGGGCATTCTCGAGGTTCATGCGATAGTCCTTATATTGGGAATCGCTCAGGGATTCGTCCTGCTGGAGAAGTTGCGACGTGAAGCGACGGGTGTGATGCGAGTCAGCCATCGAGCAGCTCCTCGATACGGAGACGAAGCGCGAGCTTCGCGTAATGTAGACGAGACTTCACAGTGCCGGGACCGCAATCGACGACCTCGGCGATCTCTTCGATCGACATATCTTCGATAAAGCGGAGCGTGAGCACGCGACGATGGTCGACGGACAGATCGCGCAGCGCGACATGAACCAGCTCGGCATTCTCGAACGCCGAGTCGTCCAGGCTCGAGGCGTCCAGCGGCTGACCTGCGGCCGTCTCCTCGAACAGCACAGGTCGCCTGGTCTTCCTCCGCAGCTCCGTGACGGCCTGGTCGTGGGCGATCCGATACAACCAGACGCGAAAAGCGGCCGGAGATTGAAGTCGTCGCAATCTTCGATGTACGATCAGCCAGACGGACTGGATAAGATCGAGAGCGCCGTCGGGTTCGCCGAGAATCCTGCGGATGAAGTAGTGCAGCCGCTTGTCGTAACGATCCACGAGCCTGCCGAACGCGTCGCGGTCGCCCTGCTGGGCGAGCAGGACCGTCAGCCGCTCCTCGATTCGATCCAGGTCGTCCGTCAATGGCGTCGTCCGACGGTTCGAGAGTGCGGAGGCTCGTACTCGGGCCGTCTTGATCGATCGAGCGCTCAAGTCCCGCACCATTCAGTCGACGCGGCGTCGCGCGGGGTTCAATCGGTCGGCGACTTTTTTCCGAAAAGGTTGGGCGAGCGTGAGCCTTCGGCCCGACGAGCGGCCGGGATGAACCCAGGGGTCTTGAATCGTGTCCAGAGCCTTGGCCGCGCAGCGGGGGCGTTCCCGCGCGGCCGTTGGGCCTCGTCGTCGATCTGGAGTGAGAACATGTTCGTCCCCGCCTCGTTCGCCGAGACCGATACGGCCAAGCTGCACGAGTTCATGCGGCGGTACAGCTTCGCCGTCTTGACGACGCACGGAGCGGACGGCCTGACGGCCAATCATCTGCCGTTGCTGCTCGACGCCGAAGCCGGGCCGCGGGGCCGGCTGTTCGGGCACATGGCCCGGGCTAATCCGCAGTGGCGACAGGCCGGAGGCGAGGCGCTCGCGGTCTTTTCCGGGCCGCACACGTACGTTTCGCCGACGTGGTACGAGGAGGAGGGGACCGTGCCGACGTGGAACTACGTCGCCGTCCATGCGTACGGCCGGTTCCAGATCGTCGAGGACGACGACGAGCTGCTGGAGATCCTACGGCGGTCGGTCGCGACCTACGAGAGCACGATGCCGGCCCCATGGTCGTTCGACGACTCGGCGGCGTCGGTCCGAGGCCAGCTCAAGGCGATCGTCGGCTTCCACGTCGAGATCACGCGACTGGAGGGCAAGTGGAAGCTCAACCAGAACCATCCCGAGCGCCGCCGCCGGCGCGTGGCGGAGGAGCTCGAGTCCCGCGACGACGCCGATTCCGTCGCCATCGCCGAACTCATGCGTCAGAGCCTGGAGTGACCGCGTACCGGGGGGTGGGGCGGAGTCAACCGGCGGGGACTTCCTCGGGGATGTTGTCGTTGGCGTAGACGTTCTGGACGTCGTCGTTATCGTCGAGGAGGTCTTTAAGCTTGAGCATCTTCTTGCCAGCGTCAGCGTCGAGGTTGACGTAGGTGGCGGGGATGTAGCTCGTCTCGGCGCTCTCGGTCGGGATCTGGGCGTCTTCAAGCGCCTTGCGAACCACCTCGAACTGTTTATGGTCGCAGGTGACCTCGAAGTAGCCTTCGACGAGCTCGACGTCGTCGGCGCCGGCTTCGAGCGCGACTTCCATCAGTCGGTCTTCGGTCGCGTGCTGGGGATCGACGATGAACAGCCCCTTGAACGCGAACAGGTAGCTCACGCAGCCGGTCGCGCCCAGGTTGCCGCCGGCGGCTTCGAACGCGCGGCGAAGCTCGCCCGCGGTGCGGTTGCGGTTGTCGGTCAGCACCTCGCAGAGCACGGCGACGCCCGAAGGGCCGTAGCCTTCGTAGACGATCTCTTCAAAGTTTTCGCCGCCCAGCTCGCCGGTGGCCTTCTTGATCGACCGCTCGATGTTGTCCTTGGGGCAACTGACCGACCGCGCCTTGTCGATCGCGTATCGCAACCGAAGATTAGCGGTGGGGTCGCCGCCGCCGGTGCGCGCGGCCACGTAGATGGCCCGGCAGAGTTTGCTGAACAGCTTGCCGCGCTTGGCGTCCACAAGTCCTTTGCGGTGGGCGATGTTTGAGGAGTGGGAATGTCCTGCCATCTCGTGTCTCAGCTCCTGAAATCCGGCCGATGGGTGTCGTCGACTTCGATGAGGAATCGGGGCGGGTCGACCGGGTTGCGCGACTCCGGGAGAGTCGACGAGGGCCCTCTGGACGAACACGTCCGCCGCCCCGGAGAGGCCGCCGCCGCTTCGTACGGTTTGATTCAAGGGGTGCGGCGCGTGGAGGCTTTAGGCGCTGGATCGAGCGCGCCCAGCGAGCCGAGCTTCTTGCGGATCTCGGCCAGGCGTTTGTCGGGCGGGACGCTCTTGGCGGCGGCCTTTTCGGCTTCCTGCCACAGGGACTTGGCTTTCTCCATGTCCTGGAGCTGGAGGTAGACGTCTCCCAGATGCTCGGGAAGAGTGGCGTCGGGCGGGACGATGCCCCGCTTCTCCATCTGCTTGTGCAGCTCGATGGCTTTCTCAAGCGGCTCGACCGCGTCCTTGATTTTACCTCTCTTGAACAAGACCCAGCCCAGGCTGTCGAGATAAGCGTAGTTCTCGGGGTCTTCCTTGAGGGCCTTGCGGATCATGTTCTCCGCCTTCTCAAGGTTCTTGCCCTGCTCGGCGTAGAGATAGCCCAGGTCGTTGTTCACGCCCGCGTCCTCGGGGAACCGCTGGAGCGCCGTTTCCAGCTCGGCCTCGCCCTTGGCGTAGTCGCCCTGGTTGACGTAGATGACCGAGAGACTGCTGTGGATCAGCTTCGCGACGTCGTCCTTGGAACCGTACCGCGTGAGCATGTCTTGGAACAGCTTGACGGCCTGCTCGTTGCGTCCGAACTTGGTCAGCAACCCGCCGAGCCGGAACTCGTACATCGGATTGCCGGTCTCGTTCTTGATGATCTTTTCGAGGATCGGGACGGCCTCGTCGAGCTTGCCGAGATCGCCCAGGAGGTCGGCGAGCTGCGACTGGCTCTCGGAATCGTTGGGCTCGAGAGCGACGGCCTTGCGGGCCGTTTCGAGGGCCTTTTCGGCCTTGTCCGCGCGGCGATAGAAGCTCGACAGGACGCTCAGGTAGCGCGGGTTCTTCTCGGTCGGGTACTTCTCCATCATCAGTTCGAGCGTCGCGGCGGCCTCGCCGTACTGATCCATCCGCTGCTGGGTGTCGGCGATTTCGAGATAGATCTTGGGGTTGGGCGTCTGATCGAGCATCAGCCGCTGGAGCTTGAGCAGGCGTTCGAGCCGCGACTCCTTGCGCGAGCCGCGGTCGGGGTTGGCGATGATGCTCAGGACGGTGAAGGCCGCCTGCGGCAGGCTCGGGGGCTTGGCCGAGAGCTGCTTCAGGCCCTCGTCGAGCATCTCCTCGGAAAGCGAGTCGTCGCTTGCGGCGGCCTGGAGCTGGGGCATGACGGCCTCTAATCCCCGCGGGCGACCGACGGCCTCGCAGATCACCCTGAGGAGGTCGCCCGCCTTGCGCCGCTTCAAGAGCGACGCGGCCAGGGCCCGGTAGGTCTCCGGCGTCGGCTGGGTGGCAAGCAGGGACTTGTACAGCTCCTCGGCCTTGTCAACCTGGCCGGTCTCGCGATAGCGGTCGGCCAGCACGTATTGCAGCGGCACGTTCTTGGAGTCGCTCTTGGCGGCCGCTTCGAGCCGGGGCGTGATCTGGTCTTCCTGCTTCAGCTCCTTGAGCACCTTGGACAGCAGCTCATAGGCTTCCACGCCCTGCGGCTGCCGCTTGATGTAGCGATCGACGAGAGCCAGCGCCTGCGGTCCCTTGTTGGCCTTCAGCAGGGTGTCCGCCAAGAGCAAGGGGATCTGCGAACTCTCCTCGTCGTAGACCAGCCCGCGCTCGAGCGCCTTGATCGCCAGGTCTTCGCGCTTGGCCGCAAGGAAGACGACGCCGAAGTCCACGTACGTCTTGGCCGGCTCGTTGCCGAGGATGCGTTGCACATCGCTGGGAGACAGGCGGTTGGCGGCCTTGTCGTCGAGTTCCGCCATGAGCAGGGCGTAGGCGTCAGCCGCCTTGTCGACCTGGGAGAGCGGCCCCGAATAGAGCCGTCCCAGCTCAAGCTGCGCCACCAGGCGGCCCGGCGCGTGCGGTTCGAGCTTGGGATTGGCCAGGACCTCTTTCAAAAGCGCCTCGCAAGCCACGTAATCCTTCTTCTGCGTGTAGAACTCGAACAGCCGCTCCAGGGTGTCGGTGTCGCTGGGCTCGGCGGCCAGGGCGATCTTGCCGTATTTGACGGCGTCGTCGGGGCGGCCCAGCGTACCCACGTAGAGCCGGCTCAGCCGCCGGGCGATCGCGACCGACTCGGGGTCGAGCTTGAACGCCTCTTCCAACACCTTCGCCGCTTCCGTGAACGACCGCCGATCCTCGAGCGCCCGGGCCGTCGTGAACAGGCGGATCGACTCGGTCCGCTTGCGGTCCTCGACGGTCTGCGGATTTTTCGGAACGAACGGCTTCGGCGGGTCGTCGCCAGGCAGGTTGAAAACGGCCGAGACATCGGGCTTGGGCTTCGGCTGCTCAGCCGCTGCGTCCGGCTTGGGCGCCGAGGGCTCCTGGGCGATCGCGGCGCCAGTCGTCAAGGTGAACAGCGTGATCGCCGGCAGCATCGTGCTGATGCGGAAGGCTCGAAACCATCGGATCGGCCCGACCATGATCACCTCTCCCCATCCAGAAGCGCCGAGCCTGTCGCGGCGCGAGTCGGGACGACGGTCCCTCGTCTGTATGTTAAGCCCGATGTCCGACGTAGTTACGAATCCAATCGTAGCACGGCCCGGCGGGGCGTGCCAAGATCTGATGAAGGCCGAGGCTGGGGCGAGGCCCAGACCCGCGGCCCGTTCCGATTCGGCTCAGGCCAGGCGGCGATCGACCTCCGGCAGCAGGCGGGCGAAGTCGAGGTTGCCCGGGCACGCGGCGCGGGCTGCTTCGAGATCGGCGCCCGACCAGTCGCGGGCCTCGCCTGAGAGCTTGGCGTACTCGTCACGCGCGATCGCGCGGTCGCCGTGTTGTTGATAATAGGTCAAGAACCGGGTGAGGTCTCCGAGCGCGGCCGGTGTCCCGGCGGCGCGAGAGCAGCGGCCGTCGCAATCGGCGCAGAGCGTCGGCCCGGCCGCGAGCATCGCGTCGCGAAGCTGTTCGATCTGGGCTTCCTTGAGCGGCTCGAACCGCCGGGCGGCGTCGGCGTTCTCGCGCAACTGATCGGTGTTGCGCATCGACACGCACGCGGAGGTGATCCGCTCGTCGGTCCAGATCGCGTGCAACAGCCCCTGGTACGGAGTCAGCTTGCGCTCCTTGAGCACCGGCACGCGCTTGACCACGTCGTCGAGGATGTTGCCGGCGGACTTGTCGCCGAGATGGTTGCCGGCGACCTGCTTCATCGAGATCAGACCGACGCCCTTCTTCCAGCAGGCGTCGATGGCCTTGTTGAGCGGCGAATCCTTGTCGATCCAGGGGCGGTACTGAAGCATGATCGCGTCGACGATCCCGGCCTCGGCCGCCGCCTGCATCATCGCCGCGCGGTCCTGGTGGTGGCTCGAAAAGCCGATGAACTTGATCTTGCCCGACTTCTTGAGTTTGTCGGCGACCTCGCCGAACTCCTTGCTCTTCACAAACCTAACAGCCTCGTCGGTCGAGTGCTTGTCGCCGAGGCCGTGGACGAAGAACAGGTCGATGTAGTCGGTTTTGAGCGTCGCCAGCCGCTCGTCGACCTGCTTGAGCATCTCGCCCGGCTCGCGGGGCGTGTCCTTGGTGACGATGAAGATCTGCTTTCGGACCTCGGGCGACTGTTCGAGCCACTTGCCGAACGTCCCTTCAGTGCCGTAGGCCTTCGCCGAATCGAACGTGCGAATGCCGTTGGCGAACGCGAGCCGCAAGATCCGCTCGTAGGTCGGGCCCCGGATTCCGCCCTGTTCGAGCATCGTCAGCTCGACGCCCGTCTTGCCCAATTTGCGCCTCGGCAGCGCCTCGGGCTTCGCGGGAGCGTCCTGGGCCAAAGCCCCGGAGACCAGCCCCGCCGCCGGCGCGACGGCCGCGGCTTTAAGGAAGGCGCGACGGTCCGGGTCGGGTCCGATCGATTCGTGCGATGAAGCCATGTCTCGCTTCTCCATTGTTCGCGGTCGTGATCCGGCGCTGGAACTCAGGCCATGCTCTCGCCCCCCCCGCGCCGGCGGGACGAATTCCGTCGGCGACGGCCGCCGCCTACAGTATCGAGCGACATCCGCCGCTTATCCATCTCAAAAATCCGGGATTCGACGCAACCCAGCCGCCGCGAGGAGGTTCGAGGATTTCCGATAATATTTGCAAGGAACGCTTTCCGGCGGGCGAGTATCAGAGACACGAGCGATTCTTGGGGGTGTTGTGGATGACGACCGGCAAGCAGTTCGGTGCGACGAGTTCGATGGAGCGGCTCCTCAGTACGGGAACGGTCGTGGGACTTACCGACGGAGAGTTGCTCGATCGATACACCAATCGTCGCGGAGAAGAGGCAGAAACGGCCTTTGCGGCCATGGTGGATCGACACGGGCCGATGGTCCTGGGCGTCTGCCGCGGCCTGCTCCGAAACCCGCACGACGCGGACGACGCCTTCCAGGCCGCCTTCTTGGTCCTCGCCCGCAAGGCCGGCTCGTTGCGAAGCCCCGATCTCGTCGGTCCCTGGCTCTACGGCGTCGCCCACCGCGCGGCGCGTCAAATCATGACCCGGAATCAGCGACGTAAGAAGCACGAGGAATCGGCGGCGGCCGACGCCGGGCGCACCGTCGCCGCGGGGGGGCGCGAAGCCGAGACGGCCGCCCCCGAGGACGTCGAGGCGCTCCACGACGAGATTGGCCGGTTGCCCGAGAAGTACCGGACGGCGGTCGTGCTCTGCGACCTGCAGGGATTGACGCATGAAGAAGCCGCCCGCCGTCTGGGTCGTCCGGTGGGCACGATCAGCGCCCGAGTGTCGCGAGCCCGGGCGCGTCTAAAAGGCCGATTGAGCCGCCGAGGGGTCCCGCTCTCGGTCTTCATCCCAGCCGCGACCCGCGTCGCCGTACCGGCCCCACTGGCCCGTTCAACCATCCTGATTGCGACGGCCGGGACCGTCCCGCCGTCGATCGCCGCGGTTTCTCAAGGAGTCGTCACGTCCATGTTGCTGACCAAACTGAAAACGGCGACGTTGATCTTATTCTCCACGGCGATAGCGGCCGGCGGTGCGACGCTGGCCGCGCGGCGAGGCGAGCCTGCGCCCCCCATCGCCAACCAACGGGAAGCCCCGGACGACGCCCCCGCGCCGGCTGAACCGCCAGAGGTGCCTCGCGAGACGGAACTCATCACGCGGAGCGCGACGAACCTGAGGAAGATCGCCCAGGGAATCCACGCGTACGTTGATGCCGAGAAGAGATTCCCCCCTCCGGCCGTACTCGGAGCCGACGGCTCGCCTTTGCTGAGCTGGCGAGTGGCGATCCTGCCGTACATCGGGGAGAAAGCACTCCACGCTCAATTCCGCCTCGATGAACCTTGGGACGGCCCCCACAACAAGGCGCTCCTGGAGAAACTGCCGAAGGTCTACGCCCCCGTCGCCTCCTCGTCCTCGAAGGCAGGAGCGACTTACTATCAAGCGTTCCATGGCAAAGGTGCGTTCTTCGAGAACCCGAAGGGCCTCCCCCTGGGCCCTGACCAAAACCCATATGACGCGATCTCCGACGGGACGGTCAACACGCTGATGGTGGTCGAGGCCGGGACCACGGTCCCCTGGACGAAGCCCGAGGACCTGAAATACACGCCGGGCGAGCCCGCGCCCAAGCTCGGAGGCCAGTTCAAGGACGGCTTTACGGCGGTCACGGCCGACGGGGCGACACGATTCGTCAAGAGGTCGATCGACCCGAAGATCCTGGACGCCATGATCACGCGCAACGGCGGGGAGATCATCGACTCCGCCGAAATGGGCGAAGGGATTACACCGTGAGCAGCTATCAATTGGCTTAGTAGTCGCGACGATCATCCGCGTCACCATCGGAGTTTGTTCGATGCGTTCCTTCGCAGCCGCATCCGTCTTCTTTCTCCTGGCGACGGCCCTTTCGCTGGCCGTCGCCTCGCGCCCGCCCGCGCCGTTGGTAGACCCGTCCCGAGGGGCTGCGGTACCACTCCCGGCGCGAGATCCGACGGCCGTTCCCGAGACCGTCGCGGTCGTCGGGCGGGTGGTCGGTCCGCACGGCAAGCCGGTCAAGAGGGCGATGCTGTACATGGAAGGCCCGAGTCCGAAAGGTGGGCCGACTCCAAGCCTCTCGACCACGGACGCCGACGGTCGATTTCACTTCGAGATCCCGCGCATCGTCTTGTCCGAACCCCGTTCGACCGACCGAGCCGAATCGGGGCCGGTCGTCGCGGCCTTCGCCGAGGGTTACGGACCCGCCTGGACCGACGACCTGAAGATCGGCGATCCCCAAGGCGTCACCCTCCAATTAACGGCGGACGACGTCCCGGTGACGGGCCGGTTCGTCGATCTCGAAGGACTCCCCGCAGCCGCCGTCACGATCCGGGCGATCCAGATCGACGAAGCGCCCGAGGGGGGGCTGCCAGCCTGGATCGCGGCGAACGGGGCGGCCGGCGATGCATCCCGAGCGTTCGGATTTGACAGCCTGACGAAGCCCCTTCAAGCGAATCTCTCCCGCAAGATTCCGATGGCGACGACTGCCCCCGATGGTCGCTTTCGCCTGGCCGGCCTCGGCCGCGAGAGGATCGTTTCGTTGCTCGTCGAGGGACGAGGAGTCGAGACGCAAGTCGTCCACGTCATGACCCGGATGGGTCCCGCGGCTTCAATCCCCAACTGGAACTGGCGTGCGGGGAGGATCGGCCCGCGCGCCGTCGTGCTCCACCCCGCGGAGTTCGAGACGGCGCTCGCCTCCTCGCGGCCGGTCGAGGGCGTCGTAACCGAGCGAGCCTCCGGGCGGCCACTGCCGGGGGCCGTCGTCCGGGCCGATGTGAACTCCCTTGACGCCTATCCGACGGATTTCCATCTTCGGTTCGATTGGCGGGGGACGTACGTTCGCTCGACGACGGATGCACAGGGTCGATACCGGCTCACGGGCTTGCCGAGTCGCAAAACCGTCGCCGTCCGGGTCGACCCGGTCGACGACCGTCCGCTTCATCCGATCACGCGCAGGTTCAGCAACACGCCGGACGCGGAGCCGACGCGACTCGATTTCGCGCTTCCTCCGGCCGTGCTGGTCCGAGGTCGGGTCGTCGATCGATCGACGGGCGGGCCGGTCGCGGCGAGGATCGAGTATCTGCCGACGTTCGAGAACCCGAACATCCGCACGGTCCCTGATCGAGCCGAGGCGGAGGCCCGATCGACGGACGCCGATGGGCGTTTCGCCGTCACCGTGTTGGCCGGCCCCGGCGTGTTGACCGTCACGGCCCTCGGCGATCGATTCCTCGTCGCCGACCTCGTCGAGAGGTCCGATGCGCGAACCGCTTTCCCCATGGTCTACGGGTCGGCCTCTCCGAGCCGCTGCCACGGAATCGCGGTGATCCATGCGTCGGCCGACGTCGTCGAGATCGTCCGCGATTTCGAGTTGACGCCGAGCCCGGACGCGATCGTGAAGGTCCTCGATCCGGAGGGGAGGCCCCTCGCCGGCGCCCGGGCGGGAGGCATACCGCCGGCGGACGTCGCCCGCGAGGGTTGGTGGCAGTCGCGAGCACAGGCCGTCTTCTCGGTGACGGGCCTGAACATGAATCGCATCCGGGTCGTCTGGTTCCGGTACGAGGCCCGTCGCCTGATCGGCACGCTCGCGGTCCGCGACTCCGAACCCGGCCCACTGGTCGTCCGACTTCAGCCCTGGAGCGCCGTCTCGGGCCGGCTCGTCGACGCCGAGGGACGGTCTCGCCCGCGAGTCGCGATGACCTGCCGACGATCGTCCGAGTATCCCGTTTCTTGGGCCTTGGGACCCATCGGCGCGACGACCGACGGCTCGGGACGGCTCTCGTTTGAGGGCCTGGCGCCGGGGCACGAGTACGTCCTCCAGGAAGCCGCTGCGAAGCTTCCGAACCCCCGTCTGGGCGGCCCCCTCACGTTGAAGCCTGGCGAGGTCCGGTCGCTCGGCGACGTCTCGAAGTAATCGCTTAGGCGATCTCGCCGCAATTTCGACGGCGGCGGAACCACCCGCTTGACAAGATCGTTTACTTGGGTAGATTTACCTCTATGGACGACATGGAATCGGGAGGAAACGCCGATGGGTGGGATTCAGTTGGGCCGGATGCAATTCCGGATCATGCAGGTGCTCTGGGATCAGGGCCGCGCCAGCGCCCGGGAGATCACCGACGCCTTGAATGGGTCGGAGGCGGTCGCGCACAGCACGGTGCAGACGCTGTTGCGGCAGCTTGAGGCGAAGGGGGCGGTGGGCCACGAGGAGTCGGGCCGGACGTTTGTCTTCTTCGCGATGCTGAAGGAGGACAAGGTCAAGCGGACGGCCGCGCGCGACTTGCTGGAGCGGGTCTTCGGCGGCAACGTCGGCAGCCTCGTCGCGCACCTCTTGAAGAACGAAGGGCTGTCGAGGACGGAGCTTGACGAGCTTCAGCAGCTCATCGACCAGAAGCGCAAAGATTGAAAACCCGGGGGCCGAGCGAGCGAAGCGCAGCAATGCAAAGGGGGGGTGGGCATGGGGTATGATCTCGCGATAGTGACGACGCCGGTGGCGGTGTTCGGCCTGAACTGGCTGGTGCAATCGTCGGTCTTGCTCGCGTTGGGCCTGGCGGCCGGTCGATTGGCTCGGGGCAGGGGACCGGCGCTTCAGTCGGCCGTGTATCGAACGACGCTCGCGGCCGTCCTGGTTTGCCCGATCGCCTCGGCGCTCCTCGGCGCGGCGGGTTTCGACGGCTTCTCGCTGCGGCTGCCCGCGCCGGAGAAACCGCCCCCGGCCCCGGTGATCTCACAGCCGATCGTGGAACGCGTCGAGGAGCCTCCGAGCCCCGACATCGCGTTCATCCCGCCAAGCTTGGTCGAAAGTCCCTCGCCGACCGCCGACGAGACCGAGATCGACCGCGTCACAGCCCCAGCCGAGACGGAAGCGTCCGAGGCCGTCGCGACGCCGGAGGTTCGTTGGAGCTGGTTCACCCTCGCGAACGTCGCGGTGATCGGCCTGGCGGCGTGGGGCCTGGGTTCGCTGTTCCTCTCCCTGCGGCTTGTCGTCCAGCAGCGCCGGATGCGACGGTTGCGGGCTTGCGCCGCGCCGGCCGACGCCGACGCCGAGGCGCTTTGCCGCGCCGTCGCAGCGCGGATGGACGTCGCCGCGCCGACCGTCTGGCGCAGCCCGTTCCTCTTCAGCCCCTGTCTCGACGGCCTGCGTCGGCCGGCGATCTTGCTGCCCGACGACGTCGACGAGAACTTGCACGAAACGTTTGTTCATGAACTGGCCCATCTGGCGCGACGAGACGGTCTGTGGAACCTTCTGCGACGCCTGGCCGCCGCCGTCCTCTGGTTCCAGCCGCTGCTCTGGGTTCTCTCGCGACGGCTCGAAGCGACGGCCGAAGATGTCTGCGACGACTACGTCGTCCACTTCGGCGCCGACCGCGCCCGCTACGCCGGCCTCCTGCTCGGCTTCGCCGGCCGCGCCTTGCCCCCTCGTTCCCCGTCGGCCGTCGGCATGATCTCACTCCGCTCGATGCTCGCGCGGCGGGTCGTGCGCATCCTCGACACATCGCGGGCGCTCTCGACCCGCGCCGGCAAGAAGGCGATCCTGGCCACGCTGATTCTCGGTCTCGCCTCGACGACGTTCGCGGGCCTCCTCGGCGTCGGCGGCCAACCGCCCCCCCCGGAAGCAGCCGAACCTGCCGAGGCCGCCCCCCTGGAGGAGGAAAAATCCCTCGCCGTCGATGTGCCGATCACCGGGCGGATCGTCGACCTCGAAGGCCGGCCGGTCGCGGGCGTCGTCGTGAAGATCGGGGGGGTGAAGATCCCGAAGGGGGACGACCTGTCGGCCTGGATCGAGGGCGTCAAGAAGGGAGAGCCTCCGTGGGTCGTGGCTCGGTTGATCGACTGGGATCGCAAGACGCCCGATGTCGAAGGCCGCGAGGCGAAGACCGACGCCGACGGCCGGTTCCGGTTCGACGGGCTGGGGATGGAGCGCGTTGTGGGGCTGTCGCTGCGAGGCGAGACAATCGCGTACACGACGCTCGACGTCGTTTCGAGGAAGACGGGGCCGATCCCGGCCAAGGGCTTCGCGAATCACAACGGAGCCAGATCCGAGACGATCTACGGGGCCGATTTCATCTACACCGCCGCCCCCGGCCGGGCCATCGAGGGGGTCGTCAAGGACGCGAAGACCGGGAAGCCGCTCGCCGGCGCGGGCGTCTGGAGCGACCGCTTCGCCGGCTCCGACTTCGTGGGCATTCACTCGCTGAAGACCACGACCGACGCCCACGGCCGGTTCCGCCTGAATGGGTTCCCGAGGGGCAAGGGCAATGCGCTCCACGTCGTGCCGAACGACGATCAGCCCTATTTCATGCGGGAGTTCGACCTCCCCGAACCGGAGGGGACGGATCCGATCCAGGTCGACGTCCCCGTGCATAAGGGGATCTGGATCGAAGGCGCGATCACCGACCGCGAGACCGGCAAACCGGTGCCCGACGCCTGGCTGCACTACCTGCCGTTCCTCTCGAACACCTTCGCCCAAGCGGCGCCGGAGTTCGGCATGGGCGGCGGTGCGCACGGGGCCGCCCATCAGGACCGCTACACGTCGAAGGCGGACGGCTCGTTCCGGCTCGTCGGCCTGCCGGGCCGGGCGATCGTCGGGGCAATCGAGTATCAAGACAAGCTGGTGAAGCTCTACATGCAAGGGGCGGGGTCGGAGTCGATCGCCGGGATGAATAAGAACGGCCACTTCGAGACATACAGCAATCCGGTCATTGCGGGGAAGCTCTGGCCGACGGTGATGAAGGAGATCGATCCGCCCGCCGACGCGACCTCGTTCCGCGTCGACCTCCAGCCGACCGCGGGCGACTCCGTGCGCGTCCGGATCGTCGCGCCGGACGACCGGCCCGTCAAGCCAGTGAAGACGATCGGTCGGACTTCGAAGGGATCGTACGATCGCGACGACGTCGACGCCGCCGAGGCCGAGGTCCAGCATCTCCACCCGGGCGAAGAGCGTACCACGGCGTTCCGCAGCAAGGAAAGGAACCTCGGCAAGGTCGTCCGCGTGAAGAAAGGGGACGATGCCGCGGGCCCCGTGCCCGTTAACCTCGAGCCGCTCGCGAAATTGACCGGCGTAGTCGTCGACGAAGACGGAGCCACCGTCTCCGGGGCCAGGGTCCGCACGGACCTCCTCCCCTCCGGCGACTTCGCTTCCCGCCTGGAGGAGACGTCGACCGACGAGAAAGGCCGATTCGTCGTCCCCGACGTCCCGACCGGGTGCGAGTACGCCATGGTCGTCGAGTCCCCCGGCCCGAACAGGACGAGGAAGATTGCGATCCTCAAGAAAGCCGTCGTCAAGCCGGGCGAGACCACCGACGTCGGCGAAATCCGGTTCGGAAACCGAGACGCGCAAGCCGACCAAGCAGCGAAGCCCCCCGCAGCGGGCGCGCCGATCACCGGCCGGATCATCGACCTCGAAGGCCGTCCGGTCTCGGGTGTCGTGGCAAAGATTGAGAGCGTGAGCATTCCAAAGGGTGACGATTTAACGGCGTGGATCGAGGGGGTCAAGATCGGTTCGCCCCCATGGGTCGTCGCTGGCGTCATCGACTGGGATCGCAAAGCACCCGAGGTCAAGGGGCGCGAGGCGACGACCGACGCCGACGGCCGGTTCCGGTTCGACGGGCTCGGCGCGGAACGCGTCGTGGGGCTCTCCCTGCGAGGCGAGACGACCGCGTACACGTTGATCGACGTCGTCACGCGAAGAATAGCCCCGATCCCCGCCAAGGGCTTCGCGAACCAGTACGGCCACGGCGCCCAGACCGTCTACGGCGCGGATTTCACCTACTCGGCCGCCCCCAGCCGCCCCGTGGAAGGGGTCGTGAAGGACGCGAAGACCGGCGAGCCGCTCGCCGACGCGGGCGTCTGGAGCTACCGCTTCGCCGGCTCCGATTTTGTCGGGACCAAATCGCTGAAGACCCGGACCGACGCCACGGGGCGTTTCCGCCTGACCGGGATGCCGAAGGGGAAAGGCAACACGCTCCTCATCGTGCCGAACGACGAACAGCCTTACCTTATGCGGGAGTTCGAGCTTCCCGACCCGGCGGGATCGGAGCCGGTCAAGGCCGACGTCGCCGTGCATAAGGGCGTATGGATTGAAGGCAAGCTCACGGAGCAGGAGACCGGGAAGCCCATCCCCAACGCCTGGCTGCACTATCTGCCGTTCCTCTCCAACACATTCGCCCAGGCGACCCCGGAGTTCGGCAAGGACGGTAACACGGACGGCGTCGGCTATCAGGACCGCTACAAATCGAAGCCCGACGGCTCGTTCCGCCTCGTCGGCCTGCCAGGCCGAGCGATCGTCGGAGCCAAGGCGCTCCTCGACGACCGCGAGTTGCTGTACATGCAGGGGGCGGGCTCGGACAAAATCGCCGGGATGAAGCCGAACGGCCACTTCGAGACTTACCGCAACCCGGTCGATCCGGGAAAACTCTGGCCGACCGTCATGAAGGAGATCGACCCGCCGGCCGACGCTCAGACCGTCCACGTCGACCTCCAGACGACTAACGGCGATTCCGTGAAGATCCGGATCGTCGACTCCGGCGGCGGCCCGGTCTCCAAGTTGGAATCCCAGGGGCGGCAGTCGCGTGGTTCGTACGAGGCGAAGCCCGTCGAGACGTCGGACGCCGAGGTCGCGCATCTCTATCCCGGCGAGGAGCGGACCGTGATGTTCCGGCTGAAGGACCGGAAGCTCGGCAAGGTCGTGCGGGTGAAGAAGGGGAACGACGCCAAGGGGCCGGTCGTCGTCACACTCGAACCACTCGCGACCTTGATCGGCCGCGTCGTCGACGCCGATGGGGTCGGAGTCTCTGGAGCGAGGGTCCGCCCCGACTTGCTCCCCTCGGGCGACTTCAGCGCCCGCCTGGCGGCTGTTTCCACTGATGAGAAGGGGAAGTTCGTCGTCCCCGACGTCCCGACCGGATGCGACTACGGGCTGGCCGTCGACAGCCTCGGCGCCATCAAGTCGATGCGATTCGCATTCTTCGAGAAAGCCGTCGTCAAGCCCGGCGAAACCACCGACGTCGGCGAAATCCGGTTCGGAAAGGATTGAGCGGCCCATGAACACGTCTCCGTGGTCTCCCTACCGTCCGGCAGACGCCGAGCCTTGGAACCTGGAGCGGGCGTGGACGCTGCGCCGGCGGGCCGGGTTCGCGGCGACCTGGGCGGAGCTGGAACGCGACCTGGCCGACGGGCCGGAGAAGGCCGTCGACCGCGTGCTCGACGGCTCGTGCCGGCTGGCGGGCGTTCCGTCCGACTTCGCCAGGACGGCCGAATTGCTGGGCGACGCGGCGGCGGGCTCGTCGGACGCGCGACGGCTCCAGGCGTGGTGGCTGTTTCGCTGCCTGTTCACGCACGACCCGCTCCAGGAGCGCCTGACCCTCGCCTGGCACGACCACTTCGCCACGAGCCAGGTCAAGGTGGACGACGTCGGCGCGATGCACCGTCAGAACGAGACGTTTCGCAAGCTCGGCCGGGGACCGTTCGGCGACCTCCTGCGGGCGCTCCTGCACGATCCGGCCTTGCTCGCGTGGCTCGACGCCCCGTCGAACCGCAAGCAGAAGCCGAACGAGAACCTGGCGCGCGAATTGATGGAACTGTTCACACTGGGCGTGGGCCGTTATTCCGAGAGCGACGTCAAGGAGGCCGCGCGGGCACTGACGGGCCTGGGAGTCACGCAAGGTCGGTTCACGATGCGGGCGGACCGTCACGACGACGGGCCGAAGACGGTCCTCGGGAAAACCGGGAACCTCGACCCCGACGCGCTCGCCGACCTCCTGCTCGCCCAGCCGGCCACGGCCGACCGACTCGCCTGGCGACTCTGCAACACGTTTCTGGGCGAGAACGTCGCCGACGCCGCGACGCGGACCGCGCTCGCGGAACAGCTTCGCGGCGACGGCCTGCACGTGGGCCGCGCCGTCGACACGATCCTCCGCTCGCGGATCTTCTTTGGCCCGCGCAACCTGCACGCACGGATCGGCGACCCCGTGGGCTTCGTCGTCGGATCGGTCAGGGCTCTCGAATGCTTCGCGCCGAGGCCGCCGAGCACGCTGCTCCTGGCCGAGTGGACCGAGCGACTCGGCCAGGCGTTGTTCTTCCCGCCGAACGTCGGCGGCTGGCCGGGCGGACGCGGCTGGCTCTCGGGCCGGGGCGTCGTGGCTCGTGCGAACTTCGCCGCCGCACTCGCCGAGGGTCGGCTCCACGCCGACGGCAAACCGCCCGACTTCGCGAGCCTCGCCGAACGGAACGTGAAGACCCGCGAGCCCGACGCGGCCTTGAAGCTCGTCTCCGAAGTGCTCAGCGGCCGGGTCCTTGATCCATCCTCGGCCGATGCGATCCAGCGGAGCGCGGGCGACGCCGGCTCGGCGAACGATCGGCTCAACCGGGCCGTCGCCCTCCTGCTGGCCCGTCCGGAAAGTCAACTCGTCTGAATGAAGGAAGGCACGTTCACATCCTGCTCTTTTCACTCGATCAGGGGGCCTCGTCATGTTCACGCGACGCGACTTGCTCAGGCGATCGGCGTTCCTCTCGCTGGCGCCGGTCGTCCCGGAATTCCTCGACAGGACGACCCGCGCGGCGACGCCCGATCGCGACGGCCGGGTGCTGGTGGTGCTCCAGCTCGACGGCGGCAACGACGGGATCAACACGGTCGTCCCGTTCGGTGACGAGAACTACAACAAGCACCGTCGCGAGCTTCGGATTCCAACCGACAAGGTCTTGAAGGTCGGCGAGGGGATCGGCCTGCACCCGTCGATGCGAGCCGCAGCCGACCTGATCGAGAGCCACCGGCTGGCGATCGTACAAGGGGTCGGCTATCCGAACCCCGACCGCTCGCACTTCGAGAGCATGGCCGTCTGGCAGACCGCGATGCCCGGCAAGCCGGACGCCGCGAACCTGGGCTGGCTCGGCCGGGCGCTCGACGCGGCCCCTCGGGGCGACGGACCGGCGCTGATCCACGTCGGCGACGAGAACATCCCGCGAGCGTTGTTCTCTCGTCGGGCCGCCTCGACGTCGTTCGCCGACGCCTCCGACCTGGCGCTCCGCCTCCCCCCGCCGCCAGCCGAATCTGCCACTTCAACTGACGACCTGACCGCCTTCGTCAACCGCACGGTGGCGACCGCCTATGCGACGGCCGCCGACCTGGAGGCCGCGGCGGCGAAGCCGGACGGCGGAGCGCGTTATCCCGGCTCGGGATTGGCGAAGCGCTTCGAGCTGGTCGCGCGGTCGATCAAGGCGAAGTCGCCGGCGCGGGTGTATTACCTGATCCAGGGGGGCTACGACACCCACTCGGTTCAGGCCCCCGCGCAGTCGGCCCTGCTGCGGGAGCTGGCCGACGCGCTGCGGGCGTTTCTGGACGACCTGGCGGCGAGCAAGCTGGCCGACCGCGTCGCCGTGCTTGCGTTCAGCGAGTTCGGCCGCCGCCCCGAGGAGAACGGTTCGCTGGGCACCGATCACGGCACCGCCGGCCCCGTGTTCGTCGCCGGGCCGTCGGTCCAGAGCGGCATCGTCGGCCAGGCACCCTCGCTTGGCGATCTGGAGAACGACGACCTGAAGTGGTCGATCGATTTCCGGAGCGTTTACGCGACGCTTCTCGACGGCTGGCTGAACCTGCCGGCCGACGAAATCCTCGGTGGACGGTTCAGCCGGCCGATGATCCTCAAGACCTAGCCGCGAAGGTCAGGTCATTTCTTGCCCTTGGGCGGCTTGGGCGGCGGCGGGGGCTCCTTGGCCGGGGGGGTCTTGCCAGGATGAGGCGCGGCAGAGCCTTTGGGAGCGTCCTTGGGCTTCGCCTTGGCGGCGTCCTTGGCCGCGTGCGGCTCAACGGCCTCCGGCTTGATCCCGGGGAGTTCCTTGGATTTCGCCCTGGCGGGTTTCACGGTCGATGCCGGCGGAGGGGAGGGGGCGTGGCCGGCCTTGCCGTGGTGCTCCCATCGCGGCGCCTTGGCGTCGGTCGCGAGCGCCGCGTCGTGGGCCATCTCTTCGAGCAGCTCGATGAATTCGGCGCCCCGGTTCTTGGGGATGGCGCGCTCGATCAAACCGCGAAGGGTCGAGACGTCGGGCTCGTGAAGCCCGAGGTGCTCAAACGCCTTGCGCGTGGATTCGTCGACCGGAATCGCGTGGCCGCCGAGCGCCTGTTGAACGACGGTCGCCGTCACGTAGTCGGACGTGAACACCTCGAACGGCTGGAGCGCCTTGAGGGCCTCTTTGAGGGGTTTCTTGGTGAGCTGTTCGAGAGTGAAGTTGTAGGTCCTCTCGAAGAGCTGGCGGAGGAACCGGCGGATGCGATGGGCCCGGGCGGCAGGATCGGGGATGCCGGCGAGCGTCTCCTGAACCTCCTCCAAGGGGCTGACCCGCACTTCGTTCCAGTCGAAGAACTGATCCTTGAATCGCGAGAGCGCCTGGTTGGCCTGTTCTCGGGTCGTGTCTTCGTGGCAGATCCCGTAGACGACCGCCTCGATGACCGTGAGCCGGGCCGCCGCCTTCTCAGCCTTGGGCTTGTACCGGCGCTTGAGGTAGGCCTGAAGATCCGTCAAATACTGAGTTTTGCTTTGAGTCGCCATGGACCTGTTTGGGGTTGGGTGCGGTTCGGGCGGCTGACGATGCGGGGACCGGCCGAGATCGGGCGGCGCTCGCTCGGCTCTTCCCGAAACGTCGGGAGAGCCGGCCGCCGAAACGGGAACGCTCAGGAATTCGCGCGAGGCGAGCGGCCGGACGCGTCGTCCGGAAGGTCGTCTTGATCGTCGTCGTCATCGAGATCGTCGTCATCGTCTTGATCGTCGTCGTCGTCTTGATCATCGTCATCGAGATCGTCGTCGTCTTGATCGTCGTCCGGGTTCGAGTCCGCCGCGAGTCGAGCGGAGGCGCCGCGTGGTTTCTGGTCGGCCGCGACCGCCTCATCGATCAGTCGGCTGATCTCGACCGACTTCTTGACGGCGTCATCGAGTTTGAAGCCGAGAATCGGCGTGAACCGAATTTGCAGCCGCGCGGCGACCCGGGCCTGAAGGAATCCGGTGGCGTGCCGCAACCCCTTCATGGCCAGGTTACGTTCGGCTTCCTTACCCATCACCGAGACGTACACGGTCGCGGTTCGCAGGTCCTGGCTGACCTCGACGCGAAGGACCGTGACGGCCTGGATGCGGGGGTCCGAAACGTCGAACAAGATGGCCGAAGCGACGACCTCGCGAATGGCCTCGGCGATTCGGAGGCTGCGGTGAGACGACATCGAGGGTTCCTTGGTCTATCTAAGGGACGCCGGACCGAGCCGACGAAACACGGGCCGGCCGGCGTGTTCACCGGCTCGACCCGCGAATCCAAAGGCCGCCCCGGCGCGTCGCCCGGCTGGGCGGGCGCGAGGCTTGGTGTTACAGAGTGCGGCGGATCACGTCGACCCGGTAGGCCTCGATGACGTCGTCGGTCTTCACGTCCTCGAAATTGGTGATCTTGATGCCGCATTCGAAGTTCTGGGGAACTTCCTTGACGTCGTCCTTGAACCGCTTGAGAGCGTCGATCGCCCCCTTGTAGATCTCGCGGCCGTCGCGGATCAGGCGAACCTTCGACCCGCGCTCGATGACGCCCTGGGTGACGAAGCAGCCCGCCACCGAGCCGACCTTGGAGATCTTGTAGACCAGCCGGACCACGGCGCGTCCGAGGTGGACCTCCTTGATCTCGGGGACGAGCATGCCCTCGACGGCCTTTTTGACGTCGTCGGTGACCTGGTAGATGATGTCGTAGCGGCGGATCTCGATGTTCTTCTCGTCGGCCATCGTGATCGCCCGGTCTTCGGGTGCGACGCGGTAGCCGATGACGATCGCCTGGGAGGCGTCGGCCAGGATGATGTCGCTTTCGCTGATCCCGCCGACGGCCTTGAGGAGGATCCGGATCGGAACCTCGGCGTTCTCCAGCTTCTCCAACTCCTTGACGATGGCCTCGATCGAGCCCTGGACGTCGGCCTTGACGATCAAGTTGAGCGACTTGACCTTCTGCTCGGCCATCCGGTTGTAGAGGTTTTCCAGCGTGACGGTCTGACGCTCGGCCTGGGAGGCGTCGCGGGCCCGGACGCGGCGGGTCTCGGCGACCTCGCGGGCTCGGGCGATGTCGTCAGTGACGGCGAAGTTCTCGCCGGCCGTGGGGACGACGTCGAGTCCGGAGATCTCGACGGGGAACGAAGGCCCGGCCTGCTCGATCGAGCGGCCGTGATCGTCGAACAAGGCGCGGATGCGACCGAAGCCGTCGCCGCAGACGACGATGTCGCCGACGCGGAGCGTGCCTTCGCGGACCAGGACCGTCGCGAGGACGCCGCGGCCCTCGGAGAGCGAAGCCTCCAGGCAGGTGCCGGTGGCCGGCCGCGTGGGATCGGCCTTCAGCTCGTGGAGTTCGGCGATCGTCTCAAGGGTGGCCAGCAGATCCGTGAGGCCCGCGCCGGTCACCGTCGAGGTCTTCACTACTTCAACGTCGCCGCCCCACTCGACGGGGTTCAACCCCTGCTGAGCGAGTTCGCCGTAGATCTTGCTGATGTTGGTCGTGGTGTCGACGTTGGGCAGGTCGATCTTATTGAGCGCCACGACGATCGGCACGTTGGCCGCCTTGGCGTGGGCGATCGCCTCGACCGTCTGCGGCATCACGCCGTCGTCGGCCGCCACGACCAGAACCACGATGTCGGTGACGTTGGCCCCGCGGGCTCGCATGGCGGTGAACGCCTCGTGCCCGGGGGTGTCGACGAACGTGATCGGCTTGTCGTTGTACTCGACCTGGTAGGCGCCGATGTGCTGGGTGATGCCGCCGCTCTCGGACTGCACGACCTTCGACTTGCGAATCCGGTCGAGCAGCGAGGTCTTGCCGTGGTCGACGTGGCCCAGGATCGTGATGACCGGCGGCCGAGGAAGGAGGTTCTCCGACTCGACCGGCGGCGCGAACGCCTCGAGGAAGTCGTCCTCGGCGGTTCGCTCGTGGATGACCTGGAGCTCCATGCCGAACTCAAGGGCCAGCTCGGCGGCGAGATCGTCGTCGAGGTTGGCGTTGATCGTCGCCATCTGGCCCATGTTCATGAGCTTGCGGAGGATGTCGTTGGCCTTGACGCCAAGGGCCTCGGAGAGCGTCCGGATGGTGACCGGGGCGTCGACCTCGGCGTGCGACTTCCGCGCGGTGGCGGCGGCCAGGCGGTGCGCGCCCTGCTTGTGCGACTTGCGGCCGCGGCTGCCGCGGCGGTTCTCTTCGTCCTCATTGAGCAGGGCGGCCGCGGGCATCGGCGAGGTCACGCGACGTTCGGTGGCCCGCTCGTTGCGGCGGGCGCGGCGGCCGGCGCGGTCGGCCGACGAGCCGACGCGTCCCTTGGCCTTGCGCTCCTCTTCCTCGTCGACCATCGTGGCCGGCGCGGCCGGCGCGGGTCCACCGCCGGGGCCGGGGGCCGGCCCACGGGTGAGTCCGCCGGGCCCCGGAGGGCTGGGGGGACGAGGCGACATTCCCGGGCCGGGACGACCGGGCATTCCCGGACGCAGGCCGGTTCCGCCGCCGGGCCGAGCCGCCGGAGGCGCGGCGGGGGCCGCGCCTCCGGCGGCGAGTCCTCCCGATCGCATCAGGGCGAGCATGTCTTCGCGGGTCATCCGCTTTTCAGGGCGCTGGCTCTTGACCTCGGGCTGGGCGCCGCCGGCCGGGCGTCCGGGACCGGAGGTCCGAGGAGGAGCAGCTTGCGGAGCGGCGACGGGGGGCAACGGCCGCCGCGGCCCGGAGGCGTCGCGACGAGGTCCCTCGGCGGCTGATTCCTCGCCGGTGCGGCGGCTGGGGCTCAGGGGAGCGGCCGAGTGCGACCCGGATCGCTGCACCGGGGGGCGGATTCCCGCCGAAGTCATGTATTCACTCCGCGTCAAAGGTTGGAAGGAGCCGCCGCCGGCGTGCTGCTGCGAGGAAGCCGGAGCGGAACCTGGGGCGTGCGGCTGGGCGGGGGATTGGGGGCGCGACCGCGGCTCGCCCGAGGGATGGGCCGGAGCCGGCTGGCCGCCGGGGCGGATTGCGCCGCCGCCGGTGCTGCGATGCGGCGTGTGGGCCGACAGCGGGCCGCTGACTCGCGAACTCGCCGGCCCCGCAGCGGGACGAGCCAGGGGAGGGGCCGACAGGGGAGTCTGCCGAGGGGCGGTCGACGCCGGCGGCTCCTCGACCGGGGGGGCGATTTCGATCGCAGCGGCGGCCGGTTCGGCTGCTCGCGGCGCGGGGGGTTCGGGCTTGGCGACCGGAGTCGGGGCCGGCGGCGGCGCGACGGGGCGCGATTCGGCCGTGGGCGGGGTCGGAGCCGCAGGTGGGGCCGGGCTCACGGTGGGTTTCACGGGCGGCGGAGACGATGCCTCGGGGGCCGCTGGAGGCCGCGCCGGCGGCGCTGCGACGCCGGAAGCCTGGGTGCCGGTGGACTGCTGGTTCATAAGCTCCCTGATCCGCTCCACGGTTGGGGGATCGAGGCTGGCCAGAGGGTTAGCCTTGACGTCCAGCCCCCATTCCTGGACCCGCTCGAGCAAGTCCTGGCTTTTCAAGCCTAGTTCTTTCGCCAACTCGTGAACACGCGTGGACAAAGGCAACTCCTCCCGGAGCCGGCTCCGGACGACCGCGGCTGGCACGGCCCTCTAACAAAATTCAGGAATTTGAATTGTATCGAAGCGACCGACCGCGTGACGAGCCCGTTCAGCGGATCGGGTCAAGCTTTCGGCGGCGAGTCTAGAGCGCCCGCCCGCGGGCCGCGCGGTCTCGGAGACCGGGGCCGATCCGACCGTCGGGCGCGATCGGACGTCGCGGCGGGCGACGTCGACGATGCGCGGGTCCGGTCGACCCGGCTCGGACGGCCAGGGCTGGGGGCGGGTGCTTCGATCCATGGTTTGCAGAATTGGCCGGGCCGGCTTCAAGAAGCCCCCGGCCGTCGTCTCCTAGGGAAAACTCGACGGCGAAATTCGACGGGGTCGTTGGGGCGACCCGCGTCGGCATGGTCTGTCCGGCCTCTCCGGCCTGGTCTTGGGACGGCTGCGGCGGCTACTCGCTGGCCGACGTCCGTCCCGGCTTCTGGTCTTTCCCACGGGCCCCGTTATCGGGTCGCGACGTGTCCCGCGGCTCCAGCTCGGGTTCCGAGATCGTCGACGGCGCTTCGCCGTTCTCGACGACGTCGGTCACGATGCGGAGAGTCTCGCTCTGGTCGTCGTCGCTGGGTGGTGAAGTCACTTCATGGCCCTGGGCCGTACGACCCGAGGTCTCCTCCGCCAAGGCCACGTCGTGATACTCGTCGTCGCTCGCCTCGTCACCCTCCGGTTCCGATTCCGATTCTGATACCGCTCCCTCGTCGAAAGACGAGTCGTCCTCGACCTCATCGCCACGTTCGGCGGGCAAGGCCGAATCATGCATCCCGGTCGAGTCCGTGAGTTCGTCGATCCCTGACTCGTCCCCCGACGGCCCACCGTCCGAGGGTCCTGATTCGTCCAGTTCGGCCGCGGCCTCGCCATCGTATTCGCTCGCGAGATCCGAAGCCGTCTCGTCGCCGTTCACCTCGACCGGCGGCGACTCGCCGCTATCGCGGCCCTCGGCCAGGGCCGCCGCGGCGCGACCGGCCTTGCGGCGCGGCAGTTCGTCGGTCTGCTCCTCGGCCATGGTCTCGGCCTGGCTGACGATCGACGAGGCTTGCTCTTCGGTCAAGCCTTCAATTGTATTCACCAGGTCGCTGATTTCCATGACAGAAAGATCGTCGTAGCTGAGGATGCCTTGCTCCACCAGTCGCTCGGCCAGCTCGGTGTCGACCTCGTCGATCTTCTCGAAGGTCTTGACGGCCTTCTCGATCACCTCGTCAAGCTCCTCGGCGGTCATGATCTCGACGTCCCAGCCGACCAGCTTCGACGCCAGCCGGACGTTCTGCCCGCGCCGGCCGATGGCCAGCGAGAGCTGATCGTCGCGCACCAGGACGATGGCGCGGCCCAGCAGGTGGCAGAGCATGACCTCGTCGATCTCGGCCGGCTGCAACGAGTTGGGAATCAAAACTTGGAGCGACTCGTTCCAGCGGACGATGTCGATCCGCTCGCCCCCCAGCTCGTCGACGATGTTCTTGATTCGGGTGCCGCGGACGCCGACGCAGGCACCGACCGCGTCGATCTTGGCGTCGATCGAGGTCACCGCCACCTTCGAGCGGTAGCCGGCCTCGCGAGCCAGAGCGCGGATGGCGATGACTTGGTCGGCGATTTCGGGGATCTCCAGCTCGAAGAGCCGGCGGACGAAGTCGGGATGGGTGCGGCTGAGGATGATCTTGACCCGCTGGCCCACCTTACGGACGTCGAGGATGATCGCGCGAATCCGCTCGTTGGGGTGGTAGCTCTCGCCGGGGATCTGCTCGCCTCGGGGCAGGATGCCGTCGGTCTTGCCGAGGTTGACGATGACCGCCCCCCCCTCGAACCGCTGCACGGTCCCGGTCACGAGGTCGCCGCGCTGGTCCTCGAACTCGTCGAAGAGGCTGTCGCGCTCGGCCTCGCGGATCTTCTGGATGATGACCTGTTTCGCGGTCTGGGCGGAGATCCGGCCGAGCTCGGAGGGGTCCATCTTGACCCCGTCCTTAGTGGCGTCGATCGCGCCGCTGTCGCGGTCGATATGGATCTCGATCTCGGCGGCGTCCGGATAGTGCTTCCGCGCCGCGGTGGCGAGCGCCGACTGAATTCCATCGAACAGGATCTCCTTGGAGATGTTCTTGTCGCGATGGATGCTATCGACGATCCGGACCAAATCGACGCTCATTCCGTTCCTCCGAGGCGTGCAGCTAACAGATCACTCGATGGAAGAAAACCGGGCGGCGTTCGACAGAGCCTTCAAAAGAGGCCGCGAAAAACAAAGCCGAGCCGCGCCCAGTCACAGGCGGGGCTCGGGTTCATGCCGCGATACCATCGAGTGGGCAACGCCTCCTTGGATCGCACCCGCCCTCGGCCGCACTCGCCAAGGCGCAGGGAACGAACCCAACCCCGCATGGGCCGAGCCCGAATTGGCTTTATCCCTGGTCCCGGCCCAACGTATATCCTAACAACAGGTTGACAGCCCTGTCAAGCGTCCGAACAATGGAAGTGCAATCACCCCCTGGGGATTGGGGGGGGGAGACGTCTTGGCGGTTCGAGCACGTCCCGGCGCGCCGCCGCGCCAGCCTTCGGGTATTCTCGTAGTGATGATCCAAGCCCCTCTCGACCATGA